>CAYXKC010000085.1:0-6645 GCA_964465295.1 uncultured Methanomicrobiaceae archaeon | reverse complement strand
TGATTCTTTTATCATCCCGGCAACTGCGGAGATGTCATTGTCGAGACCCATCTGTGATAATGTTTGTATCACGGGTTTAAAATGGAGGTCATTTTGTCAGGGAAGAAAATATGAAGGTGCGCAAAAAGGATTTACTCTTCAGGCGCAAGAGATCTTTACCAAAGGGGATGCCGGGATGAAAGAGGACGACAGGCTCAGGGAATTCGAGGAGACGGGAATAATTACGCCTGAGAGGATGCGGGCGGTGGATAAGAACGCCATGCACCTCGGTATAGAGGGGCTGCGGCTGATGGAATCGGCGGGTGCAGGGCTTGCAAAAGCCGCACTGGGATACTCGCCGGAGAAGGTTCTGGTACTATGCGGGGGCGGGAACAACGGGGGCGACGGATTCGTGGCCGCCCGCCATCTCCAGCGCGAGGCGGAGGTTCACGTGGTCTTTCCCAAAGACGGCGTAAAGACTCCGGGTGCTCTTGAAAACCTCAAAATCCTGCAACACTGTGCAGTCACCCTTCACCCTGTTTCATGCCCGGGGGATGTTGAGGGGATTTTGGGCCTCTACGACAGTGCCGGTGTGATAATAGATGCGATACTTGGAACAGGTGCCCACGGCAGCCTCCGCGAGCCTTATTCATCCATGGTAAAAGCAGTCCCTCTCTCCGGCGCAAAGATCATATCCGCCGACCTTCCGACACCCGGAATAAACCCGGATATCATCTGCGGGTTCCACAGGCCCAAGGTTCCCGGTTCCGGGAGGGTGGATATAGGGATACCGCTCGGGGCCGAGATATTCACCGGTCCCGGCGATCTTTCGATGCTCCCTGTGAAAGATTCGTCCGCTCACAAGGGGGCGGGCGGCAGGGTGCTTGTCATAGGCGGAGGGCCTTACCAGGGGGCACCGTATCTCGCAGGGATGGCCGCACTTAGGGCCGGTGCCGATATCGTGAGGGTGGCATCGCCTGTGATGATGCCATGCCCCGATATAATTGTAGAGGAACTCGAAGGCTCCTTTATCTCGGAATCGCACCTGGGAGATATAATTAAGTTAATCGGGGAATCCGATGCGGTCGTGTGCGGGTGCGGCCTCGGGGATAAAAGCCATGATGTCGTTACAAAGGCCGCACCTTATATGAAGAAGGCCGTATTCGATGCCGACGCTCTCAGAAGACCACTCCCTGCGGCTTCCGAGACCATATACACTCCTCACGCGGGTGAACTTGAGAGGATGTCGGGTTTCAGCCCCTCTGGATCACTGTATGAGAAGGCAAAGGCCCTCCGCAGCATCGCAGGCGGTCTTGAGGGCAATCCGGCAATTCTTTTGAAGGGTGAAACAGACATTATTACGGACGGCAGCCGGGTCAGGTTCAACCGCACAGGCCACCCGGGGATGACGACGGGGGGTACGGGGGATGTTCTTGCAGGGATCTGCGGAGCGCTGCTTTGCAGAATCCCTGCATTCGAGTCTGCCTGTATCGCTTCATACGTGAACGGCCTTGCCGGGATGGCGGCCGGCCGGGAGGCGGGCGACGGCATGATCGCGACCGACCTCCTTGACCGGATACCGCGGGCAATATTGGGAGAGATTGAGTAATGACCGAATTTACACATATAAAGGACGATAAAGCGTATATGGTCGACGTGACCGACAAGCCTGATGTAGGCAGAGTGGCAGTTGCCGCCGGAAAGATATACCTGCGCGAGGAGACTGTCGCTGCAATCCGCAGCGGCGAAGTAGTCAAAGGCAATGTTCTTGCAACTGCGAGAGTTGCGGGGATTCAGGCGGTGAAGCAGACCTCAAACCTGATCCCCATGTGCCACCCACTTCCTGTCGGCGGGGTGAACATCGACTTCAACGATATTGAGGGGGAGCCCTGTATAGAGGCGGTATGCACGGTCCGGACGTACGGAAAGACGGGTGTGGAGATGGAAGCACTTACCGGAGTCTCGATTGCCCTTCTCACTATATGGGATATGGTCAAGTCGGCCGAGAAGGACGAGGACGGCCAGTATCCCGAGACCGGAATCGAGGATATCCACGTCGTCGAGAAGAGAAAAGGGTGAGTGAACTCCCGTTCAAACCCTCTATTTTAATACTTACAATAACAAAACTGTAAAGAACTGTGGGGATGCGTCCCTCCAGGAGCACAAAGGGATGTGGCCTGCTTCAGGCGGGCTGAACCTTTCATGGTGAATCAAAGATGGTAAAATCAATGTATGGATACGTCCGCGACGCATGGAAACGCCCGGACGATTCCGAAGTAAAGACACTCCTCTGGAACCGCATGCAGGAATGGCGCCGCCAGGGAAGTGTTGTCCGTATCGAAAGACCTACAAGGATCGACCGTGCACGAAACCTCGGGTACCGTGCAAAGCAGGGGATCATCGTCTGCCGCGTCAAGGTCCGCCGCGGTGGCCGCAGGAAACCGCGCTACATCCGCGGGCGCAGGACGAACCGCATGGGTATGCGCAAGAGTACGATGGGCAAGAGCATCCAGAGGATCGCTGAAGAGCGTGCCGCACGCAAATTCGTGAACATGGAAGTTCTTAACTCATACTGGGTCGGAGAGGACGGTAAAGCCAAGTATTACGAGGTTATCCTCGTAGACGGCCATCACCCTGCCATTAAGAACGACGCACATCTCTCGTGGATGGGCGACAACAAGCACAGGGGTCGTGCCGAGCGTGGACTTACAAGTTCAGGTGTGAAAGGACGTGGAATGATGAAGAGAGGCAGAGGTACTGAGAAGACCCGCCCGAGCATCCGTTCCAACCAGAACAGAGGAAAGTAATTTCCCAACCTTTTTTCAATTATTAATTGGTATGGCATATTCTGACGCCTGCGTATTTCCGTATCCCTCTGGAGATACGTCCGTCCGCAGATTTGCGCTTGAGGCGCGTTACATGGGTTTTGACAGCATAGTCTGTTCAGCCGGCGTTTTTCCCGGTGAATTTCCCCCGGAGTATTCCGGGGTGCGGATATACAGGGGGCTTTGCGTTAAGGCCAAAAACCAGAACGATCTCGTAAGAGCGATAAGGAAGTGCAAAACCGGATACGACCTCGTCCTGGCCGAAGCGGGAGACGCGTCCTTTAACAGGGCGGCTCTTTCAACCGGCGGTGTGAGCATCCTCCGCGGAATCCATGATGCGGGCAAGCGGGCTTTCGACGACGTGTGCGCGAAAAATGCAGCAGAGAATTCAATAGCCGTCGATATCGACCTATCGGCGATCATATGCAGGAGAGGCATATCCCGCCAGAAAGCGCTCGAATCATTTGCAGAGATCCTGATGTTCCGGGGGAAGTTTGGTTTTCCCGTCTCGATCTCATCGGGAGCCTCATCATATATCAGTATGAGATCAGTGGATGAGATCCTATCCTTATGCGATATCTTCGGGATGGAGGAGGATGAGACGAAGTTAGGACTTCAATCTGTAGAATCTATCGTCAACCGGCCGCCTGTGGTGGAGGTGATCGAAGAATGAAGCCCCTCCCTCCCACTCTCAGGCAGAAGAAGCGCTACGTTCTCTTCAGGATATCTCCTCATGATGCGGGGTTCGACGGGAAACAGGTTTATTATGCCGTCTATGAGGGTCTTTCATCTCTTTACGGTGATTTCGGTGCCGCAGAAGTCTCGATGGCTGTTGTATTCTGTGAAGACAACTATGCCATAATCCGGTGCCGGAGAGGTAGTGAAAAGATGCTTATTAAAGCCGCACCAACAGTAAACAGGATAAACGGTAATTCATGTGCACTTCACCCGGTCCTGACTTCCGGGACGATTGCAGCTCTCAGGCGGCGTATGCCTAAAGAGAGTGAGGCAGCCCCTGAAAAGAAAGTCGTTCTTTCAGGAAAGGTTTACGCTGCCCGCCGGAGGTCACAGGAAAAGGTTGATTTATACGAAGATGGAATAAAAAACCAAGAGATTTTGTATTTTACTAATGATGATTTGGAGGATATATAGATGCAGCCGATGAATGCCCAGATGGGCGGATATGACAGGGCTATTACTGTTTTCAGCCCTGACGGAAGATTATACCAGGTAGAGTATGCCCGCGAGGCCGTCAAGAGAGGAACTACGGCAGTCGGGGTCAAGTGCACCGACGGTGTAGTTCTCATTGTTGACAAGAGGGTCAGCACGAAACTTCTCGAACAGACCTCTATCGAGAAGATATTCAAGATAGACGATCACATCGCTGTTGCCTCCTCCGGACTTGTGGGCGATGCAAGGGCCCTTGTAGACAGGGCGAGAGTGGAGAGCCAGATAAACCGCGTAACATACAATGAGTCCATTGATGTCGAGACCCTTTCAAAGAAGATCTGCGATCATATGCAGACGCTTACCCAGTATGGCGGAGCGAGACCCTATGGTACCGCACTCCTAATTGCGGGAATAAGCGACGGCGTCCCACGCCTCTTCGAGACGGATCCATCCGGAACTCTTCTCGAGTACAAGGCCAGCGCAATCGGCACCGGCCGACCGGCGGTGATGAAGGTCTTTGAGGAGGACTATGAAGAGGGTATGAAAGTGGCCGACGCAATTCCTATGGGTTTAAAGGCGCTTCATGCGGCGACTGAAGGCAAGTTCGATGTGAACAATGTCGAGATCGGGGTAGTCGCAACCGAAGGAGCCGATTTCAGGAGAATGTCCCGCGAAGAGGTTAAGGAATATGTCGACAACTTTGAATTAGAAACACCTGAAGATCAGCAGGAAGAGTGACTTATAAATAATCTTAAAATAGGTGATATCTTATGATTCCCCTTGAACAGGCCGTCGTTGCAAGGCTCGAAAGCCATGGTGAAAGATTCGAGATACTCGTAGATCCCGATATGGCGTCAGAGATCCGCCACGGGGACGAGATGGATGTCGAAGACGCGGTTGCGGCTCTCTTTGTCTTTGAGAACGCTTCAAAAGCCGAGAAGGCTTCAGAAGAGGCACTCATCAAAGTCTTTGGAGAGACCGGGTTTACTAATGTCGCCAGAAGAATTATCCGTAAAGGGGAGATTCATCTTACCGCCGAGCAGCGGAAGAAGATGATCGAGGACAAGCGGAAACAGGTTGTAAACTTCATCGCGAGGAATGCAATCAATCCGCAGAACAAACTCCCCCATCCTCCTGCCCGTATAGAGATGGCAATGGAGGAGGCGAGGGTCAATATCGATCCCTTTAAGCACATCGACGAACTCGTCAAGGATACAGTAAAGGCTCTTCGCCCGATTATTCCCATAAAGTTTGCAGAGATGAGGTTTGCAGTCAGGATTCCTGCAGACCACGCTCCCAAAGCATACGGAGAGATCTCCGCGGGAACGACTATCGAGAAAGAGGAATGGCAGGGCGACGGTTCGTGGATCTGCGTGTGCAGGATTCCCGCCGGCATCCAGGAGGAGTTTTACAATATGATAAACCGCCTGACAAAAGGGGACGGGGAGGTAAAGATCCTCAGCCAGGATTAGCCTTCATGAGCCACTATTAATAAGGATGCAGGACAAAAATATACAGACCTAAATTTCGGGGTATAACAAATATGGCGAAATCAGGAAAACACAGAGCAAAAGGAAGGACAACAGGGAGCGCAGGAAGGTTTGGTCCACGTTACGGACGTTTTATCAGAAAGCGCGTCAATGAAGTAGAGAAAGTAGCAAAAGCGAAGCACACCTGCCCCAGCTGTGAGTCCAAGGCGGTATCGAGAAAAGGTACAGGTATCTGGGAGTGCCGCAAGTGCGGTTACAAGTACGCAGGCGGTGCATACGCCCCGCAGACACCCAACCTTAAAGTGGCACTTCGTGCGATCGAACGCTCGCTTATAAAGGAATAAATGGAGGCCTGATTATATGGCCGGTTATAAATGTGCAAGATGTAAACAGAAGGTCGAGATCGACCTTAATGTCCGCTGCCCGTACTGCGGACACAGGATCCTGTTCAAAGAGCGCGGTGCGGGTATCAAACACTTGAAAGCCCGATAATGGAAGTTACAACTTCAAGAAAACCCGCTCCTTTTTTAAGGACTTTTTCCAAGGACCTTGCATTTGCCCTCGGGGCTCATTATACTCCCAGGGGAAAGTCGGGTCTTTCAGAGATTACAGCGATCGATTCGATCGTTCTCGTGGTTTCAAAACAGAAAGGCCACTATCTTATCGAGATATTCGGTGATGGAGAGCCTGTGGAAGGCGTGCAGTTATCCTCATTCCGTGTTGACAGTCGTGAGGGGGATATCATACGCGGCCTTCAGGTAGGAAACCAAACCGTTTATGAGAATCTGAAACAATACCTAAATGTTTCAAAGACAGATTGCGGCGATTTGAACATAGTATTCGACGGTGCCCAGAGGAGACGGTATGTCCTCAGCCTTAAAAATGCCGTATAAAGCGGTTTTTGAATTCAGGACCCCTGTGGCAGGGATGATATATGATTCGGTGGTTCCTGAGAGCGAGGACATGGGCCGTTCGTTTGCATCGGTCGAACTGAAGAGCGGGGATTCCATCTCGCTCTCGGTGCATGCTGAAGACGTATCAGCACTTCGCGCCGCCCTAAACACGTGGCTCCGGCTGATTAATATTGCCGATGAGATGCAGGAGGTAGTAAAAGATGAATAACATATCACCAAAAATTCAGCAGCAGATTTCAATGCTGCAGCAGGTACAGCAGCAGCTCC
>CAYXKC010000084.1:0-6842 GCA_964465295.1 uncultured Methanomicrobiaceae archaeon | reverse complement strand
CTTACCCTGATAGTTCGATTTTTCAGCACGCGGATCAAACCATTAGGGATAGGATTGCGATGCACACCCTGAAGAATAAAAAAATCCATCTTGAGACATACGGCTGCACATTCAACTTTGCCGACACCGAGAAGATTTCACGGCTTGCCCTTAAAAACGGCTGTACCATAGTCCCTCCCGGCAGAGCAGAAGCGGTAATAATCAATACATGCACCGTAGTCGCCCAGACCGAGAGGGCCATGCTCCGTGCGATCGCCGATTATCCTGACAAGGAGATGTATGTTACAGGTTGCATGCCGGTGGTCCAGGAGGATCTTATATACAATATCCGTCCCGATGCGAGACTGATCCTTCCTGAGGAGCTTTACAGCTGTTCGGATACAATTGGCGCTCTCGTTGACGGTGCGACAGGTGTAGTCCAGACTGCAAGGGGGTGCGTGAACAGGTGTGCCTACTGCATTACCCGGAACGCCCGCGGCCCGCTCCGCAGTTTTCCGGAAGATAAGATAAAAAGGGAGATCGAGAGGCTCGTATCCCTCGGGGCGGTCGAGATCCAGCTTACCGGTCAGGATCTCAGTGCCTACGGTATGGATTCCGGGACCTCCCTTGCAGAACTTTTAACCGGTATCGGTTCAATGGAAGGCGAATTTTTTGTCCGTGTCGGTATGATGAACCCATCGACTGTAATTCCGCAGCTTGACGAACTTATAGATGCATTTTCAGGGGACAAAATATTCTCTTTTGCCCACCTTCCCGTTCAGTCTGGTTCGGATAAAGTACTTTCAGGTATGAAAAGGGGGTATACTTCCGGGGATTTCAGGGATATTGTATCTGCGTTCAGGAGAAAGGATCCGGATGTCAGGATATCAACCGATTTCATCGTAGGTTACCCGACCGAAACAGAAGAGGATTTCCTGCAGACACTCTCCCTATTTGAAGGAACAAGGCCGACAAAAGTTAATATAACCCGGTTTTCGGTCAGGGATGGAACGGATGCCGCATCCTTAAAGGACATCCCGGACTGGATAAAGAAGGAGCGCTCGCGAACCCTGACAATCGCTGCAAACCGGCTGTATGATTCGGTCAACGAGACTTTCATTGGAAAAGATGCGGATGTAATCGTTACCGAGAGGAAAAGGGCGGGGAGCTCAATTGCAAGGGATAAGTCCTACAATAATATCGTGATTAAAGAGGAGCTTGAGACAGGCACCCGCTGCAGGGTGAGGATAGTTTCCCACAGGCGGCATTACCTGATAGGCGAGATGATTGGGTAAGTTTGTTTAAAAGTGATCATTGAGGGAGGGGGGTCCTCCCCTGAAGAGGGCATAAGCCCCTGTCGGGGCAGCCCTGTGCGTAAGTTGCTATGCAACTCACGCGAATGGTGATAGCCCGGCCTGGACGCTACCCATCCGGGTAGCCTCGGCCGGGAAAGAGAACTATAGCTGAGGGATAAACCGGTGACCGAAGGTCGCCTCGGGTTTCGAAAGGGCGACAGCCCTTCGGTGGACAAAACCTGATCGTTTTTTTGCCTCCCGGGTCCTATTTTTCTGTTATGGGAATTATCGAGGAAGGCTTCGAAGAAATATTGAAAAAGATTGGGGAGTCCAAAGAGCGTGAAGAGGAGCTGACTGCCGAGGTATTGGAAAAGGAGGCGCTTCTACTTGAAAGAATGGCGCAGAAGGCAAAACCTCTTGTAGCGGATATGGGCGTAACGCTCCTTTTGGGCGGGAAGTCAGATGTCACCGGGCAGATGGTAGAGACACGCTTTCATAAAAAGAAGATGTTCGTTCTCGGAAAGACCGACCCGATGCCGTACCGGCCGGACGATATGAGCAAACCGGTGAACAGCCAGTTCTGTGCACTGACCGAGGATGGAACATTCCTCGAGATCATGTATTCGACTATGGGTCCGGTTACCGATTCTTACGAGAACGAACTGACACCTGCAGAGGCCCTCGATCTCTACGGCCTCGAGATTCTTTACATGCTCTACAAGGCGTTCGAGCAGTATCTTTCTGAGGAGAAGGAGTTCGTAGATGCTCTTGAGAAGGTTGTTTCGTTTATGATGGATAAGGAAGAGAATAAATAATATTCACTTAAACAGCGGGAACATCGGCTTTATCGGGTCGTATTCGCATTCCTCCCTGAAGCCGAGTTCTGCGGTCTTTTTATATCTTTTTCCGTCTTCATCCGAATAATTGAGGATAATCCTGTTTTTGCCCAACAGCCTGCCGCAGTCTGTTTTTTCTTCGCTATCGGCCCCAAGGTGCTCAAACAGGTATTCAAGATTCGAGGGTATGATCGAGATATGGATGTCAAGAGCATCTGCATCCCCGATATTTTTCAGGATAAAACTCCGGCCGTCATCCCCGAGATATGCAAAAAGCAGCGGTTTATCCATTATCTTTTCCGCAGACTCGGATATTGCAAATGCCATTGCAAGAGTTCCACTGAGTATCAGGCCGATTACCGTCAGTATTGGTGAAACCGGGGATAGCAGGACTGAAAATATTATGCATACGGCTATAGCGGCTATGTGACCTTTCTTCATCTGTATAATCCCTGATTTGAAGGCGATAGGTGATAACCAATTTGGTTTGCAGTAGGATGAATGGTTGCCTGAGGAGATGGTGGCGTTTCAGCCGATCTTATATCCGGACATCTCCCATGCCTCCTTCATGACATTGTTTTTCTCAAGATAAGTGTCAACGATCTTCTTCTCTACAGTGTTGAACGGGCAGGAGAAGTTTACGCACATGCTGCAGAAAAACGTCCTCAGCACCTGGTAAAATGCGATGGATGAACATATTAGGAGGATTGAGATGCCTGAAACGGCAACAAATGTGACTATGCCGTAGTTCCCCGCAAGAACAAGCCATAATGTTGCAGCTGTCGATGCTACAGGTGCTATTGCCAGAAAGCAGGCGACAAGAAATAACACCATCGACTTCTCCCATCTATTCATTGGTGCAGGGTTATACCTGAATAGCTTCGGCATTCCCTGGTTTGCAAGGCATTTAAGGGTTATTCCCTTGCCTGCATAGAAGGGGCAGTGGCTGCAGAGGAATTTGGTTTCATACCCGAAAAGACCGATTATCAGGATTATGTATAGCAGCTGTGGCCATAAATGACCGGAGATTAGACGGATTAGGCCCAGCAGTATGAAAGTCCCTATGAATATCCCAGCCGCAGCCGCAAGAAATGTGTTCAGGATTCGTCTGTCCTGGCGGCAGTTCAGGTACATTCCTATACTGCATGAATTACAGTTCGTGTTTTTGGCGATTGTGCAGTTTAACCCTCTTTCGGCATCTTCCATAAATGATCTGTGGGTTACCGGGAATTTATATTAACTCTGCCTGTCTGTTCTGCAGACTTTAGCTGTAAGAAGAAAGGCTCGCAACAATAATCCTTTATGATCGACATAAATGAATGAAGTTATGCTTGAACTGAAGTTTATCCGGAGCAGCCCGGATGTCGTCAGGGCCGATCTGAGGAAAAGGGGAGATACCGAAAAGCTTGCGTGGATCGACGATCTGCTCGCAAAGGACGAGAAGTCCCGCGGCATGCAGGTCGGGATCAATGCAATGCGGAACAGGAGAAATATCATCAGCCGTGAGATAAACCAGGCGAGGAAAGCGGGAGAAGACATATCCGGCCTTCTCGAAGAGGCGAAATCTCTTCCGGAGAATATAAAGACGGCGGAGGCCGAACTTGCGGAGATCCGGGAGAATATCAGGTTCTACCAGATGAGAATCCCGAATATCCTTCACGAGAGCGTTCCTGTAGGTGCGGACGATACCGGAAACGTCGAGATTAAAAGATGGGGGGAGCCTGCCGTTCCTTCGTTTGAGGTAAAAAATCACGGGGAGCTTGCAGTGGATCTCGGGGTTGCCGACTTCGAGAGGGCCGCGAAGATATCAGGGGCAGGGTTCTATATTCTAAAAGGAAAGCTCGCGCTGATGGATCTTGCACTCCAGAGGCTTGCCATCGACCTTCTTGTGGAGCGCAGTTACACACCTGTAATGCCGCCATATATGATGAACCGGGCCGCATACGAGGGCGTGACGGACCTGGCGGACTTCGAGAACGTGATGTACAAGATAGAGGGGGAGGACGAGTTCCTTATCGCGACAAGCGAACATCCCATGGCCGCGATGTACATGGACGAGATCTTCGAGGAGAAGGATCTTCCGCTCAGGCTCGCGGGTATAAGCCCGTGTTTCAGGCGCGAGATCGGCTCCCACGGCCTCGATACAAAAGGTCTTTTCAGGGTCCACCAGTTCAACAAGGTAGAGCAGTTCATCTACTGCAGGCCGGAGGATTCCTGGGAGCTGCATGAGGAACTCCTGAAGAATGCGGAGGACTTCTACCAGATGCTCGGTCTTCCCTACCATGTAGTAAACATCTGCACGGGGGATATAGGGACCGTTGCGGCGAAGAAGTACGATATGGAGGTCTGGATGCCGAGGGAGGAGACTTACAGGGAGGTTGTTTCGTGTTCGAACTGCACGGCGTACCAGTCGGTAAGGCTCAACATCCGTGTACGCGATCCGCATGAGTTCGAGAAGAAGGATTTCCTGCATACGCTGAACAGCACGGCGGTTGCGACAACGAGGACGCTGCGTGCGATAATCGAAAACTGTCAGGAAGAGGACGGAACCGTCGTCATCCCCGGGGCCTTAAGGCCGTATATGAACGGCGCCGAGACTCTTTAAAATCTATTTTTTAAATATTCTTTGGAGGGCATAAGCCCCTGACGGGGCAGCCCGGGCGTAAGTTGCTACGCAACTCACGCGAATGGTGATAGCCCGGCCTGGACGCTACCCATCCGGGTAGCCTCGGCCGGGAGAGAATGTCTTTTCAAGAACAATTGAATGAGAAAAGATCTTTCAGTTTCATGCCCTTAATAAATGGAGCAAAAGGGGATGCCTGTCCATCCCTTTGCGACTTATCGCGACGAGGGGGAGGGTAATAGGGAGGGGGAATCGTCCCCCTCCGTTTAGTATAGCAATTGTTAGAGTATTGCTTAAAAACTCCCAAAAAAACGAAAGTGGGCCCGGTGCGACTCGAACGCACGACCTCCCGGTTATCAGCCGGGTGCACCACCGACTATGCTACGGGCCCTCTATTAGTGCCTAAATAAATTGTTTTCATTGGTTTTTATAGGTTGTGGATTTCGACCGGGGTAGCGGGAATTCATCAACAGCTTAAAAGCCATCCGAATACATAATTATCAAACAATTATGGCTGTCAGATATATGCTTGGAAACGAGGCGATTGCCCATGCCTGCGTTGAGGCAGACCTCGATTTCGCATCCGGATACCCGGGGACACCGTCTTCTGAGGTTATTGATACCTTAAGAAGGCAGGACGTTCGCGATTTCTATATCGAATGGTCGGTAAACGAGAAGGTGGCATTCGAGAACGCACTCGGTGCGGCCTGGACGGGGGTCAGATCGCTTGTAACGATGAAGCACGTAGGACTGAACGTTGCCGCCGACCCGCTTATGACCAGTGCATATACGGGTGTTACAGGGGGATTTGTAATCCTCTCGGCCGACGATCCGTATGCACACAGTTCGCAGAACGAGCAGGACTCAAGGATGTATGCGCATTTCGCCCGGATTCCATGCCTCGACCCGGCCGGCGTGCAGGAGGCCCACGATATGATGGCCGCCGCTTTCTACCTCTCCGAGGAGTTCTCAATTCCTGTTCTCTTCAGGCCGACTACCAGGGTCTGCCACTCGAAGAGCGATGTCGAACTTGGTGAGGTGGGAAAGGAGCACCGGAAGGGCAATTTTGAGAAAGACCCCCGGCAGTATGTCGTAATCCCTGCACACACCCGGGTACTCCACAAAAAGCTCAACGAAAAGCAGGATGCAATCGCAAAACGGCTCGTTGAACTTGGTTACAATTCATATGAAATCAGGGGTAAGACAGGGATTGTCACCAGCGGTATTGCATCAGAGTACGTAAAGGAGATTGTGCCTGATGATGTCTCGATCGCAAAGATCGGTGCATACCCGATAGACGAGGAGTGGCTCGCAGAATTTGTATCAAAACACGAGAAAGTGCTCGTCGTCGAAGAGTGCGCCCCGGTTGTTGAGGAAGTCGTCAGGCAGGTTGCATGCGAAACGAGGGTTCACGGCAAGAAGGACGGCTGCGTCCCATATGAAGGCGAACTCGATCCTGCATCGACAGCCGCAGCGTTTGAAAGGGCTAAAATACCATATAACGGCACTTTCCCACGTGATTTCTCTCCTGCTGAAGGTCTCCCCCCCCGCCCGCCGATCCTTTGCGCAGGGTGCGGACACAGGGCGACATTCTACGCCATGAAGAAGGTATTTGGAAAGAAGGGGATATACCCGTCCGACATTGGCTGTTATACTCTCGGGCTCCAGCTCGGTGCTGTGGACACCACAATCTGTATGGGAGCCTCGATTACTGTCGGAAGCGGAATTGCAAACTCCGGCGAAGAAAATCCGGTAGTCTGTACAATAGGAGATTCGACCTTCCTTCACACCGGGATCCAGGGTCTTATCAACGCCTCATACAACAATGCAAATATGACTGTTGTAATCCTCGACAACAGGATAACAGCGATGACCGGGCACCAGCCCAATCCGAATACCGGAGTCAATGCGATGGGCGATCCCTCACCGTCGATCTCGCTTGAGGCACTCTGCAGGTCGTGCGGCATCTCATTTGTCGAGACAATCGATCCTTATGATTATGTCGCAACCATAGAGGCATTCAAACGTGCGAAGGATACCGGAGGTGTAAAAGTTATAATCGCCCGCCAGCCGTGTGTTATCGCCGCCAGAAGGGCAGGAATTAAGAGA
>CAYXKC010000083.1:0-6870 GCA_964465295.1 uncultured Methanomicrobiaceae archaeon | reverse complement strand
GTAAAGGACATCGGCGCACACCTCCAGGGAACAATAAGCTATACCACAAGCCCTGTCCATTCGAATTCCAAATTTATTGATTTTGCAGAGGAACTATACTCACGGGGCAGCGATTCGATATGCATCAAGGATATGGCAGGGCTCATAATGCCGAATGATGCAGCAGAACTTATATCGGGAATCAAAAAGAGGATCGATATCCCGGTCAACCTTCATTCGCATTCTACAAGCGGAATAGCCCCGATGAGCTACCAGGCCGCAATCGATGCAGGTGTCGATATACTTGATACCGCCATGTCTCCCTTTGCAATGGGAACATCCCAGCCCCCGACCGAGAGCATTGTCGCAAGCCTCAAGGGAACAGCGAGGGATACCGGGATCGATCTTATGCTTCTCAGGCAGGCAAAGCTGAAATGCCTGGTATTAAAAGAGAAATATGCAGGATTAGTAGATCCAATATCAGAGAGGATTGATTCCGACGTCCTCATCTACCAGCTTCCCGGCGGTATGATCTCGAATCTCGTTTCACAGTTGAAAGAGCAGGATGCGCTCGACAAGCTCGAAGCAGTGCATAAGGAGATTCCTGATGTCAGAAAAGATCTCGGTTACCCCCCGCTCGTCACCCCCACGAGCCAGATAGTCGGGACCCAGGCGGTTCTCAACGTCCTGATGGATGGTGACAGGTACTCTCATGTAACCCAGGAGGTCAAGGACTATGTGAGAGGCCTTTACGGCAGGGCACCCGGAACAATCCCTGACGATATCCGCGAAAAGATCATCGATGGCGAAAAGCCCTTTGAGGGAAGGCCTGCGGATCTTCTCGAACCTATATATGAGAAGATGGCACAGGAGGCCAGGGAAGAGGGCCTGATTAAGAAGGACGAGGATATTCTGACATACATCCTCTATCCTGCAATTGCCCCGTCCTTCCTGAGAGGAGAGAGAAAGTCCGAACCCATCCCCGTATTGTCCCAGTCCAAAAAACAGGATACCGGTGCAATCCCCAGCTTCATGGAGGTCGAAGTCGACGGTGAAGTGTTTGCGGTCAGGATACTCTCTGTTGAAGGAAGCGAGGTTACTTCCGCCGCCTCAATCGGGGAGAAGAAGATCCCGAGGAACATAAAGGGCGGTGTAAAGAGCAATATGCAGGGTATGGTTCTCAAGGTCGAGACCTGCATCGGCGCCCAGGTTAAGGCGGGAGATACGCTCGTCATCCTTGAAGCGATGAAGATGGAGAACCCGATTAAATCCACCAGGGAAGGCAAGGTTACCCAGGTCTTTGTCGATGTAGGCGACACGGTGCAGAGCGGAGACGTTTTGCTGGTGATCGAATGAGCTATTTCAATAAGATCCTTATCGCCAACAGGGGCGAGATCGCGATAAGGGTGATGCGTGGATGCCGCGAACTTGGAATCGAGACGGTTGCAGTCTATTCCGAACCGGATAAAAACGCTCTCCACGTAAAATATGCAGACGAAGCATATCTCCTCGGCGGAGCGGCCCCAAAAGAGAGCTACCTCAATATGGATCGTATCTTAAAGGTTGCAAAGAGCTCCGGTGCCGAGGCAATCCACCCGGGATACGGGTTTTTAGCGGAGAATTCCACTTTTGCAAAATACTGCGAAGAGGAAGGCATAACCTTCATCGGACCTTCCTGGAAGTCAATCGAGGCGATGGGATCGAAGCTCGGCTCAAAGCACATGATGGAGAAAGCCGGCGTTCCGGTCCTGCCTTATACCCCCGACGGCGTAAAGGATATCGCAGAGGCAAAACGGATTGCAAAGGATATCGGCTATCCTGTAATCGTCAAGGCAAGCGCGGGAGGCGGCGGAATAGGAATGCAGATCGTCGAAGACGAGGAGGAGCTTGAAGCCGCAATAGATAAGGGGATGAGGATCGCCGAATCGGCTTTTGGTGATGCCACCGTTTTTATCGAAAAATATCTCGTAAAACCCCGCCATATAGAATTCCAGGTACTCTGCGATAAACACGGAAACCGTATTCATCTCTATGACAGGGAATGCTCTATACAGAGGCGGCACCAGAAACTGGTCGAAGAGGCCCCATGCCCGATAATGACAGATGAACTTCGCGAAAAGATGTCAGGTTCCGCACTGAAGGTCGCAGAGGCATCGGGATATTACAACGCGGGAACGGTCGAATTCCTCTACAGCAACGGCGAATACTATTTCATGGAGATGAACACCCGTCTACAGGTCGAGCATACCGTGACCGAGATGATAACCGGGATGGATCTCGTAAAACAGCAGATAAGGATCGCCGCCGGAGAGGAGCTCGTGCATTCCCAGGACGATATAAAGATCAACGGCCATGCAATCGAATGCCGTATCAATGCCGAGGACCCGCTCAACAACTTCGCCGCAGATCCGGGAAAGATTATCCGCTACAGGTCGCCCGGCGGTCCGGGAATCAGGGTCGATTCCGGTATTCATACGGGTTATTCGATTCCCCCGATGTACGATTCGATGATATCCAAACTCTGTTCGTGGGGAAGCGACAGGCATGAATCGATCGAGAGGATGCGGAGGGCGATATACGAATATGTCATCCTCGGCGTAAAGACCACTCTTCCCCTGCACCATGCGATAATGAACAACATTCATTTCATCGAAGGGGATACACATACTCATTTCCTGCAGGAAGAGCATATCAAAAACAGCCTGGCAAGATATCTCCGCGAAGAGGAGACGAGGATGCAGAACCTTGCCGAATCACTCAGGATAGGAAAGGAGGCTGCGGCGATTTCTGCGGCGGTAAACGTCTATATCCAGCAGACACAGGGACAATAACAACTTTTTTTACCCGAAAGGCTCATCTTAATCCATGAAGAAGATACTCCTCCACGCGAGGCATGAGGATTATGAAAAATTAAAGCCCGCACTGGAGGGTCTTTACCATATAGATATGGACGAGAAGGACTTTGTCCAGGTAAAGATATTTGTGCCCGACTCCGGGCTCGACGAAGTAATTACAAAGATAAGAGAGCCAATCGATCTGCGGTTCAAGGAGACTCTTATCGAGGTTTCATCCCCGGATTTTATCATATCCTCGACCCTTTCAAGGGCTGAAAGCAGTGCAAAAAAATCCGAGAAGACCCCTGTCGAAGAGCTTCTTGGTTCAGCGAGAAACTACAGTTCCATCGACTACTGGATACTTCTTCTAACGACTATCGCAGGCCTGATCGCCCTTACAGGCCTCTTTTTGAACAATGTTGCGATAATCATCGGGGCGATGCTCCTTGCACCTATTCTCGGGCCGATACACTCCTTTGCAATCTATGCGGCGACAGGAAGGTCTAAGGATGCAGTAAAGAGTATTTTTGTACTATTCGTATATCTCGGTGCAGTCTACCTCGTCTCGATAATTGCCACATATATCCTGTATATGCTGAAGATATCCCTGCCCGGAATCCTCTCTTCGTTTATACTTACCCAGGAGATCTTGATCAGGACGACGACGAGCCCGATCTACATATTTATGGCGGTAATGCTTGGGATTGCAACCATAATCGCACTTACGAAGGGATTTTCGGAGTCGATCGCAGGGGTTGCGGTTGCGGCGGCCCTTCTCCCGCCGACTGTTGTTGCCGGCATCTCGATTGTCATGATCCCCGAGGCGATCATCGCATCGATACTGCTGACGCTTGACAACGTAATCGGGCTTATTGCAGGGGCAATGATAGGAACGCTTATTGTGGGGGTTGCCCCGAGGAACGGCTCGGAGGTTCGTGTAGCAAAAAAATTCATCAGGAGGACAATCGCCCTCATCGTATTCTTTATCGCTATTCTTACCGTTACTTCACTGGCGTTCTGATCTCAGGAATACAACTCTTTTATGACATCTGAAAGGATGCTTATACCGGTCCTGATCTCATCGTCATCTGCATTGGAAAAGTTGAGCCTCGCAGTCCTGTTCCCGTCTCCATTGACATAGAAGGGAGTTCCGGGAAGAATTACAACATCCCTTTCAGAGGCCTTTTCGAATATCTCCATCGAGGACATGTTCTCAGGGAAACGGAGCCAGATAAACATTCCCCCTTCGGGCCGGGTGAAGCTTATTTCAGGGGGCAGTCCGGCTTCAATCGCTTTTATCATCGTATCGGCCCTGCGTTTATACTCCGAGTTTATCTTTTTGATATGGGCGTCGATGTCGTTGTCTTCGAGATATTTGTAAAGGATTCTCTGGCTGAGGTAGTTTGAGTGCAGGTCGGATGCCTGTTTGGCTGTTATCATCTTTTCGAGAATCTCTTCATCTGCGCATACCCACCCGAGCCTCATTCCGGGGGAGAAGATCTTTGAAAACGATCCTGTAATGACGCCAGACTCGGGCATGTAATATTTGACCGGTTTTTTCACCTTTCCGTCGAACTGGAGCTCGCCGTAGGCATCGTCCTCGATGAAGGGGACTTCGGCTTCGGAGAGTATCCCAGCCACATCCTTCCTCTTTTCATCCGAGTAGGTGATTCCGGTCGGGTTCTGCGAGTTGGGTATTCCGTAGAAGAATACTGGCGATTCTTCGGAGATTATTTCGGAGAGGGATTTTGTATCCGGCCCGTCGTCTTCCAGGGGAACGGAGAAAAATTCCGGCTCGAACATTGAGAAGGCCTGGATTGCACCGAGGTATCCTGGTTTTTCCATCAGAACGGAGTCTCCTTTGTTGATGAATACCTTTCCTGCGAGATCGAGGCACTGCTGCGAGCCGTTGGTGATCAGGATCTCGTCAGCACTGACATTGAGCCCGTATCTTTTATTGTATCTCTCGGCGATGTATTCGCGCAGTGGCGGGTAGCCTTCGGTCGTCGAGTACTGCAGGGCGCATCTTCCGTCGCTTTTTATGACTTTGGATGCGGCCTTTTCGATCCCTTCCGTATCTATGAGCGAGGGATTGGGAAGGCCCCCGGCGAAGGAGATGACGCCGGGGTTCTCGGTTACCTTCAGTATCTCGCGGATAAAGGATTTGGGAGTATTCTGGATCCTCCTGGAGAATGAAAATTTCATTGATCATATAATTGCTTTTTTAAGAGAAAAACCAGCATGACGAAAACCCCCGGATACAATCCTGCCGGAACTCATCAGATATCCCCGCAAATGAATTTAAAAAGGCAGAACAGTTATACAAAGAGCCAAAAGTCTTAGAAGGGATTTATGATAAATAGAAACCGGCGGGCTGCAGATGGACTCTGAAAAGTTTTTAGCACTTGATCGTGTGATCGAATCAGGATACAGCAATATAAATGGTATTGTGGTGGTGAAGAACGGATCTACGGCCTTTGAAAGATATTATAACGACTATGGCCCGGATGATGCACACCACGTGGCATCTGTTACGAAAAGCATAATATCCGCTCTTGTCGGTATTGCCATAGATGCAGGGTATATTAAAAATATTGACCGGAGAGTTTTGGATTTTTTTCCTGAATACATTCCCGGTGCTGTCGACGGGCAGAAAAAGGAGATCACAATACGCCATCTTCTCACTATGACGGCCCCTTATTCTTTTGATGACTGGAACGAACCACTGGATAAGTTATGCATGCAGACCGACTGGATAAAGTATATCCTGGATATGCTTGGCCAGAGAGGAAAAATTGGAGATTTCAGGTATTCCACAGGAGGAGCGCACCTTCTTTCAGCCGTAATCACCCGGAGCACGGGGAAAAGTGCACGGGAGTTTGCAAATGAACGCCTGTTTAAACCCACCGGTATGAAAGAGATCCCGGATTATGAGATGAAATCTTTTGGTTTCGACGATTTATTCGGGAAAAACGTGAGGGGATGGGTTAAAGATCCATGTAATAATTCCACAGGCGGATGGGGACTTACACTAACTCCACGCGATATGGCCCGTTTTGGATCTTTATACCTGAATCATGGCATTTTGGATGGTAAACGGATTATTCCGGAGGCATGGGTCAGGGAGTCCGTATATCCGCATTCGCAGACAATAATCGGAGGGTCTGTTGTAAATTACGGTTACCTGTGGTGGCTTGAAAAAGAGGACGGCGCATTTTCATATTCAGCACTGGGCGACGGCGGGAATGTCATCTGCTGTATTCCCGAAAAAGACCTGGTCGTAGCTGTTGCATCAAAATTCATGACTGATCCTCCCGACATCAGGATGCTGATTAAAGATCATATCATCCCGGCTTTAACAGGCTGAGATATTTGTTCAAACCGAATCTCCGACGGGTCACATCATAAGGTTTAATAGCGTATCCGTCGTTTTAATTATGCACTTTGTGTGCGAATAACCGACGAAAAAACAATTCACACGCTGTCGTGGCCTAGTCGGTTAGGGCGCCAGACTCATAGGGTTTTAAGTCAACACATTTCGGGGCGCTTGATATCTGGGATATCTGGAGGCCGTGGGTTCGGATCCCACCGACAGCATTGATTTTTTGGGGGTTTTTTCTAAATCTAATTTATATAAGAAAAATAATGTATTTATTAAACTAAATTTGCCAACATTTTGTCTTATTTAATAGCAATACGTTCATGAATTTCTGATTTTTTTGATATTTTAATCTACAATGACACTTACAGTCAGAAGAAACCCCGATTTTTTTCGATTGGTTTATGCACATCTAACCACCATAAACATTTACTATTGAAATATTCCGGCCAACGGGGAGATATTGATATAAATGGCAGAGATAAATGGCGCTGATATTGGATTTGAACAAAAAATATGGAATGCAGCATGTGTCCTTCGCGGCAACATGGATGCATCAGAATACAAACATGTTGTTTTAGGCCTGATCTTTCTGAAATACATCTCCGATAAGTTCGAGCAGAAATATAAGGCGCTGTTAGAGGAAGGCGACGGGTTTGAAGAGGATCGCGATGAGTA
>CAYXKC010000082.1:0-6947 GCA_964465295.1 uncultured Methanomicrobiaceae archaeon | reverse complement strand
GAAAGACATTATCAAAATCTTACTTTTCAAGAGAACATGTCGCAAGACATCAGCTCGATTCATACAACCATTTCCTGGAATTCAATCTCCAGAAAGTGGTTGATGAACAGAGGGTCATTGAGACCGATATCGCCCAGAGGGGCAAGGACAATGACCCTGTGTGGGTAGAATTAGGAAACATAAGGGTTGAAAAACCGGTTGTGCGTGAAGCGGACGGTTCTCAGTCGAGCCTTTTCCCAAGTGAGGCGAGGCTTAGAAACCTGACGTATGCTGCACCGATTATGCTCGACATGATCCTTGTACAGGGTGATGAAAGGAGCGATCCTATTACGACAACAATCGGCCAGCTTCCTGTAATGGTTGGTTCAAAAGCCTGTAACCTTCACGGAATGTCCGATGAGGAAAGGATCGAACATGGTGAGGATTCACACGATCCCGGCGGATACTTTATAGTGAACGGTTCCGAGCGCGTTTTAATGACTCTTGAGGATCTTGCATCGAACAAGATCATGACAGAGTTTACCGAGCGTTACAACGAGAAGATCTTTGTTGCAAAGGTCTTTTCACAGTTCCGCGGCTACCGTGCGCTTGTAATCGTCGAGAGGAACAAGAGAAACCTCCTCGAAGTATCCTTCCCGTCTGTTGCAGGGCACTTAAAGTTCGTGGATCTCATGAGAGCGCTGGGACTTACAAGTGACCATGACATCGTAAATGCGGTCTCGACCGACGAGGACCTCCTCACATTTATGCTCCAGAACCTTGAGGAAGGCGAGTGCGACACCGTCGAGGAAGGCATAATGTATGTCGGAAAGAAGCTTGCACCCAACCAGACCCGCGATTACCAGAGGAAACGCGCAGAGTTCGTTCTTGACAACTACCTCCTTCCTCATCTCAATGAACTCATGCCTGCCGGGATCAAGGAGGAAGATCCTGGATATTTGGCTCATGTCCAGACCGTGAGGCTTGCAAAGGCTCACTTCCTTGGAAGAATGGCAGAGGCCTGCTTCGATCTTGTTCTTGAGAAGAGAAGGATCGACGACAAGGATCATTACTCCAACAAGCGCTTAAAACTCGCAGGAGACCTTATGGAGGACCTCTTCCGTATATCTCTCAACAGGCTTACAAGGGATGTAAAATACCAGCTCGAGCGTGCAAGCATGAGGCATCGCGACCTCTCGATAAGCACCGCCGTTCGTGCGGACGTTCTTACGGAGCGTCTTCTTCATCCGCTTGCAACAGGTAACTGGGTCGGCGGAAGAACCGGTGTGTCGCAGCTTCTCGATCGTGTCGACCATATGGCGGTAATTTCACATCTAAGGCGTGTAATTTCACCGCTTTCACGTTCACAGCCGCATTTCGAGGCTCGTGATCTGCACCCGACACAGTGGGGCCGTATCTGTCCCTCCGAGACTCCGGAAGGTCCAAACTGTGGTCTTGTAAAGAACTTCGCCCAGATGGTGGAGATATCAAAGGGCGTAAAGGACGAACAGGTTGTAATGAGAGTTCTCTATAACCTCGGTGTAGAAGAGCTAAAACAGGAGTTGCTATGAGCGCAAATATCATAAAAAAATCAAGGGTCTTTGTAGACGGAGCACTTATAGGGCTCTGTGAGGACCCTGTCGATCTGGTAGGCAATGTCCGCAGGATGAGAAGGCGCGGAGAGCTGTCCACCGAGATCAATATCTCACACAAGGAATTTAACGGGGATATCATCATACACACCGACAGGGGCCGTGCAAGACGCCCTCTTATAATTATAGAGGACGGACGGCCGCTTATCACGAATGACGATATCAGAAGGATCGAATCCCTGGAGATCGAGTTCAATGACCTTGTTACAGCCGGTTTGATCGAATTTATCGATGCGGAAGAGGAGGAGGATCTCTTTATTGCAATAAGGGAAGAGGACCTGACCCCCGAGCATACACACCTGGAGATCGATCCGTCTCTTATTCTCGGAATAGGTGCTGCCCACGTTCCGTTCCCTGAACATAACGCATCTCCGCGTGTAACGATGGGTGCCGGTATGATCAAGCAGGCACTCGGTTTCGGAGCATCGAACATGAAGCTCAGGCCCGATACGAGGGGCCACCTTCTCCACTATGTCCAAAAGCCCATCGTTCATACCCAGACCTCAAAGGTTATCGGTTCAGACGACCGTGCCGCAGGACAGAATCTTGTAGTCGCTGTTCTTTCATATGAAGGTTTCAATATCGAAGATGCGCTCATTTTCAACAAGGCCTCAATCGAACGCGGTGTAGGCCGGTCTCATTTCTTCAGGACATATGACGGGGAAGAGAGACGCTACCCCGGCGGACAGATCGACAAGATCGAGGTGCCCGACGAAGAGGTCTCCGGTGCCCACGGTGCCGAGTCCTACCAGAGTCTCGACTCTGACGGTGTAATCAACCCCGAGACGGTCGTACGTGAGAAAGACGTCCTCATCGGAAAGACATCTCCTCCGCGTTTCCTTGAGGAACCGAGCGGAGAGCTGATTGCAGTCGAAAAGCGCCGCGATACATCCGTTACAATGAGAAGCAACGAACGCGGAATTGTTGATACTGTAATAGTAACCGAGGGTGAGAACTCCTCACGCCTTGTAAAGGTAAGGACCCGCGACATCCGTGTCCCCGAAGTCGGCGACAAGTTTGCGTCAAGGCACGGACAGAAGGGTGTCGTCGGTCTCATCATTCCGCAGGAGAACATGCCCTTTACAGAGTCGGGAATCGCACCCGATCTTGTTATCAACCCGCATGCAATCCCTTCACGTATGACAGTCGGGCACATGCTCGAGATGATTGGAGGAAAGGTCGCTTCCCTTGAGGGAAGAAGGATCGAGGCAACCGCTTTCTCCGGCGAGGAGGAGGACAACCTCAGGTCATCTCTCCAGGCGCTCGGGTTTGCCCACAACGGCCGTGAAGTAATGTATGATGGAATTACCGGAAGGCAGTTTAAGGCGGATATCTACGTAGGTGTTATCTATTACCAGAAACTCTACCACATGGTATCTTCAAAGATGCACGCACGTTCACGCGGACCTGTTCAGGTACTTACACGCCAGCCGACAGAGGGTCGTGCCCGTGAAGGAGGTCTGAGGTTCGGAGAGATGGAGCGTGATGTTCTTATCGGACATGGTGCTGCAATGGCATTAAAAGAGCGTCTCTTAGATGAATCTGATAAAGTTAACCAGTATGTCTGTGCCAAGTGCGGAATGATCGCTTTCCTCGATCACAACCGCAATACAACACGCTGCCTTGCATGCGGCAACGAGACCGATATCTACTCGGTCGAGATGAGCTATGCATTCAAGCTGCTCCTCGACGAGATGAAGAGTATGGGTATTGCACCCAGGCTTCACCTGGAGGACCAGGTATAAGGGGGTAAAAAATATGGCAAGTCCAAAAAGAGTAGGAAAAATAGAGTTCGGATTGCTCTCACCCAAGGATATCCGCAAGATGAGCGTCAGGAAGATCATATGGGCCGATACCTATGACGATGACGGTTTTCCATACCCCCAGGGTCTGATGGATCTCCATCTCGGTGTTATCGATCCGGGTCTCCGGTGCAAAACATGTGGAAACCGTGCGAGCGACTGTCCCGGCCATTTCGGCCACATCGAGCTTGCTAAGCCTGTAATCCACGTAGGATATACGAGGCTCATCAGGAAACTGTTAAGGGTTGCATGCCGCGAGTGCGGCAGGCTGCTTTTAAGCCAGGACGAGATCCACAAGGTTCTCGGACCCGAGGACGAAAGGAACGAGGACACCATCTCTGAAAAGGATATCAAAAAAGAGCGTGTATGCCCTTACTGCGGTGAACAGCAGTTAAAGATCAACTTCGAAAAGCCGACAACCTTCTCAGAGGTTATGACCGACGAGAACGGCAGGAAGATCGATCACAAGCTTACTCCTGCAGACATCCGTGCAAGGCTCGAGAAGATCCCTGACGAGGATCTCAGACTTCTTGGAATCAATCCCGATGTTGCAAGGCCCGAATGGACGTGTTTAACGGTTCTCCCGGTTCCGCCTGTAACAATGAGGCCTTCGATCATCCTTGAGAACGGACAGAGGTCCGAGGATGATCTGACCCACAAGCTCGTCGATATCATCCGTATCAACCAGAGATTCAAGGAGAACCAGGACGCAGGTGCGCCCCAGCTAATTATCGAGGATCTCTGGGAGCTTTTACAGTACCACGTAACAACGTACCTCGACAACGAGGTTGCCGGCTGTCCTCCCGCCCGCCACAGGAGCGGAAGGCCGCTAAAGACGATCTCGCAGCGTCTTAAAGGAAAAGACGGACGTTTCCGCGGATCGCTCTCCGGAAAGCGTGTCAACTTCTCTGCACGTACGGTAATATCACCCGATCCAAACCTTTCAATCGGACAGGTAGGAATTCCGCTTGCAGTCGCAAACGAGATGAGCGTCCCGATCAGGGTCACCCCGTTCAATATCGAGGAGATAAGGGAGATGGTCCTTACAGGACCGGTCCGGCCCACAGTCAACTCACCCTGCGGTGCGAATTACGGAATCAGGCCCGACGGAAGACGTGTCCGCCTCTCGGATATGACACGTGAAAACGTGGCCGAGATGCTTGAGCCCGGGTGGACGGTCGACAGGCAGCTAAGGAATGACGATATCGTTCTCTTCAACCGTCAGCCGTCTCTTCACAGGATGAGTATCATGGCACACCGTGTCGTGCTGATGGACGGAAAGACCTTCAGGCTGAATCCTGCTGTATGTCCTCCATACAACGCCGATTTCGACGGTGATGAGATGAACCTGCACGTTCCCCAGACTGAAGAGGCCCGTGCAGAGGCGTTCATGCTCGCAAGCGTTGCCGAGAATATCATGTCACCGAGGTTCGGGGGCCCGATTATCGGGGGTATCCACGATCATATATCGGGTATATTCATCCTTACACACCAGGTGAGATGGTTCGACAAGAAGGGCGTTTTGTATCTTCTCAGGTCGAGCACACCCGAGCACCTTCCCAAACCCGGAAAGGTCGAAGACGGCGTCGAATACTGGACCAACAAGCAGGTATTCTCGATGATCCTCCCGGATAACCTGAATATGGTTTACAAGGCGAGTTCATGCGAGAACTGTGACGTATGTAAAAAGGAGAACTGTGAGACTGATGCATATGTCAGGATTATCGACGGCGAGCTTATATGCGGAGTTATCGACAAGGAGTCCATCGGTGCATTCAAGGGTAAGATTCTCCAGAGAATAATCCGCCAGTCAGGACTTGACAGGGGCCGGCAGTTTGTAGACGATGTGACCAAACTCTCGATTCGCGGAATCATGTATGACGGTTTCTCGTTCGGTATCGACGACGAGGACTTAAGCAAGATCGAGTACGGCCAGATCGACGAGGTCCTCAACGAAGCCGAGGACGATGTGGAGCGCCGTATCCGTATATATGAAGAGGGACAGCTCGAACCGATGCCCGGAAGGACGCTTGAGGAGACCCTCGAGATGCAGATCATGCAGGTTCTCGGAAAAGCCCGTGACAGAACAGGACAGATTGCAAACCGTCACCTGGGTCTTTCAAACAGTGCGGTAGTAATGGCAGTCAGTGGTGCCCGTGGTTCAATGCTTAACCTTACCCAGATGGCAGGCTGTATCGGACAGCAGGCTGTTCGTGGTGAGCGTATCACCCGTGGTTACGAAGGCAGAACCCTTCCGCACTTCAAGAAGGGCGACAGGGGTGCTCCGGCACACGGTTTTGTCAGGAACAGCTACAAGAGCGGACTTACACCGACCGAATTCTTCTTCCATGCAATCGGAGGACGTGAAGGTCTTGTAGATACTGCGGTCCGTACATCACAGAGCGGTTATCTCCAGAGGCGTATGATCAACGCTCTCCAGGACTTAAAAGTAGGCTACGACGGAACCGTCAGGACATCCGGAGGCCGTATCATCCAGTTCAAGTACGGAGAAGACTCCACCGATCCTGCAAAGAGCAGTATGGGCGATCCGGCGGACGTGAAGGGAATTGTAGAGAGTATCCTCAGGGAGGAGGTGTGAAACAATGAAGCCGAAATACGAGAAGAAGATCGAGGAGGCGGATCTCCCCGTCAAGACCAAGAACGATCTCAGGAAGTACATCTCCGATCATGAAATGTCCGACAAACAGTTCAAAGAGATAATGGAAAAGATCTTTGAAGAGTATGAAAAGACAAGGATTGAACCCTGCGAGGCTGTAGGTATCATCGCAGCACAGTCTATCGGCGAGCCCGGTACACAGATGACGATGCGTACCTTCCACTACGCCGGTGTGGCCGAGATTAACGTAACACTCGGTCTTCCCCGTCTTATCGAGATTATGGACGCGAGAAAATCCCCGAGTACACCGACGATGACGATCTTCCTTGAAGAAGACTATTCCAACAATCGTGACCGTGCCCGTGAAGTCAGCTGGCAGATTGAAGCCGCCCACCTTCACGAGTTCGGTGATATCAAGACCGATATGGTGGAGATGCACGTTGAAGTGGTTCTCAACAAGGATGTCTGCAAGAAGAGGAAGATCTCGATCGACGAGATCATGGAGAGGGCTCCGAAGAAGATTCGCGATCGCGGCCATTACCGTGATTTCGAGTCTGAGGCCGACCCGGATCACCTGAAGTTATTCTTCCACCCCAAGGATTCCGAGAGTTACCAGAACCTCTTCACCCTTGCAGAGCATGTAAGGAACGTAATCGTCCAGGGTATCGATGATATCGAGCGTGTTGTTGTCAGAAAGGAGAACGGGGAGTATATTCTATATACTGAAGGCTCCAACCTTAAGGGTGTATTTGAGGTCGAAGGCGTAGACACTGCCCGTACCCGAACAAACAACATTGCGGAGATATCGGAAGTTCTCGGTATTGAAGCCGGCAGAAATGCAATTGTCGATGAAGCCCTGAGCACACTCCGTGAACAGGGTATCGAGGTCGCTGTGCG
>CAYXKC010000081.1:0-6971 GCA_964465295.1 uncultured Methanomicrobiaceae archaeon | reverse complement strand
TCATAGAAGGATTCGATGATCTCGCCGGGCTTTTTCAAAGCGGTGTCACCTCTACTATCATCCCTTTATTGGGATAACGCTCAATTATCTCTTTCTCTCCGGGAAAATCTTCGGGGTATTCTGTAAGCAACCACCATGCAAGCTCTATCCTGTCTTCATATTCCTCAAAAAGCTCTTCGTCGAGTTCCTCCGGAACGGATCCTGCAGGTCTCCAGAGCCCGTATACAACCGTGCCGTCTTCGGTGATCTCCTCGAACGGTCGTGCAGTATTCTCTGCGATCCTCTTAAGCCTCTCCCGGAGCTGTACCGAGTCCTTAAATGTAGACGAACACCAGTGGACCTTTTTGTCTGCTGCTAAAAGCTCCTCAGCCCACTCCTTTGCACCCGGGACAGCATTATGATAATCATCCTCCAGACTGAACCCCCTCTCCCGCATTGCAGCGGCGTTTGTCTCGCTCCATTCAAGTTCGTTGATATTCAGGTAATCCAAAAGAGGCAGGGCGGGTATAAGGCGCTCCAGGCCGGGGAGAGATGGAACCTCTATCGTCACTTCCATCCCAAGCTCCTTTGCATCTTTTATCGCCCTGATATAATCAGTATCGAGGATCTTTTCCCACTGTTCGTGAGGAGGATGGAACCTGATCTCGTCCACGAGACCTCTGAGCCTGGACAATCTCTCTTTTGAAGGGGCCGTTCCTGTATAGAGATGGATATGATGCTCTTCCCCGAACTCCGATTTGAGCATTTTTGCATAGAATATTACACGGTCCGTCTCCAGCAGGGCCTCGCCTCCGGTGATGCCTGTCCCTAGAGCGCTCATGTTGCGTGCCTCTGTCAGAACGTCTTCAGGCTTTTCCACCAGCCTGTCGTTGGCATAGGTTTTGTCTTTGTTCTTTCTCTCGTAGGATATGGGGCAGTACCAGCAGTCCTTCTGACATATTCCTGTAATGAAGAGAACCATCTTTGCGCCTTTGTGGCACTGCCTGCATCCCTTACTGAGCACCTGTATTCACCGCTTCGTCCAGTCTGTTGATTATGAATTCCTTCCCGAGCGCTTCTAAGAACCATCCTGCACGCGGCCCTCTCTGTTTCCCGAGAACGGATATGTATATTGCTGAGAAGAGATCCTTTGAGTCGATCCCCGCCTCTTCGGAAGCGGTGTAAACGGCATTGTGGAGGTCTTCCGCACCCCATTCATCAAGTGATGAATATTTTCCCAGCAGGATCTTGAGCGCCTTCTTCTGGTCCTCTGAAAATTCCGAACATCCGGCCGGCAGTTCACTGGCAACGGTAAACTTCACCATGTCGGGTGCGTATTTGTCAACCCATTTTTCCGCACGACGGACTCTTCTAAGGACAGCGTCATGGTTCGTTACATTGTACCCGCTTCTTTCAAGTATATCGAATATATCGCTCTCTTTTCCTGCAATCTGCACGACGGTTACAAGGTGTTTGAAAGGAATGTCAGTTGCGACATCTGATATCTTTGAGAATTCATACTCGCGGCTGTCGCCTTTGTCGGCGATCCTCGAGTATTCGTCAATCAGTGAGAGAAGGCCCATGCCCGGGTCGAAGTTTATAGCCTTCTCCGGTTTTGTCTTTACTATCAGGTATCTTAGCACGTCCGGGGGAACGATCTCCAGCATCGAGTCGATCGTTATCGCAACTCCTGTGGATGATGCCATGGCCCCTTTTCCTTTAAGGCTGATCCACTCGTATTGAACCGGGTATGGTGCAGAACCGGAAAATACCTCTTCGACAATCTTTTTTCCTGTGTCATAGGACCCGCCTGCTGCAGCATGATCCTTTCCGAAAGGCTCGATGGTGACGCCGAGCGCCTTCCATCTCATCGGCCAGTCGACGCGCCAGACCAGTTTTCCCTCACCTTTCGAGTAATCGCAGACACCTTCATTTCCACATTCGCACCTGTACCTGACAAGGTGATTGTCCGGGTCATGTTCCAGAAGTTCCGCATTTGATATGATCCCGCAGCTGCTGCATATCGGGTAGAAGGGAACCCAGCTTTCAGGAAGCTCCCTGCCTGAGACGGTCTCGAGGATCTCCTTTATCCGGGGAGCGTTTTTTAGAGCCGTTCTGATCTCTTCTGTAAACTTTCCTGACCTGTATAGCTCGCTTGACCTGAGAACGACCGGTTTTACGTCCAGTTCTTCGAGTGATTTGAGGAAAGGTTCGAGGAAATGTTCCGCATAGCTCTTGTGCTTTCCGCATGGGCAGGGGATATCCGAGATAGGCATTCCTATATATTTGCTGTATTCTTCGGGAAGGAAGGGATAGACCTTTCTTAGCGGGTCGAAGTCGTCGGCATTGTAGATAAGCTCGGCATTAAGGCCTCTCTCTTTCATGGCTTTGTACACTATATCGCCTGTGAGGACCTCTCTCATATTACCTATATGGATCGGGCCCGAGGGAGTGATGCCTGTGGCAATCCTGTGGGGTCTGTCCTGCTGAACTTCTGAGGCGCATACGTCAGCCCAGTGTATCTTTTCCTGTTTGCTTTCACCCTGTTTGTGCGATTGCATGTTCTTATATATTGTCCGGGACAGATTAACAATTTATAGGTCAGACCAGCAGAGAAGCGGTTGATTTATTAGAGCCGGAATTATTATAGAATATCATCATTGTATGTCGGTTTTGATATAATGGATGCAGAAAAGAGGAATGAAGGGCTCTCGGAAGTTGTCGGGTTTATGCTGATACTTGGTCTCCTGGTTATAGCCGCAGCAGCATACCAGGTATATGAGGTCCCGTCGATCGGCAGGAACAACGAGATCGAGCATATGAATTATGTCAAGGACCGTTTTGTTGACTATAAAATATCTGTTGATTCGCTCTGGATAAATTCGATGAAGACCGAGGATAACGAGTATGATCCGGTAACAGGAGTGACTCTCTCCACCTCGGTAAATCTGGGCGCAGGTGGCGGCATGGTCTCAGGCGGGGGGGATGTAATGCCGATATTGACACCGATCCCTTCTGCAGGTTCGGTTATGGTTGACGGCAGCCATGGCACTCTTAATATTCATGCTGAATTCGATTCCGGGCCCGATATAGATCGGAGCATTGCTCTTGGGATTCTGGAATATAGTTCTGATAATAATTACTGGGTAAACCAGAGATATTTTTACCAGATGGGAGGGGTTTTCCTGCGACAGGATGAAGGAGGGATTGCGGTGAGAGTCGATCCGCCGCTGTCGATTTACAACAGTGGAGATACCGTTGCAGTCCAGATAACCCCGATTAACCTGACTGGTGCTCAGGTTGTAGGCGGTTCAGGCCCTGTAAATATCGACACGAGGCTTCGTGATTCCGGGGAGGACCCTGATTTCACTGAAACGCTGGATGCAACTGAGATGTATCTGGAATTCGTATGTGATGATTCAGAGGAGGCCGATGCCTGGGACAGAATTATTAGAAGTGTTCTACAGAGGGAGGGGATTGATTCCGGCTGGTATGAAATAACCTATCCTGATGCAAAGACTGTCAGGGTTAAGGTGGAAGATCCGGATGGCAATTTCAACATAAAACTTGATGTATTCATTGCGGATTATTATGTAACTCTCCAGAACGTGGCAACTTCAATAACATAAACAAGATGTGATTATGGATGATGATCATTAAAAATTGGGATGGGGAAAAGGGGGAGGAAGCAGTTTCCGAACTTGTTGCAGCGATAATGCTGATATCGCTGGTAATCATAGGTGTTGCAATGGTTGCTGCAGTCTTTTTCTCGCAGCCCGGTTCTGTTGCCGTCCCGCAGATGGATATCATTACAGGATTAAATCCTGCATTGGGGGAGGCATATCTCTATAATAATGGGGGGGATTCTCTGGAGAAGGGTACATTTAAGATCCTTGTTGATTCAGGCTTTGGATTTGTAGATAAGACTTCGGAAGTTACCCTCAGCGGTGGTGGAAATGAATGGAGCGTCGGAACCGCTCTTGTTTATAATTACGGGTCAGGTGATCCGCCTGAAGGAATAAATATTGTATATGTTGGCGAGGGTATCGAGACTCTTATTTCGTCCGTTCCTTTCAAAGTATCTGTTAATGAATTTGTATGGGGCAATATTACTGACACTGGAAGGCCAGTTGTAACACCTATGCCTACTGGCTCATATGGTCTTAAAATAAACAATAAAGAGGATATTCGGGATGAATTAAAAGCTGTTGATGGAATGGTCACGATAGAGGTCTCAACGACAAACTTCGTTGCAGACAGAGTTGATGCAATATTTTATAATTGCGATGATATTAGCGGTGCATGGAATCTGGATGATTGGTTGATATTCGAGGAGATGGAGCAGGATGTTTCCGGAGTATGGGAACTGGAAAATTATAATGATCTTGATGAGATTATTGAGCTTGTCTCCGGGCCTCCGCCTCCGTGGAGACCTTATGTTTATGATCTTCCGGCAAAGATATCATTGACAGTCACTGGCTATAATGAGACCACTTATGAATCATATAGTGACTCTCTTCTGTTTACTGTAGATGATCAGCCTACATAGATGAAGTTTATGAAAGAGAAAGATCTTGAATTAGCCGGAATCTCGGAGATAATGGGTGCTGTTGCGCTAATAGGAGTTATTGCAATCGTCATAGGGATATTTGCAATCACTCTTCTCTCCAACATCGGGGGAGGGGATACTCCCGCTGTCATTCTGAATAAAACCACAGGATACAATTCCGTGCCTGAGGAATGCCTTGTAATATCTCACGAAGGCGGAGATGTACTTTTACGATCGCAGATTGCCATCCGGGTAAACGGTCTTGACAGGACCTCCGATTTCACAAACTTCTCCGGGGGATCGTGGGACCGGCTGAATACGGGAAGGTCATTGTATCTACCCATGACTGATATTGGCGAAGAGATCAGCAGTATTGTCGTTATAAGTACAGGTAATCCGGAAAGACCTTCGATCATCTATATGTATGGAGGGGAGTCCGGGGGCATTATTCATATTCCTCCTATAGCCCGATTTACGGCAAATCCCATTTCCGGAGTCTCTCCGTTGACGGTTCAGTTCTCTGATATTTCATTAGGCAGTCCCACATCATGGTCCTGGACTTTTGGTGACGGAGGGACATCTTCAGCTCAAAACCCCTCTCACATATACACCTCTCCGGGAGTTTATAGTGTAACTCTTGATGTATCCAATTTATATGGTTCTCGTAATACTACTCAGGATATTACTGTAAATCCATCTTTGGTATATGCAAATTTCTCCGGTACCCCAAGGTCGGGAGAGATGCCATTGTCAGTTGATTTTGCAGATCTTTCCACCGGTAACCCGGATTCGTGGCTCTGGGAATTCGGTGATGGTAATACCTCGACTGAACAAAACCCATCGCATATCTATGTCTCCGATGGATTGTATGATGTGGCCCTGACTGTTGCCAAAAATTCAGTTTCGTATCCGAAAATTGAGAGAACGAATTATATCAATGTAACTCCACATCCGCCTGTTGCTAATTTTTCAGCCGAACCCCGTGAGGGTGAATGGGAATTGCTCGTGAACTTTACTGATCTCTCCACAGGCAATCCTACATCATGGTCCTGGGAATTCGGTGATGGTGCGACTTCTTCAGAGCAGAATCCCTCGCATACCTATTCTGAAGGGATATATACTGTAAGCCTGACTGTCACAAATGAGGCCGGTTCGGATACCGAGGAAAAAAGTGATTATGTAATAGTTACCGGCTGGTATCCAGAAGCAGGCTTTAAAGGAGAACCAAAAACGGGTACTGCTCCCCTAACTGTCCAATTTACAGATCTCTCTACGCAATCTGCACTCCCGATTTTTACTTATTCATATAGCTGGGATTTCGATGGTGATGGTATAACAGACAGTAATGAGCAAAACCCTGTTTATACCTATGATGATCCTGGATCATATACCGTAAGCCTGACTATAGAAGTGTATCTGCTTGGCTTTATACTCGTTGATACGTTATATGAAGAGAAGGCCGACTATATCGTCGTCACTCCGCCTCCTCCCGATGCAGACTTTTCTGCAAATCCGCTGAACGGAAACGCCCCCCTGGTTGTTGCCTTTACTGACCTGTCTGTGGGGGATCCTGATGTCTGGCTGTGGGACTTCGGTGACGGTGCGACTTCATCAGAGCAGAATCCCTCTCATACTTATACAGAAATCGGGAGTTATACTGTAAACCTTACAGCAGAATCAGTGTATGGTTCAGATACAGAAGAAAAAGTGGATTATATCTCCGTAAGCGGTGGCCGTTCAGATATATTGCTTAATACCGGAAGACCTTCGTATTTTGTTGACGGAGGTCAGTTGGGGTTCGATGTTACAGGATCATGGTCCTATATAGAGTCCAGAAATAATAGGATAGATCTCCCTTCAGGTACAAATGTACGTCTTGTACTTGAAGATGATCAACCCGGTTCAATTGACATTAGTTCCGAAAGGATAACCACATTAAATCTAAATTCAGTTGATGTTTATGTTAACGGAGCTCGTGTTCTTAACAACAGGGAGATCTCAGGGATATATATATCTGGATATTCAGGTATGAGTTCAACTCTAACACTGGTGACTCCTGATCCCGGTTCATCGGTACAGACTTACCTTGTTGTTGACGGTGCTGTTGTTATCCCATGGTCGCCTGTACAGACTCCTGAAATTCGCGTGATTAATATATATCCATCCAGCACCGGGATAATTCAGCTCAGCGACAGTGGAAGTAGTACATATCTCAGATGCAGTGCAGATAGCTATGAGTTGTTATAATCTTTCAAACATTTTTTATTGCGCAGATTAATATAAAAATTAAAACCGTGTTCAATTTTATTGAAGATTCTTTCAAATATTAAAATTAAGAACTTCTATTTTGGATATGTTAAACCTAAAACAACTGGCCTGATTTGCTAAGGTTCAAATTCAATAAGAACTGAATTTTTTTGGCTCTTATGATATTATCCAATTT
>CAYXKC010000080.1:0-6989 GCA_964465295.1 uncultured Methanomicrobiaceae archaeon | reverse complement strand
GTCCGAAAAAAGCTCAAGCTTTTTAAAGGAATCCATATCCGGGATAAAACGGTATCCGGGATTCACCCATTTGTATATATTATCCGGATTAAAATCGCCCTCGATAACTCTTTTTTGCTCAAAAAGACAGACTGAGGCCACATCTGCCGCACGGCCGATCCTCTCGAGGCTCTCGCCGATCCCGGTCGTCCAGTCGGGGGCGTTGAGGAAATTCTCGGCAACAGCACTTACAGAGTCGAGAATTGCATCGCGTGATCTTATCTCATCCCCCTGCCTCTTCCTGATCGTCATATCCCTGTCGATTACAAAGAACGCCTCAGAATCACCCCAGGTCCCTGTTACCGCCTTCATGTCCACAGGAATGCTCTCACCGTTCTTCTTCATGAGATTGAGGGAGGCCGTATTTGATTCCCCGGAAACAAGCGAAGCGAATGCATCCATGAATACTCCAAAAGAACTGCAGCCGTGCAGGCCCGCGATATTCATCCCGCCGGTCTCTTCCGGGCCGTACCCGAGTTTTGAGTATACAGACGGATTTGTATGAAGGATCTTACCGTCTTTGCCGAATACGAATATGAAATCCTCCATCGACTCGAAGAGAGATTCGAGATTGGTCTTAATGCTCAATATCTCATTCTCCGCCCTGATCCTTTTCATTGCGCTGCCGAAGATATGCGCAATGGATTCAAGGGAATTCCTTGATGAATCGCTGAAATCCTTTTCGTCCTCAGATATTGCGATTATACCGCCGCCGGGCCTGTTAGACATGTATACCGGGATAACAAGGATCTTTCTTTGGGAAGGCCCCTCCCCTTCATCGAACCGGATGCCGGTGACGCCGGTATCCAAAGATTCGGCAGCCCCGCTTTCAATAATCTCCCAAATCTTATTCCCGGGACCGATCTCCGAAAGATCCCTTTCCAATGAGGCGGGGAGATTACGGGAAGATGCAAGGTGGAAGGTATTTTTATCTTCAGAAGACAGATAGATCGCCACACTGCCGACCTGGGAGACATTTCTTGCGGCATAAGATGTAAAGGAGAGAGAGACATCGGTATTTGAGCCCATCAAAAGGCCGCTGCCCAGTGAACTGACCACCTGGATATTCTCCTCATCCCTCTTTCTCCTGCTGATATCGGTGATTATCAGGATAATGTGCTTTTCAAAGAGCTTTTCTGCAAAAACAAGCAAATCCCTCTTATCTCCGCCGGGAAATTCATACTCCAGCTCAAAGGTAAGTTCTCCTGCAGCACTGTCCGGGTCTTTCCCGGATTCAAAAAAACCGTCCCTTTCCTTCTTTATATATCCTAAAATAAACTCCGGATCGTAAACAAAACCCCGGTTCTTCTCGACGACCTGGCATCTTTCGATATCATAGATGCAGATCCCCCTGCTTGTATTTTCCAGCAGGCTGTAGTATTTTCTCTCGCTATAGTGTATAGCCCTGATGATCAGGGACAGTACTATGCTCATGCTCACGAATACATAGAACTGTGCCATTGCTGGAATAATTCCGGATATATCACCGTAAGTCACCAGTCCCGTAATCAGGAGATAGACGATGCCAATAAGAACACTGGAGATTGTGCTTTTCTCCGGCAGGACCAGGGCGATGAATATGATAATTATAAAGAGAACCTGTGATATTACAACGAAGAACTCACCGGAGAGCATGAAAATGACAATCTCCGAGAGAAGGAATGTGACAAGTGCAAAGACGGAAAGACAAAGAAGACCTTTGTTTTTCAGCAGTATATCAGGATTCACGATACTCAGTTACTAATCGCTTGATTTTTATACTTTTCTAAAATAACAAACCCAAAACCGCCCCTGTTCAGTCAAAATCACTCCTGCAGAGGTATCCTGATTATCCATTCGGTCCCCTCCCCTGCATTAAGGGTAATGCTACCTTCAAGCTGTGAATTTACAATGTTTTTGACGAGGCTTAAGCCAAGCGATCGGGCATCATCCAGGCTGAAATCCCCGGGTATACCGACACCTTCGTCCTTCAGCCTCAGTTCAAGGCTGCCTTCTTCACGAATGAGATTTATCGAAATTTTACCCCTCATCTCACCCGGGTAGGCATATTTTATTGCATTGATCAGCAGTTCGTTTACAACCAGGCTTACGGGTGTTGCAATGCCGAGGTCAAGTTCGACTTCGTCTCCGGTGATCTCGAGTCCGAGCCTCTTTTCAGGGTCGTAATTTTCAAGAATCTCCGCACCGATCTTTTCAAAGTGCTTTTTGGCCGGGATGCTCGAGATCGAGTCGGACCTGTAGAGCCCTTCGTGAACGGAAGCGATCGAAAAGATCCTCGTTCTCGCCATCAGAAGACCTTCCCTTACCCCGGGGTGGCTGATATTTCTAATCTGCATCATTAGAAGCGAATTTATAAGGGCCAGATTGTTCTTCACCCGGTGGTGGACCTCCCCGAGAAGAAGGATCTTTTCATGCAGGGATCTTTCAAGCTCCTCCTTTGCACGGGCTTCATCCTCGATGTCGATTAGAAAGACGAGGGTTGCAGGCCGTCCGTCCCACATGATTGGAGTGGTCGTCAGGTCATGCATCCTGGTATCTCCTGTTCCTGAAAGGCATCCTATCTTGTAGTATTCGGGAGGGCCGTCACTGCATGAAAGACCTTTTTTCTGGCAGTCGAGGACTGTCCCGAGATCCCCCGGGCAGATGAAACTTTCAAAGGAGAAGTCATCAGTCTCCCCGGCCTGCAGGCCGAGGAAGTCCAGGAGGCACTGGTTTGCATATACCACCCTGCAGTCCTGTGCGATCATAATCTTGACCTTTATATTCTCGACAAGCTGCCGGTATCTCTCCTCGCTTTCAATAAGGGCTTTTTCGGCTACCTTCTTGTCGGTGATGTCGTATGCAAGACCTGCCGTACCTGTAATCTCACCTTTTTTGTCCCTGAAGGGCTGAACGTAGATATACAGTTCCCTGCCGCGGTACATGCATTCAAGATCGAAAGATTCGCCTTCAAGCACCTTTGAATAGTACCTGACCGCTTCATCGGAAGAGATCTCCATGTTCGCGGCGACCTCCCGGATTATATCTTTAAATGAGATGGCACTTCCCGGCCCGGATGGAAACCCGAGTTCCCTGAGAGGATCTCCAACGGCATAGCTTATGTCAAGATTGGTATCTGTGGTCCATACGATAACCGGCATCTGGTTTACAAGAATCGATGAGAGCTCCTCGCTCCTCCTGAGCGATTCCTCGGCCATAATCTTCTCCGTTATATCAAAGACAATCCCGCCGATCTGTTCCTCTCCGTCTTTGGAGATAACGGGAAATCTCAGGATGCTGTATATCCGCTCATCCCCGCCGGGAAGGACCGCCCTTTCGATCGTATTTCCGGATCCGCTCTCCATCGCCCTAAGGTCGGAATCAGCGATGGACCCGGGATCAAGGCCCGAAAAGGCCTCAGTCTCCTTTTTCCCGGTCCAGTCAGGGGTGTAGATCCCGTCCGTTAAGGAACGGTTTGAGTTGACATACGTGATTACGCCGGCGTGTGTCTTTACAAAGGCATGTCCCGGGAGAGCATTCATGAAAGCCTGAAACCGCTCGTTAAGTTCGCGGAGGTTGTTCTCGACGTCCTTTCTCTTTGTCTCGTCCCTCGCACACCCGACAATCCCTGTCAGGTTGCCCTCCTCATCATAGAACGGTGCCCTGAAGATATCGAGATGCTTCTTTTTCCCGCAGATATACAGCCCGGACTCTACAACCTTCTCCTTCCCGGTCGCAAGAACCTCCGAATCCGTCTCGTAGACATCTTTATCGACATCGTACCAGTCCGGATCTCCCGGGTGTGAGGCACGCTCTCTTTCAGAAAAGAAATCGATCGTCTTTCCGATCGGCTCGTCGGTATCCTCCGCACCGATAATTTCCTCTGCAAAAGTCCTGTTGACAAACCTGTACCTGCGATCATTTCCCTTGACCCAGATTGCGTCGGGAACGTTGTCGCACATGAGCCTCATCATTTTGTACAGGTTCCGGTACTCCTCCTCTCTTTTTAACAGGACATCGTTCATCCTCTTCTGGTTCAGTGCAGAACCGAGGATATTTGCCGCGGTGACAAGCGCCTCGGTCTCTACAGCCATATCACGGCTTTTTTTGTTCTCTACCTGTAAAGATAGAAATCCCCACCAGTAACTGCCGCAGAAGAGCGGGATGTTGATAAGCGAAGAACCCTCCCCGGGCTGAAGAAGACCACGGATACCCGGCGGATTCTTTTCATTAATACGGACAATCTCACCGGAATAAAGGGCGCATTTAAAGCCGGATGATGAATCGTCATAGATTAATTTCCCGGGAGGGGAGCCGGCCGGGCCGGAATAACCGGGCGCCTTCCATTCGTAACCAGGTTCTGCACCCTCAATATTATCCCTGCCGCCGGTGTTTCTGTAGAGGCAGATGTGCACGGAATCAACCGCCTTTCCAATAAGTTCGATCGTCTTTTTTAGGCTCTCTTCAAAGGGTTCCTTTGAGAGAAATAGTGCCGCCGCACTGTTTACCGCCTTTAAAATACCGTCTCTTTTGAGGAGTTCCTGTTCGTACCTGAGGGTGCGGTACTTGTTTACGGCAAGCTCTATACTGCTCTGTATCTCCACCAGGTCGAAGGGCTTTTTGATGAAGCCGTATGACCAGGGTTCGACTATTCTACCGGTATCGGCAGTATTGCCGAATGCGCTTACAAAGATTACAGGGACGTCGATGAGTGAGTTGATCTCCCTGGCGGCATCGATACCGTCTGAACTGCTCCTTCCAAGAGAGACATCCATAATAATGACATCGGGCCTGGTTTCGCAGGCCGTCCTTACAGCCTCTTCATAACTCCTGGCGGTTCCGCAGATCTCATAACTGAGGGTCGTAAGGATTCTCTGGTAGCTCCTGAGCATCCCCTCTTCATCATCCACTACAAGAACCCTTATCACCATATCTGCCTCTCCGAAATGAGAACCGTATCTCTATAAAGGGATTGGACTGAGATCATATGATATTATCAGATCGAGGCAGAAAAAAAAGGGAAGATACCCGCAGGGATCTATTTGACTATCAGGGTCGGTATTGTGCTGTGATCAACGACAAAACGGGATACGGAGCCGAGGATCAGCCTGCTTCCAAGACCCTTCCCGGTCGATCCGAGAACTATAAGATCGGCACCGATCTTTGATGCAATACCGGGTATGGCATGCCTCGGATCCCCTCCTTCCACGTGAAGGGTATATATTACGTCCTTTTCGCTGCAGACCCTGTCGACCATAGCGACGGTCTCGTCCCTGTGCTTTTCAAGGAACTTCCTGCTTATCTCATGCGGAGATTCCACACCATCATATGACGAGTCGCCCTCGATCGCTTTGAATGATTTGATATTCAGGATGTGGGCTATATGAAGCTCTGTACCTTCCCCGATGCAATTTTCAATCGCATTGATCAGGGCTTTTTCCGACTGAAGGGATCCGTCACAGGCCACAAGCACATTTGAGAACATGTTTGTATCTCTTCTTTATCGCTACTTATTTGTTTTTATTAAAAGACCGGGCTATGGAAGAGATACGTGTTGTGATAAAGCGCAAAATATTATAATACCTGAGATACCTGTTTAGTTATCGAAGGATTAACCGGGGGAATTTTACTGATGTGGGTACTTGTTCGAAAAACTGGCGGAAAGGAAGAGGAGAGAGATCTCCCTGAAGACAGTTACCTGGAGATCGGGGATATCCTTGATGACGGATCGGTTGTGCTGGAGATACGGTACAATGACGATAATGAAGAACTGATAGAACTGGGTTTCTTCCCTGAAGAACGCGACGAGGACTATCTTTGAACAATCCATAATTTGAATTATACATATACTTTTTTTGGCCTTAACAGACGAAACCTTCCCCGGGGTAATGTAGAGCGTTATAAACCGTAAACAGACATACATTAATCAAAGGAGCCATAAGCAGATGGACGATGAAGATATTATTGAAGTCCGCGGGCTTTCTCATTCCTACGGCGATCTTAAGGCCGTAGACGATATCAGCTTCTCTGTTAAAAAAGGGGAGATCTTTTCATTCCTCGGCCCTAACGGAGCGGGCAAGAGCACGGCTATAAACGTCCTGATTACTCTTCTGGAGCTCCAGGACGGAGAGATCTCTGTCGCTGGGCACGACCTCCGCAGGGAGCCTGAAGAGGTGAGAAGTTCGATAGGAATAGTCTTTCAGGAGATTACGCTCGACCGGGATATGGCAGTAAAAGAGACCCTCGAATTCCATGGGAATCTTTATTCGATGGATAAAAAAGCAATAGATTCGAGGATAGGGGAGCTTTTAGAGCTGGTTGAGCTTGGGGACAAAAAAGACGTCCTGACAAAGAACTTATCAGGGGGAATGAAGAGGCGTTTAGAGATTGCACGCGGTCTTATGACCCGCCCGAAGGTTCTCTTCCTCGACGAACCAACGATCGGACTCGACCCCCAGACAAGAAGAAAGACATGGGACTACCTGAGGAGTGTAAACGACGAGGGAACCACAATATTTCTTACAACACATTATATGGACGAGGCGGATACGCTCTCCGATACCATATCGATCATCGATCATGGGCGAATAATTGTATCGGGATCGCCCGTTGAGCTTAAAAACAGCCTGGGGGAGGATATGATATGCCTCGAGACACACGACCGCGGGAAGGCAGGCAGGGCCGTCATGTCCCGTGAGGGTATAAAATCTGTCGAAGAAAATGATGAAGGGCTTGTGATAATGACGGACAAAGACGGTGCACATATACTGCCCGGGATAATATCCGATCTAAACGGGGAGGGGATCGGGATTACGGCCGTAAACCTGAAGAAGCCCACGATGGACGACGTTTTTATGCATTATACCGGACGGGAGCTGAGGGACTGAGGTGAAGGGCATGAGATATGGATTTTTGAATATATACAGGCGGGATATGACGAGATTCTTCAGGTTCAAACACCAGCTCTTCTC
>CAYXKC010000079.1:0-7128 GCA_964465295.1 uncultured Methanomicrobiaceae archaeon | reverse complement strand
TCATAATGCAGTGTCGTATCCTTTCCGGATTCAAGCTCATAGCTGTGGCCGCCGATATGCTTTATGACACTCGTCTGACCCGGGAAAAGCCGGACCATTTCATCCAGAAGTGATGTGATGAAAGTTGTTTTGCCGGAATCTGATTTTCCTGCAATATGGATTATTTTCATATAATTTAATTAGCCGGATTAATTATATCTGTTTTCCATTGGTGCTGTTATTAAGGAATATTGTTGATTGAATGTGATTTGGGTGATGATAGATCCCGGATTGGGTCATCAGGGATTAGATGTAAGTATTTAATATACTGTTTATAAATAGACTTAATAAACAAAATCGCTGATTGAGGGGTTTTCAGCGGGCTGATTCTTCAGGGGGTTTTGATCTGGAAGAGACGAAGGAAATAAAAAAAATATTTATCATAACGATCATCACAGGATTAATCGCCATCTCTTCCGTAATTGTAGCAGGTGGATTTCAGGATTTATCTGAAACAACTGTGAATCCTTCAGGATATATCCTCATCACAGAAGGAATTCTGGTCCTGTTGCTCCCGTTTATTTTTCTGGCGATATACATTCTTTACGGTAAGGAAAAGAATGTGACAGTCCCTGAGTACCTGAGTACGATCCCGAACAAAAACCGCACTCCCTTTGAGGTCAATCTTTTATTCAAGGGCTCTGCATTTGTATCCGATCATGACGCCTTCTATGCAACCCTGCTGGATCTTCACCGGAAGAAGAAGATCTCGATTAAAGACAGGGGAAATAACAGGGACGTTTTAATAAAAGTTCTCGAAGAAGAGGGGGACAGCAGTTATGAACAGGGTGTAATGAATTTTCTAATGCGTGTAAAGGAGATAATGGGCAGGGGCGTCGTTGATACATGGTCTCTTGAAAGACTCACACGAAAAATGCGCCCCATACTTACAAAAACCTTTAGATATGGTGAAGATCCTCCAAAAGAGGACATCTATAAATTTTATGAAATAAGGAGATACCTTAGATCCCTCATGTATATCTCAAAAGAGGAGCTCTCGAAAGAACATGCAGTCTCCAAGAGGTGGTTTGTCCTTCTTGTAACACTGGCAGGAGTGTTTTTATTTTTCTATAATCTTATGGATCTTTCAATCATTGTATCAGATCTAACTGGCAGATACACTATCGAAATGCTATTTCTTCTGCAATTTTTACTATTTGGTGGTCTGATCTTTGTTTTTATGATATACGGTCTTCTTCCCGAGGCGACATACTTCAGGCCTTTTGTTACAGGGTATTGCGTGTTGACTTTCTTCTTGTTTCCTTTGTTTTTACTGGCATATTCGCCGGAAATCGCTGTCAGCTCTGCTGCCATACTTATTTTAAGCGGTGCGGTTGTCACCCAGGGTATTGTTGCATATTCCGCTTCTTCGATGCTCTTTGGGCACTGGAAGGAGGATTATTATAAGGAAAAACTTGAATGGAATGCCTTCAGGAAATTCCTGTCTGATTTCCATAATCTTGAAGAGTGCGATCAGACCGATCTCGACCTTTGGAATGAATGGCTTGTATACGGCACTGCTCTCGGTGTCGGCCCGCAGGTCTCAAGACAGACACTTAAGGTGATATCCGGTTTTGAATACTCCTGTTATTTTGTCCCGGATTATAATTGGTTTGCCACATTCCAGAACATGTATGATTCGTGAATTAAATCCGGTGATTTGTGCGTTAAAAAAGTGAAAATTAAAATGGAGGAGTTGTTTTGGAAGAAAAGAGGGAGCTTAAAAGAATATTCATTTTAACGCTTTTATTGGCTGTATTTTCATTAGCGGTTGTTTTTTATTACACTGGAGGTGAGTTTTATAGTTCGAATTTGTTCTCCCCTGCTACACCTGAAGATACAATCAGCCTGATCTTATTTATTGAGTTTATCATTGTATTGCTGCTCCCTTTCATTCTTCTGGCAATTTATCTCATATTCGGCAGGGAGAAGAATGTAGTCGTCCTGGAGTACCTGAGCACCATCCCGAATAAAAACCGGACTCCCTACGAGGTTAATCTTCTGTTCAAGGATTCTGCCTTTGTATCCGATCATGACGCTTTTTATGCAACTCTTCTCGATCTTCACAGGAAGGAGAAGATCTCGATAACCGGAAAGGGGAATGACAGGGACGTTCTGATAAAACTCATTGATGCTCATGGAGATTCGGATTATGAACAGAGAGTGCTCGATTTTCTTTCAAGTACGAGAAATGTGATGGGGCGTGGTGTTGTTGATACCGAATATCTTGACAGGCTTATAAAAAAAGTTTATTGAATCGATGAAACCAAATCTCAAAATAATGGAAGATTACATGTGGACGAGACTGACAAAATAAAATTCCGGTTAATAAAGGGTAATTTAAATTCACTGATGGGGGGTTATAGCAAACAGTATTCCGATATATATGCGGTTAATGGATCTCTAATCATCATCCCGTTTCTTGTCATTGGAATAATTGCATTTCTTTTCTCGTTTGACGGGCTTCATTCATATGTTACTGCCAACCGCCTGTATTCGATATACCAGATTTTTGTATTATATCTTCTCTGCCTGATGGTGTTTTTTATTCCTGTTTACAGGACAATCTCGAAGATATGGAACTCGCCTGTAAATTCAGAATATGTTTTGTACGTTCTGTATACTAACATATTTTCAAAAAAGTCTTATTACAATCCCTATTTCCATTCAGTCGTCGTTTTAATGTGCTTAGTATTTCCTGTTATGATATTGTCCCGGTCTCCTGAAGGTCTTGTCCCCCTTTCAGGGATGGTTCTTTTAAGCGGTTCAGTTGTAGTGCAGGCGTACGTCGGTTACTCAGCTCCTCCTACATTGTTTGGGCACTGGAAAGGTGATTACTACAGGGAGAAGCTTGAATGGATTGCTTTCAGGGATTTTCTTACGGATTTAAGTAATCCTGGGAGATATAAGCAAAGTGATATTGATAAGTGGGGGGAATGGCTTGTATATGGCACTGCACTTGGGGCCGGTCCCGAAGTTTCAAGGATTATGCAGAAACTTGGATTGCATCTTGATATTCAAGGGATGTTTTTCCCGGAATATAACTGGTTTGCCACATTCCAGAACATCTATGATTCGTAATCATAACATCTGGTAGGAAGCCCCAAAAAATCTGCGTGTTTCAGATTTGCAATTTGAACTCCCTCTCCGATAATCATCTGGAAGCCATCAGATAATGATATCTGGTCAAAATTGTTCTGTCTTTTGTCTGTTGGCCAGGGAATATTTTGAAATTTTTCTTTTTACCCGGAAATAACAATTTTTCTGGTGATTTTTCGGGGCGCACAAAGTGATCACAATACATCAGGGATTATTGCCATAAAGAGTAATACTAAATAGATCTTACTGTATCACGATTTTTTAAATGCATCAAAATAAGGGTTTTCAACCGGATTCATCCATTATTCGGGTTCTATTTAATCAGTATTATATTGCTAATTATTAGGAATGCTTATATTCTGAGATATGGTATTGTACGTTTGTCCCATGCGGGGACGTGCAGTAGTGATCAACATCGATAGCGACAGCATCCGCTGTCAGAGTTCAGTGAAAGTAAGGCATTGCACAAAGGGTATAGGAGGAAAAATAAATGGCAAAATATTCCGACACAATCGATCTGTATTCAGATGACGGAAAAGTCCTGAAGAGCAACGTAAATCTCGGGGCAGTAAGTCCGCTCGTAAACCCGGCGACAAAGAAGCTCATCGACCTCACCAAGAGGAGCGTAGCAGTAAACCTTGGTGGAATCGAGGCAGCTCTTAAGTCCGGAAAACTTGGAAAGGGCGGTATGATCATGGGCCGTGAACTTGACCTTCCGATTATGGCAAACAAAGACGCCATCATCGCAAAGATCAAGGAGATGGTCGATGTAACAGGCGGCGACACAGTAGTTCACGAGTACAAGGGTGGAAACCTTCTTCTTGTAGAGGTTCCAAAGGCCCGTCTCGAGGCTGCATCGACATATGATGCATCCATCACTGCAGTAGCGGCTGCAACAACATATGCAATTGTTGACCAGTTCAACATCGATGCATTCAACGCATCCTCTGTCAAGGCGGCAACATTCGGTGGATATCCCCACACGATGGACATGGAAGGAGCACTCGTATCTTCAGTTCTTGCAAACCCGCAGAACAATGAAGGTCTTGGTTTCTCACTCAGAAACATCGGTGTCAACCACTTTGTAATGATGACCCACAGAAATGCCATGCAGGGTGCAGCCCTCGCAGCTACACTCGAGACTGCAGGAGAGTTCGAGATGGGCGGAGCAATCGGCCCGTTCGAGCGCCACATGCTTCTCCAGTATGCATACCAGGGTCTTAACGCAAACAACATGGTATACGACCTCGTTAAGGAGAACGGAAAGACAGGTACCATCGGTACAGTCGTCCAGTCGCTTGTCGAAAGAGCAATCGAGGACAAGGTAATCGTACCCGGAAAGAAGGGTGGATACTTCCAGTTCTACGACACGAAGGACCCCATGCTCTGGAACGCATATGCAGCTGCAGGAACAATGGCCGCAACAATGGTCAACTGTGGTGCCGGACGTTTCGCACAGGCGGTTTCATCGACTCTGCTCTACTTCAACGATCTTCTCGAGCACGAGACCGGACTGCCCGGAACCGACTTCGGTCGTGTAATGGGAACAGCAGTCGGATTCTCGTTCTTCAGCCACTCGATCTATGGTGGCGGTGGTCCCGGTATCTTCAACGGAAACCACGTAGTAACACGCCACGCAAACGGCTGTGCAATTCCGTGTGTGGTTGCTGCATGTGCACTTGATGCAGGTACCCAGATGTTCACTGCAGAGAGTACATCTGCAATCATGGGCGAGACATACGGCCAGATTGACGTGTTCAACAAACCGATCCAGCAGATCGCAAACGGAGTCTGAACAAACAGATTAACAGATTGGAATGACTGAAAGCCAGAAGAAATATCCCCAGTGCAAAATTGTCCCCATAAGGATGCTCTCGCCCGAGACGGCCGAGAAATTCCTCAACCTTATCGTCAGGGTCAAGGGAATCAGGAGACTGGTCATAAACGGCCCCTCCCTTCCCAAAACCGTTCCATACGGGCCTGCGAGAGGAAAACCCAATCCTAATACCAACAGGAGGATTATAAGGGTGGGGGACACCGAGATGGAACTCAGGGTTCAGGCTGGAACGATTGTTCTCGAACTCGAAGAGGATTCAGTAATTGATGAGATCAGAAAGGTAACATCAGAATTCTTTGAAGGTAAATTTGCCTGCCAGATTATGGAGGGCAAATTCATGAAGACTGAGCCTACTCTGAGCGATTATGTAAAATACGGCCCTGATGCGGATGAGATGGTCATAGGATTGGCTGATCCGCGTAAGAAAGAGGGTCCGGTTATCATACAGGGTCTGAAATAGATATGCCGATTGGCCGGGTTACACAGGTAGTGGACTGCCGCGAAAGCATGGGTATGGGTAAGGGAGGAGGCCTTGCCCAGAGAGGCACGATATCGGAGTGCCGAAATCCCGATGTGATAGTCGTGGGCATGTCTCCCGGCAGAAGGCACGTAACAAAGCCCGTATGCGACATAACCTCAGGTCTCCGGAGAGAGGGAGTCGAATTTTCCGTAAGCACGCTCGTCCTCAATGCAGGAAGCGGCGTGCCGCCGGATGCCCCTGCAGTAGCAGGTTCGGTTCTCGGGGCCTATTTCGGGCTCAATGAGAAAGAGATTGCACAGATCGAGCAGCACAGGGTGGCGATTCTCCATCACGGGAATGTACGTTCCCACGTGGTAGAGAAGGTCCGCTACATCCTCCAGTACTGCGATGTCAACGCGATTCTCGTCTCCCAGGCACCGGTTGATTATGAGGATCTTGCAAAAGCCGGAGTTAAAACGGCATATGTCATGCCTGAAGAGAGTAATATCCGCACGAAGGGAAAGATCGTCGCCATTGTAAGCGGGGTTACCCGCGGACAGACACCGACGAGAGAAAAACTGGCAGAAGTGATTTCAGCTGTAATGAAAGTGATTAAAGAATAATTTGAGGTGAAATGAAAATGGCATATACACCACAGTATGGACCGGGTACATCCAAGGTCGCCGCAAACAGGCGCAAGCAGATGAACCCCAGCGTCCAGTTAGACAAGGTTCGCGACGTAACCGATGAGGACGTAGTACTCATCCTCGGTCACCGTGCACCAGGTTCTGCATACCCGACGGCACACCCGCCGCTTGCAGAACAGCAGGAGCCCGACTGTCCAATCAGAAAGATTGTTGAGGCCACAGAGGGAGCAAAGGCCGGAGACCGCGTCCGCTACATCCAGTTCGCTGACTCGATGTTCAACGCACCTTCACAGCCGTACCAGCGTACATACACAGAATGCTACCGCTTCCGTGGAATCGACCCCGGTACACTCTCCGGTCGTCAGATCGTAGAGTGCCGTGAGCGTGACCTCGAGCAGTACTCAAAGTGGCTCATCGAGACAGAGATGTTTGAGCCCGCACTCGTCAGCTGCCGTGGTGCAACTGTGCACGGTCACTCACTCCGTCTTGCAGAAGACGGAATGATGTTTGACATGCTCCAGCGCTGTGTCCTTGATGGCGGAGTTGTAAAATACCAGAAGGACCAGATTGGTGAGCCCCTGGACCGTGCTGTTGAAGTCGGAAAGCCGATGGACGATGCATGGGTTAAGGAACACTCAACGATCTTCCACTCGCTCGTAGGAACTGCATACCGTGATGATGCAGAATACGTAGAATACATCCAGCGCATCCACTCGCTGAGGACCAAATACGGCTTCATGCCGAAAGAGGAGTGATATAAATGGGAAAAATTGAGAGATCACAGAAGCTTTTCCTCAACGCACTTAAGGAGAAGTTTCAGGGTGAGGACCCTGAGTCAGTAAAGACAACATTCTACAACTTCGATGGTCTTAACCAGTCTCCGCGTAAGCGCGAGTTCATGGCTGCAGCAAAGAAGATCGAGACAAAGCGTGGAATGTCCATGTACGACCCCGAGCACTGCCACCTTGGTGGACTGCCCATGGGTCAGAGACAGCTCATGACCTACGAAGTCTCCCAGTCCGGTGTCTTCGTAGAGGGTGACGACC
>CAYXKC010000078.1:0-7272 GCA_964465295.1 uncultured Methanomicrobiaceae archaeon | reverse complement strand
ATTCCTCCATTGCAGCATATACTTCCTTAAAGATCTGCCTTGTCTGCAGGGCATCCTCCCTGCTTAATTTCTGGATGGCAAAACCCACGTGGACAAGAACGAACTCTCCAACTTCAACATCTACGAGATCTATACGGACCTCCTGCTGAAGATCGCCATAATCAACAACAGCTATGTTGCCATCCTTTATCTCAAGAACCTCGGCAGGTACAGCAATACACATAAATTAAATTCCTCCAGTTTGAGGGACATTTTATTCACAATCTAACAAAACGCCGAGAGAGAGATTTGAACTCCCGAGGTGCGAGCACCAGTGGCTTTCAAGGCCACCGCCTTCCCGGACTAGACTATCTCGGCCCTCATATACATTAATTCTACGGATTAAAAAATGTGGCGTTATTGCCTTTTTATGGCATAGGATGCAACAAAAAGAGCAATTCCTACTGAAAACAGAGATATCCAGATTTCAGGGCCGCTCTGGGCATTTCCCGTTTTGGTCGTACTGCTGAATAATCCGTCTGCATCGCTTGATACGGTAATGGATGAAGCTCCCTCCGCATATAATGTAACATATCCGCTTTCGGATTCGTCTGCAGGATATACTTTGACATATACGGTCCCCCCTTCTGCAGGGATGGTTACTTTTTCAGCTGACTTGTCATTATGCGAATCAACAGTAAACTCCACCTTATCTTCACCGATGTAGCAGACAACCCAGTCCTTATCCGAAGAAGTGTAGATGTCAAGTATTCCAGGTTTTGTTACCACCGAAAAATATGCAGGGGAGCTGAAAGATGCAAAAGCCTGCGCCTGCTTAATATTAGCACTTCCTCCCTGAGTCGGGGCAGAAGTTGCGGATGAAGTCTTTTGAGGTGTCATTGCACCGGGCGTCACCTCAAAATCAACCTTTGTGATAAGACCTTTATTATCATAAAAAAAGGCCTCGAACAAACCGGAATTCTCTATCGTAACAATCTCATTGAAATAGCCGGACGAATCTGTGCTTACCCACTGTTTTGGAAAAACTATCCCGTAAGATCCTTCGACCAGGATCTGGATTCCTGCTTCCTCGCGGGTAGTGCTTCTTCCGGAGATATCCAGCTTCCCGTTATATTCCTGGACAAGCGGTGATGAAATCCGGATCTCAGATGAGCGGTCGACGATGTCAAACATCTTATAAAAATCCGAACTCGACCCCAGATTCTCCGTATCCTCTGAAGGAACTGCGATCTTATATCTCCCTACTTTAAGGTCTGAGGTATGGAATTCCGTATTCCAGTAACCTTCATCCTGGATAATTATTTTATTTCTTTCAACCTCTGTTATTGTTCCGAACTGCTGGTAGAGGACAAGGCGGATCGTTGTTCCTGCAGGAAGATTGCTTGTGCCTTCTATATAGATATCTTCACCTTTGTATATTGTCGAAGGCACATCGTAATTGAATACATATGCAGAAACCGATGCTGCCAGGGCCGCCATGACCAACAGTGCGATAGCGATCCTTTTCATATCTAAAATTCAATCATTATAGCATTAAATGGTATTGGACAATTATGAAAAGCCCCTGGCAAGCTGGACAGGAAAAGAACGTATTTCCGGAGAAATCAGGGACTGCCTGACTATTATCTTCAAAACCGGAGGTTGTTCGTGGAACCGTTGCCTCATGTGCGGCTATAAATTTGAAAGATATGGCAGCAGGGAAGAAAATTTTCTTAAAAAGAGTATTCTCGCACAGCTGGACTGGGTTTTGAACAATTATGATACAGGCAGATTCAGCCTGATAAAGATCTTTACATCAGGAAGTTTCCTCGACCCCGAAGAAGTGCCCGATGACGCGATGAAAGAGATTATCCAAAGATTCAGCGACAAGACGATAATATTCGAGACAAGACCCGAGTACGTAAATTGCGAAACTCTTGACGAGATCCGCGATATATTAAGACCGGATAAAACAGGAAACGGATTCTATATATCCATGGGTCTTGAAACAACAAGCGACCCGATAAGAGAGAAATGCATAGACAAGGGCAATACTTTCAGTGATTTTAAAGAGGCTGTCGCAAAGGCGAGAAAGACAGGAGCGGGAATAAAGACATATCTAATGATGAAACCTCTTTTCCTTACTGAACGGGAAGCCATAGACGATATGAAGAGATCAATAACTGAGTGTACCCCATATTCGGACCTTATATCGATGAACGTCTGCACCGTCCAGAGCAGAACCGAGGTGGAATATTACTGGAAACGGGGTGCTTACAGGCCGGCTTATTTATGGAGCGTACTCGATGTCCTTACAACTGCCAATACGCATGTAACATGCGATCCTGTCGGCGGAGGCAAAAAGAGAGGACCACACAACTGCGGGAGATGCGACCGTGATCTGGTAGAAGCAATCAACAATTACTCCCTGAATGCAGATATCGATTATCTCAGGGCACATTTTGAAAAGGACTGCAGCTGCAAAACGGAATGGGAGTTTATCCTGGATAACGAGATGCCTTTCTGTATGCCCCTTACAGACTGAGATTAAAAAAGGATAAAAATTATTTTTTAAGTTCTTTTAATTTTTTGGCCAGAAGGGGGAGGAATGCCCCTGCGTCACTGACAACGCCTATTGCCTGTGACGAACCCCTGTCATTGAGTTTTGTAACCGATGCGGGGTTGATATCCACGCATATCGTCTTGACATATGAGGGCAGACAGTTGCCAACAGCAACAGAATGAAGAAGAGTACCTATCATTAAGACCATATCGAGCTCCCCGATATATTTCCTCATCTCTTCCTGCGCCTCTATTACATCTGTTATTACATCCGGAAGCGGCCCGTCGTCACGAATCGATCCTGCAAGTACAAACGGAACATTGTTTTTGACGCATTCATACATTATGCCCTTCCCGATTATGCCTTTATCGACCGCTTCCTTGATCGAACCTGCCCTGATAACCTCGCTGATTGCATATATGTGGTTCTTATGCCCGCCTGTTGTGATCTTTCCCGAATCCAGGTCCATTCCAAGGGAAGTCCCGAAAAGATTGTATTCGATATCATGAGTGGCAAGTGCATTTCCGGCAAACAGGACGTCGATATATCCTTCCCTGATAATTTCTGCAAGTGCAGGCGCCGCTCTCGTGTGAATGATCGCAGGTCCGCCGACAAGTCCGATCTTTTTACCTTTGCTCTTGAGATCGATCATCTCGACAGCGATCTTCGAGATAATCGTTTCACTTGGCCTCTCAGATGAGACAGTATTCTGCATGAATTCAAATATATTGACTTTCCGGGGCCTCTCTGGCGGAACTATACGAACCCCTTTTTCTCCAAGAACAACACAGTCGCCTTTCTTCAGGTTTGAAAGCGGCGTGCATTTTGCCCTCTTATCCTTCTGGTCGACTACTATTAAGCAATCCATTTCGATATTTTCAACTTCAAGCCATTTTCCCTCATAATTTACGAATGTGGGATGGTTTGTTGTAGAATAGAATCCTTTTGGAACGATCCGGTTCCCTTCAGCCGGCTGGCAGAGGAGAGATTCAACCTCCGGCATCTTGGCACCAAGCCGGTGTAGCGCACTAAGGATTTCATCTAACTGTGATTGTTCCGGGGCGGATATTAGCAGTTTTGCATAACTGATATCCTGCTTCTTTTTACCGATATCAAAGGTTAAAACTTCAAAATTTCCGCCCATATCCAGAACTTTATCAAAAACACGGGTCATTATTCCAGAATCGATAATATGACCTTCAAGTTCGATCTCCCTGGACGATTCCATAACTCTACAATTTGATCTCCGGTGACATTATGGTTTGCATTACTGCCCTATTCATTCTTCTTCTGAAAATTAAGGAAAGATTCAAAATCTTTTCGACAATTTACATTGAAAGTAAGTTCCGGAGATCGCAAAAGGAGGCGGTATTCTTCCTGTTCATCATCAGGCATTGAAGCATCGATAATATTCAGACCCACCGGGCATGAAGAACAACCATCTACCGGTTCAGTATATGATGGAGTGCACCCTGCATCGGTGAAGTATTTTTCAGGAACCCATACTGAAAGAGCAGGCCTGCCCTGGTCGATATATGTTTTAAGAACTGTTTTTACAATATCAGGGCTCAGACCGGGAAGATCCGAGACACAGGAGAAAACCGGGCCGCTGATAGAGGTATCTCTGATGCACTCAAGCAGATCCTCAATATACCCCTGACCAGAAGCATTGAATGTCTCAAGTCCCTTTGCCCTGCACCAGTTTTTTGTCATAGGAACAAGATCGGATGTTACAACCAGGATTTCATGGCCGGCCCCTGTAAAGGCATCGGTAACAAACTGCAGCATAGGAATGCCTGATATTTTTACAAGTGGCTTTTCACCCATATCCAGCCTTGAACCCGCACCTCCCGCCATTATTAATGCAAGCAGGATTCCATCGCCTCCATGAGTATCTTATTTTCATCCCTTGTCCGGACTGCAATGCGTATATGATCCGGAAGTCTGAAAGAAGTGCAGTCTCTTACGTATATTCCATGATTTAACATGGCATCGGTAAACACGGATGCGGGATACGGGCACCTGACAAGTATATAATTCGCATAAGAATACCCAAATTCAAGACCAAGTTCGCATAATCTCTCGTATAACCATTCTTTCTCCACCCTGATCCTCTTCTTCGATTCTTCAAGTTCACCGTAATGCTTCATTGCATACAGGCAAAAGGATGAAGCGTAGGAATTAATGGTCCAGGGGGTTCTTACAATCTCAATCTTTTCGATAAGATCCGGATCTCCGAAACCAAAACCAAACCTGAGCCCGGGTACAGAAAATGATTTTGTAATCGAGCGGCTAACAAAAATTTCCGGAATCCCGGCTCCTATCAGGGTTTCATCCATATCACAAAGATCCATAAACGCTTCATCGATGAAAAGAAGATTGCCTTTTTTCTTCTCCTCAAATGCATAATCCAGGATCCTGTCTTTTTTTAACAGGGAGCCGGTCGGGTTGTTGGGATTGCAGATTACACGGACATTGTATCTTTCAGCAGGGTTAATTGTGCATTTACCATCTGCAAGACTGACGGAGAGTCCGTATTCCCCAAATGTATGTTTATCAATGAGAACCCTGTCGCCTTCATCAAGAACAGTCTTGAAATATGACCTGATTACCTCGATTGATCCGTTTCCAACGCAGATCTCTTCCGGCCGGCATTTGAAAACATCTGCAATCGATTCCTTTAACTCAATATATGAATCGTCAGGATATTCGCATAAGGAGACCTCTGAAGGATCCCAGCCGGTAACAGGCGGATAAGGGTTGAGACTGGCGCTGAAATCAAGGAGATTGTCACGACCAGTTTTGTTTTTAACCTGCATGGCACCACCGTGCCGGACTTTTGACAACCCCTCGAATTTCAAGATAATATCCCCTTTTTAGAAATAATTGGATTTAAACGGATAAAATTGTTTGTAACCAGATCGCCCGATCAAACCAATTAGTATATATACAATAAGTGTATACTTTATCATTGTCAGATTAAGTCTGACAAATGAACGACAATTGTCAGACAATTAGCAGACTCTTGCCTGTCAAATGTCAGACATAGTGATTTCAATGATGGAACGAGTAACGATTAGACTGCCTCCGCAACAGGTAGCAATGCTGGGAAAGCTTGTCGATGCCGGGGAATTTCCTACGGTGTCAGAAGCAGTCAGGTATGCAGTCAGAGACTTAATCGAAAGGCATGCAAACCGCGTAATAAGAGACAGCGAGCAAATCTCGTTTGAAATGTGATTCCGGTCCCGGAGGATCCGGAATTAAAATTTGAGGTACAGGAGGAATATTAAAATGCAGACAATAATTAATGAAGCTTTAAAGCACGCAGAGTACGAACAGAACTACAAGAAGCCCGGAGTCATCGGCGATGATGATTTCGTCGGTCAGCCCCGCATTGTAATTGTAGGATGCGGAGGAGCAGGAAACAACACAATCAACAGGCTCTACCACATGAAGGTAAAGGGTGCCGAGACCATAGCCGTCAACACCGACAAACAGCACCTTGAGATGATCCAGGCAGACAAGAGAGTTCTTGTTGGAAAGTCACTCACAAAGGGTCTTGGAGCAGGCGGTTTCCCGGATGTAGGCAAGAGAGCTGCAGAGATGGCACGCACCACACTCGAAGGACTTCTCCAGGATGCAGATCTTGTATTCGTCACAGCAGGAATGGGCGGAGGAACAGGAACTGGTGTTGCTCCGGTCGTTGCTCAGATCGCAAAGGAACAGGGCGCAATTGTAGTCGGAATGGTCAGCTATCCTTTCCAGGTAGAGAAAGCAAGGCTTATCCGCGCCGAAGAAGGCCTTGAATCACTTTCAAAATCAGCAGACTCGGTAATCGTTCTCGACAACAACAGGCTGATGAGCTTTGTCCCGAATCTCCCCCTCGGACAGGCCTTCTCCGTCATGGATCAGCTCATTGCAGAGACAGTAAAGGGAATATCAGAAACAATAACCGAGCCATCCCTCATAAACATCGACTATGCAGATGTAAGGGCGATTATGAGCAAGGGCGGCGTGGCAGTTATGCTGGTCGGAGAGAGCAAACAGCAGAACAAGTCAGAGAGTGTCGTCCATGAATGTCTCAACCACCCTCTGCTCGACATCGACTACAGGGGTGCAACAGGCAGCCTTATCCACATCACAGGAGGCAGCGACCTTACACTCTCAGATGCAGAGGATATCGCCAGCACACTTACATACGAGCTTGACCCCCATGCAGATGTAATCTGGGGAGCACGCATCAACAGCGAATTCGAAGGAAAGGTTCGTGTAATGGCCATTATGACAGGTGTCAAGAGTGCTCAGATCATCGGCCACACACAGGGAATGAACGCAGGATCCATTGCACAGGGACCATTCGAGCGCAACAATGCACGTTCGTCACCCGCTATGTCCGGAGGAAGAAGGGCTGCAGTCGAGCAGACTTCCGGCGGATTAATCGATTTCATCAGGTAATACCATATCAGTTCCTGCTGTTGCCAAAACCGGGAAAACCCGGCAATATTTTTTTGGCATCCGGCGGAAAACCATATTCTAAGATGCACCTTTTCTTTACGAAATGCTTATTTATTCTCAATTCACAATAATGTAGAAATCACTGTGTAATCCACATCCGGATCACATAGCTGAATAATGCAGCACCGCCCCGGCGGTCTGATGGAACAGGGAGTTGAACAACGAAAAGTTTGATGAACACGGATTTATTCCGGAAAATGACTTTTGCTTCGTTA
>CAYXKC010000077.1:0-7287 GCA_964465295.1 uncultured Methanomicrobiaceae archaeon | reverse complement strand
TGCAAGCATACCTCCCATGCTTCCGGTTCCGATAATACCAATTCGGGACATTCTTCATCTTATTTGAACAGTGGATAGAAAAAAATACCGGGGACCGGCGGATATTTCCATACAGAATCAGAGAAAACTCCAGTAATCCGAATGAACCTTCCTCAGTTTTTCAACCATCTTTTTTGTAATCTCAGGAGCCCGGTCATTGAGTTCGGATTTCAAAAGAGATTCATATGATGCAGGCTCCCTGATCCCTGACGTATCAAGCCCTGCAAGAGATGCGATTATTGCGAGATTTACGTAAGGGAGTGCGCCCTCCACACCATATCCGCCTTCAAGCACCGCCGAAATTCTTCCGCCGCAGAGTTTTTCAGAGAGCGATACAGCCGTGGACATAAGATCGGCATACCCGCGGGCGGTCAGTGCAAGCGATGTGAGCGGGTCTGTGAAATGGTTGTCCTGACCGGCGGAGACGGCGATGAAGTCGGGCTTAAATTCCACGGCCGCAGGGACGATTATCTCTTCTGTCAGGTAGCAATAGACATCGTCCGAGCTTCCCGGCGGAACAGGCATGTTGATGTTGAAACCTCTTCCCTCCCCTGAGCCGGTGGAGGTTATGGGGCCGGTTCCGGGAAAGAGATGGCTCTGGTGAATCGAGATATAGAGCACATCCGGGTCCTCGTAGAATATATCCTCCGTCCCGTTTCCGTGATGGGCGTCCCAGTCGATTATCATAACCTTCCCAAACCCTGCATTCCGAACATAATTGACCATTATCGCGACATTGTTCAGATAGCAGAACCCGCCCCCATACGACCGTCCGGCATGATGGCCGGGGGGCCGGATGAGAGAGAATGAATTTCTCACCTCCCCTGATAAAACGGCTTCAGCACCGCAGACGGCCCCTCCTGCAGACAGCAGGGCTCCTTTCAGGAAACCCGGGGGCCCGTATGTGTTTATATCGATGACAGCCCCTTTACGGTCGATTCCCCTGAGATAATCAAGATACAGGGGCGAGTGGGTGCCGAGAACTTCTTCATCCGTTGCAGGCCGGGGTTTTATCCTCTCAATTCCGGGCTCATCCCAGATCTCCTCTTCATCGAGGATGTCGAGTGTGTATGCGATCCTCTCCCTCCTCTCGGGATGATCGGGACCCTGCTCGTGGAGAAGATAGGCGGGGTGATAAACTATGCCTGTCTTCATGGTGCCTCCGATGAAATTCCGGGCGGGATTTCGATCCTGAGATCCACAATCCTTCCTGTCCGTTTCCTTTCACGAACGACATCATACGCCCTGAAACCCAGGACCTCGACCTCTTCATAGTCCTCCTCCGGTGCTCCGAGTGTGAGTGCGGTCTGCCTTAACTCATCGGAACATTTTTCGATAAGCTCTTCGTCGGACATCCGGTCTGGAGACGGCCTCAGCCTTCCATTTATTGAGAGCCGGCCCTTCTCGCTGTCGTAACGAACCTCCATGGAGAGGCTGACCTTAGAGACCGCAACCCCTACTGCGTTTGCGGATTCGGCATGTTCGGGCACGATGACCTTTGTCCCGGTCATCGATGAGAACTCCTGCATCAGGTACGGCGCAAGATACCCGGTCCCGATTATCAGACCGGGGGAGAAGAGCGATATCGCTTCTGATACCTCTTCAAAGTACCTGTTTACCGCAGTAACACAGGTCTCCCTGCAGAGTATTCCCGATGCACCGAAATTCCCAATCTCGTATCCGCAGACGTTTAAGGCGTCTGTAAAAGTACGGCATCTTCCGCCGAATGCAAGCGGGACGCCCTCTCTCAGCGGCAAAAGTTCATCCTCAACAGAGGAGTCCCCGCCATAAGGAACGGTGAAAGCCCTGATGCCCCTGATATCCGTCTTGTGTTCGCCGATACGGACTGCATCCCTTTCGGGCAGACCGTTCTTCACCGGTATGAAGTCGGTCGTTGTTCCCCCGATATCGACGATCAGTGCATCTTTGATTCCGGTCAGGTATCTTGCACCGAGGATAACGGCGGCCTGGCTCGAACTGTAGAGTTCGGACGGGTTATTCATTACAAGATCGGGAGATGTCAGGCCGCCGTCGCCCTTCATGAAGAAGAATTCGTTGTCATTCAGGTAGGACCGGATCTCATCCCCCACCGCCCTTGTCACCTCCTTTAACTGCGCATTCACCGCGGTTGTGATAGTTCTCGAAGGAAAACCGATCTCACCGATGAAGTGGCTTAGCGCAATTTTATCTTCAGGAAAAAAGTCCAGGGCGATTTGGTGTATCTTCTCTTCCAGTTCGGGATTTCTGGTTGAAAATTTCCCGGAGACTGCAAGATATTCAGCACCAGTCCCTTCAAAAACACCCCGGACCTCGCCGGGATCGATATCTTCGGAAACATCACCCCTTATTGTAACCGCACCTTTTACCGCACCCTCTCTTTTCAGTCCCGGGCCGGGGATGGTGATGATGCAGACCTCGCCCCCCAAACCCACCATCAGCCTGTTCAACGGCTGCGAGGTGCTGAACGCGATCCGGCCGTTTGAATGAATCTTTGAGAGAACCGGGGAGAAGCCGGTCTCGTTCGAGATCTTCTCAGTCTCGATCGAACCGTCCCGGATCACCGCAATATCGGTATTAGTCCCTCCAATATCGATCCCCGTAAACATCGTTATCTAATGATTGCCGTTTTTATTTATCAAATCTGGCATAGTACACGTATTTTTCAACGGCCAGCCGGAGAATAATCTGTTCGTCTCCTTAACATCGGCTGAACGCCTGCACCCTCCATATTTCCCTGCGCCCATGAATAGCGGTCCCGGATTGCTTCGGGAAGCTCTGATAGCAGAATCTCTGAGAAACCGAACTGCCTGTAGAACTCTGTCAGGTGGCTGACCGAGTACATGTAGAGATCGTCATTGTGGCACGCTTCGGTAAGTGCACCAACAGCCATACGGGCATAGCCTTTGCCCCTGTGCTCTTCGGGCGTATAGACTCCGTCCACCTCCAGGCCGCCCGGGTGCATGCGGCATCTTGCGACCGATACCAAAACCCCGGAGAAAAACACCCCGAATATCCGGTCTCTTCCGGGATCTCCTGTAGTGTTGTGGTAGTCCACCCAGATGGTATCGGCGAGGCAAAACTCCTCCGGTTTTAGTTCACGGACAAGCGGGGCTGAGCTGTCATTAACCGGCGGAGAAGATGCGTTAATGCAGGCGTGATCTCCTGCTTCGTCAGGTTCCCCGTTTGAATTTATCCGAAAACCACCGGGAGGAACAGCCAGCTCGAATATCGCACCCCTGCCCGTAACCCCGGTCTCGCGGATCTCTATTCCCGTGATGGAAAGAATTTCATGTGAAAGGAAAAGCCCGCGCCCGTAGCCCTCCTCGACGCCCTGGTTAAAGAGTCTCTCCTTATCCCCGGCTTCGATTCCCGGCCCGTCGTCCTCGACTGCAATCAGGCATTTATCGTCAGTGATCCGGTATGTGACGATTATCCCGGAGACCTCTTCCCCGAATTTGAGGGGATTTTCCAGCAGGTGATAAAAGACTGTGGAGAGATGGGGATCGGCAAATATCTCAAGCCTTTCAGTCCAGGGGCGAAAGGAGATGTTTCCAAAATCCAGTCTTTCCGCGGCCTTCATGATCTCGTCACTGACATTCAGCCATGCAGGGGGATTCTTGCCGAGATCGCTGAAATCATGCAGTGTGTCGAGCTTTCTTCTAATCCTTGAGAGAGGTTTGCGGATCTTTTCGACAAGGCTGTCGATACCCGGCACTGCAGGCCCGGCATTATCAAGAATCTCCCCGATAAGCTCTGCCTCCCGGGAGATATCGATCCTGGTGATCCCCGAGATCGTGCCAAGCTGCTTTGAAGTATTTGAGAGGGCGGACTCTGTCATCACCGAATCTGTGACGTCCCTTATCGTCTCGATTGCGCCCGTAACATTTCCATACGGGTCCTTCAATGCAGTCGCCGAGAAATGAAGATACACACCGCTCTGCCCCCTGAAACGTGGTATAAGTATATCCGCGATGTAATTTCCCGATTCCTTCTTCAGACCGGTGTAATATTTTTCAATCTCGGAGTCTTCTTTCAATGCAAGATCGATCAGGATCGGCCGTCTTTTACCGTAGAACGGGATCGCGTATTCGTAATTGCCCTTGTCAATCATCTCGTTGTTTTTAATCCCGGTAAGCTCCTCGATGGCCCGGTTCCATGCGATAACACGACCACCTGCATCTATCGCAAAGGTCGCGTCGGGCAGAAATCCTATGATGTCGTTTAGCTGCTGCTCGGTCTTCCTGAGCCTGTATGAAAGCAGCGAGACTATGACGCCAACCAGGGTGAATAACAGAACCCTCGTTACGGTTGCAGCCAGGAGTTCAGCTGAAGGCGGATAGTCGTGAATGATAATTGCAGCGCTGTAAACTGCCGCGATTACGAACAGAATCGAATAGCATCGTCTGGGATACCAGTATGCTGCAAGAATTATCGGGAAATAAAGCAGGTGTGAGAGTATGATCGTAACCCCTGAATAGATCCCTGCAATAACAGCAAAAAGTGTAAATGCGGTCAGGATATTCAGGATTATGAAACGATCCGCCTGAACTGAGGATAGTCTTTGCAAAAAATTATTCTTTCCCATAATTCCTATCAGTCTCTTTTATTCGCCTGCAATCTGAAAAAGATTCTGTTCTTAGAGGTTTAATAAAAAAACCGGAGAGAAAGATTATGCCTTCATGCGGTTTGAGGTGCTCTTTTCCAAAGGGCTTATTAGGCTGCCGGGAACTATTGGTTATGAAGATCCTGGGAATCGGCGGAAGCCCGAGGAGCGGCGGGAACACCGACTGTTTATTGAAAGAGATCCTCAGGGGTGCAGAAGATGCAGGCGCAGAAACAGAGATTATATTCCTACGCGATTATGAGATCGCTCCCTGCAACGGCTGTGAGAAATGCAGGAAAGACCTGACATGCACCAGGTTTAACGACGATATGAATATTATCTATCCCATGATTGAAGAGGCTGATATCCTGGTCACCGGCTCCCCGGTATACAACTACAATATTACAAGCCGGATGAAATCGTTCATCGACAGGCTCTATCCATACTATATCTTCTCTGACGATCGGCCGAGAAAATATTCATCCAGGCTCTCGGGGAAGAATAAAAAAGCCATGGTCTTCTCCGTCGGTGAACAGACCGATCCGGGGGAGGCGGGTTTTGCAGAAGAGGCGATGTCCCGTCCGCTTGAAGCGCTTGGGTATGAAATAATCAAAACCCTGGTGATTTGCGGTTTTTTTGAGAAGGGTGCCGTTTTAAAGAATGAAAAAGTAATGAAAGAAGTCTATGAATCGGGGGCGGAGATAGCCGCAAAAAAATAAGATTATTTTAAGAAGTCATATTTATTATGAATTCATTTTGATATCTTAACTAAAAATCATAATATTTAAGAATTGATTAACAAATAAATCCCAATTTCCTGTTATTTGGATATATTTAAGTAAATAGTTGTCTCATTGTCAGTGTGGTCAATGATGAAAGATTCGACCGGCACTTCAGGGGAGCAAAAACCGGAAGAAGGCAATACTGCCAGGAAAAGAAAAGAGAATATCATAAAACTAATCGGCTACCTTAAAAGTAAAGACCTCACGTTCAGGTGGAAGTCTGCAGAGATACTTGGGGATATGCAGGCAGAGGAAGCGGTTTTACCCCTGATAGATGCACTCTCCGACGAATACGTCGATGTAAGCTGGATCGCAGCCAAATCGCTCGGAAAGATCGGCGACAAAAGAGCCACACTCCCTTTAATCGACTGCCTCAAAAGCGACAACCAGTGGCTTAGGAAAGGAGCTGCGACTGGACTTGGAATGCTCGGGGATAAGAGAGCAGTCGAACCTCTTATCCCGCTTCTTTCAGATGTAAAACCGAAAGTCAGAATAGCGGCAATAAAAGCCCTGGGGATTATCGGCGACGAACGTGCCGAAGATCCTCTTATAAAAATTCTGGATGACACTTCTGTGAAGGTCCGGATGGAAGCGGTCAATGCACTTGTCAGTCTCGGAGGGGATCGAATAAAAGAGGCATTAAAAAAGCACCGCTCCGATCCCCAGATCGGAAAACGGGTCGGAGAAGTTCTCGGGCTCTCCGGAAAAGATCAGCAAAGCGCAAGCTGATTAGAAGTAATAACAGATTAAGAACAGAGAAAAAAATTAGAGAAGATCTTCAGATCCTTCTTCGTCAGATCCTTCATCTTCAGAATTTGTTATGATCTGAACAGCTGATATGTCGTGCTGCCTCTCGGCGAGTTTGTTTGCCTTGAAGATATTCTTTCCGCCTTTTCCTATGGCAATACCCATATCCTCCTCTTCAACATCAACGAAGGCTTCAAATTCCCCTTCCCCGTTCTCCTTTATATCAACGGTAAGGACTCTTGCCGGGAGGAAACAGTTCTTTATGAATTGTTCGGGATCGTTTGAGAATTCGACAACCTCGATCTTCTTCCCCAGTTCATCGGAGGCTTTCTTGATGCTGACACCGCTCTTGCCGATGGCACGACCCATGTCACCGGGATTGATAACAAAGATCAGGCGCTCGTTCTTCTCGTCAACAACACAGTCACGGCTTCCCGCACCGGTGATATCCTCAAAGCTCTTCATAAGCTGGAGTGATCTTTCATTGAGTACAATCTCTGCCATAGCCTTATTCCTTCTTGAGGGTGAGGATGTCGGATTCTCCTGCATCCTCGATTGAAAGAGCACTTACCATAAACGGATTACCGGACACCTTTCCCAGCTGAACGCTGGAATCTTTTGATTTGAATACAAAAATATCCTTTTCAGAAAGGTAGTTCTGGAATTCTTCAGGACAATTGCCTGCAACGATGACCATCTTTGAGTTTCCACTCTCTACAGAGTTTTTGGTTTCATTTTGACCGAAAATTACTTTTCCGGATTTAATTGCGCGTCTGAGCGATGTTTCAAAATCCATTTGATTTCACCTGAATTTGGTATAATTTCCTAAATTATTAATACATTCATAAATTTATGATGTTCTGTTTGCAATCAGCTTTACATCACCGGTTCCAAGCTGGATCGGCTGTCCTACGATGACGTTCTCTGTTACACCCTCGAGGATATCCTCTTCGTTTGCAACAGCCGCATCGAGCAGATGGTTCACCGTAACCTCGAAAGCGGCTCTTGAGAGCACACTTTCCTTCTCTCCGGCGATACCGTGACGTCCGATCTGCTTGACCTCACCTTCCATGCACATCATATCCGCAACAAGCATGATATGACGAACATCAACAT
>CAYXKC010000076.1:0-7621 GCA_964465295.1 uncultured Methanomicrobiaceae archaeon | reverse complement strand
GGTATGAACCGGATGGCAATCAGGAGCATCAGGGTGTAATCGACAGGGAGCCTGATCTTCTGGAGAGCATGAACAAGGTCCCTGGGCTGGGTGGAGATTATCACTATCTGGAATGCAAAGAGCATAACGAAGAAGCGGAAAGAGAGTATGAGCGCAAAGGTGATGGCACCTGTCGTAACAGGAATAACACCGCCGATAATGGGGATAAACGACGGGACGAGATAGCCCATTACATCACCCGACTGCATCGTTATTATCGTCAGGAGGAAAAGACCCGCCGAGAGGAATATCAGCATCGGAACCTGTTTCAGGAGTTCTATATGCATCCGGCCGGCCGCCGCAAGAACGAAGAGCACGATGACGATACCAAGCAGGATCACGGGTTTTGTGGACATGACGGCAAGGACCACGACAAATACCAAAAAGACCACCTTGGTAAGGGCGTTCATGCGATGGAACACACCGTCCATCCTCTTGTACTGCAGGATTTCAGACATTATTAATCGACCTCCATGAATTCATCGGAGATTATTCTCCCGTCGGCCATTCTTATCACCCTCGCTGCATGGTTCTCAACGACATCCATATCATGGCTCACCATTATCACTGTGTGCCCCGCCCCTGAAAGACCCTCGAGGATATTCATTATCCTCACAGATTCGATTGGGTCCAGGCCGGTCGTAGGCTCGTCGAGAATGATTACATCGGGCTTCATTGCAACCACACATGCGATTGCAAGCCTCTGCCTCTCACCGCGGCTCATCGATCTCGGAAACGCCCCTTTATGATCCGAAAGCCCGACCTCGTCGAGAACATCTTCGATATACTCAGGAGTATATTCCATCGAGATATTCCTAAGACCAAATTCGATCTCCTTTTCGACCGTATCCTCAAAGAGCATCGTGTCCGGATTCTGGAAGACCAGCCCCACGTGGCGCGAGAGCTCTATTACTCCCGAACCGGAGGAGTCTATCCCCGAGACCGTAACCGTGCCCGAGGTCGGTTTGAGCAGTCCGTTCAGGTGCTTTGAGAGCGTCGTCTTTCCCGAGCCGTTCTCACCGACAATGGCGATAAATTCCCCCGGATAGAAATCGACCGATATTCCGTCGAGCGCCCGCACGCCCCCATAGTCATGGACCAGGTCCTTTACCGAGACTACAGGTTCGCCCCCTTTGGTCCTGTGACTCAAACCTGCCGAAACGCCGGCACGAGTAACCTCTTTCTTCTTTTCCCCGAAGAATTTCGAAGGGGAGGTCTCGCTGACCAGCATGCCGTTGTCGATTATTACAACCCGGTCTGCAATTGCCGAGAGGGCTTTTGGTTTCTGCTCTACAACAATTATGGTCTTTCCCTCCTCCTTTAACCGGGTCAGGATGGAGATTATCTGTCCGGTGGCCACATCGTCGAGCTCGGCCGTTGCCTCGTCGAGTATCAGGCAGTCGTTTCCGGATGCAAGAGTGGATGCAAGCGCAACCCTCTGCTTCTGACCCCCGGAGAGTGTGTGCGGGGACCTGTAGCGGAGATGTTCGATATTTGTCAGCTTCATTATATCTTCGAGCCGCTTAAGCACCTCTTCGGCCTTAAGGCCCCGGTTCTCGAGCCCGGAGAGAACCTCCTCCTCGACTGTCGTGAATATCAGCTGGGCGTCGGCATCGTCGAAGACCACGCCGACATTTTTGCCGATCTCCCCCATGTCGGCATATGAAGAGACGTCCTTTCCGAATATCGCGATGCTGCCCCCGCTCTTTCCTTCGTACTCGTGATGAAGTATACCTGCTGCGGCAAGGCACAGCGTAGTCTTGCCCGCACCCGTAGTTCCGTTTACAAGCACGCATTCACCCCTTTTTATCCGTAGATTTATTCCGGACAGGGCGGGCCTGCTGCCTGCAGGGTATTCGTAGGTGAAATCCTTAAACTCAATTGCATCAGGAGATAAGACGTCCGGGGTTTTCTCAGGCTCTTCTTCGAGATCTGCCGTCCGGGCCGGTTCACCCTCACCCTTTATGCCCCTCATAAGTATCCTTGACGAAGGGAAGTAGAGCACCTGGGTTATTATCGAATTGAAGATGGCTGTAAGTATGATTACCGGGGAGAGTGCAATCACGAAGGTCTCGATTGTGCCGAACTGGCCCGTCATCGGGATTATGCCTGCGACAATTACGATAATGCTTACAAGCAGGAATGCAAACCCGCTTGCCAGGGTTGCTGCAAGTGTGGATATCCCCGGTGAGAACGGCAGCCTCTTGCGTGTTGCAGAATAGACTCCGAGACATACCAGGGCTCCAATCGGCTCACTGATGAGATTTCCCGGGGGAAAGATCGAATGGCTGATTAATGCGGATACGATCCCGGCCACGATACCGATTCCAAAGGCATCCCTTATCCTGGGTGCGATCAGGACTATCGCAAGGCAGTATAAGGCGATAATCGGGTTGGCAACGATTGCACCCGGAATAATATTCGTAAAATATCTTAATATGGCACCAATCGCCAGCAAAATACCGACTATCGCAATATCTTTCGACCGCATCTGAAATATCTCCCTGTTAAAGTCTCAAAAAGTTTCTCTAATTATATTGTCTTACGATGTATAAATGTGTTCATCAAAGACTATTTTAGTCAAAAAAAGGGTCCCGGTTTACCGGGAGAGAATTCTCTTTGCCGGGAAATAGAGGACCTGGGTAATGACGCAGTTTATGACCGCTGTAATAATTACGATTGGAGCCACTGCAAGGAAGAAACCTGTGATGGTTCCCTGCGGCACCGCGATTATCGAGGCGAGCATTACGGCCATGCATACGAGGATAAACGAAAATCCGCTCGCACATGTAGAAATGAATGTCGTAACCGCAGGCGCAAACGGGATTTTCACTTCAATAAGCTTGTAGAGAAGGACACAAACTATCGCACCAAGCGATTCGCTGATGAGATTTGCCGGCGGAAAGATCGAATGGCTGATCATCATCGAGACCAGTGCGGCGACAATTCCGATACCGAGCGCTTCTCTTACTGTCGGGTGGATCAGGATAATCGCAAGACAATACATCGCGATAACCGGGTTTCCCACGATCGCTCCCGGGAACATATTTGCAATAAACCTAAGGATCGCACCTATCGCAAGGAGGATTCCGACAACAGCAATATCACGGGACTTCATCTCAAAATGCCCCCGATCTGAGGATATTTTTCATTTCAATACCAGTTATACCAGTCAAAATATAATCACCTTTAATCATCAATGTACATATTTATACATTATAGTATAAATATGTTGGTGAGAAAGGTTCAAAATTCCCCGGGGATAATTAGTAAATGGATGAATTTAACGGACGAAATATTCATGGCTGCCGCAATAGAGGAGGCTAAGGCAGGATATCGCGAAGGGGGAATCCCGATAGGCTCCGTTCTTGTCCTGGACGGCAGGATCGTCGGAAGGGGGCACAACAGGCGAGTACAGCAGGATAATCCGGTTATTCATGCGGAGATCGACTGCCTCATGAACGCGGGAAGAATCGGCAGGTACCGGGATACGACGCTCTACTCCACCCTGATGCCGTGTTACCTCTGTGCAGGGGCGGTCGTCCAGTTCAAAATCCCCCGGGTTGTTGCAGGAGAGTCGAGAAATTTCAGTGGTGCAGGGGATTTTCTTCGATCGCACGGCGTCATCGTGACCGACCTCGACCTGGATGAATGTGCGGATATGATGGCCCGGTTCATAAGTGAAAACCCGAAGCTCTGGAACGAGGATATCGGGGAGCTGTAAAAAAAGTATTATCTTAGTATCAGTATCGGAACGTTGATCGCCGTTGATATTTCATTGAACAGGGTTCCGACGCGGACATTGGATCTCTTGCCGAAGGCGCCCATCACAACGAGCGAATATCCGCCTGAAGAGAACTCCTTCATTATCTCCTCTTCGCGTTTTCCTTCGACCATCTTCGATCTGCCGTTTAAGTTGATCTTATTCATATTGAGCGTGAGTTCGTTTAAGTCCTCGTTGATGCTCTTCTTCAAATCCCTGTATATCTTCTCTTCATGTTCGTTGACAAGATCGCACATGTTGCTCTGCCTGCAGAAATAAAAAGCAGAGGCACGGGTCTCGGCCCTGTCGATTACAGAGAATATTGTAATCTCCGCATCCTTCTTCTTCGCGATCTCAATCGCGTTTATTGCGGCCTTATAGCTCCATTTCGAGCCGTCAAGCAGTACAAGTATCTTCATCCTATTACCCTCCTTTAACTCAGAACATTAAATACAATATGCCAAGGCCGATTGCGACCGTGACAAAGAGGACAAACATTCCAATCTTCAGGAAATCAAAGAATGTTATCTTTATCCCTTCTCTCTCGGCTATTCCAAGGACCACGACATTTGCAGATGCCGCAATCGCCGTTCCGTTCCCGCCGAGGCAGGCGCCGAGCGAAAGCGCCCACCACAGCGGGTATGTATCAATCGTCGTGGAATTCATCCCGATATCCTGGATCAGCGGTATCAGCGCCGCAGTAAGCGGGATATTATCGACAATCGCCGATGCGATAGCCGAGAACCAGGCTATAACAAACATCGCCTCGTGCGTCCCGTTGAGGTTCGAGGTCATCATCAGCGCAAGATCGGAGATTACCCCCGTCTCGACAAGACCCCCCACAAGCACAAACAGACCGCCGAAGAAGAAAAGCGCCGTCCATTCCACCTTCTCGAAGATCACCTCCGGCGCCTTTCTCGACCAGAACAATATTAGAGCCGCACCGATCAGTGCAACTTCGGCGGGCTCAAGTGTCATCGCCGGATCGACAAACGGAAGGACCGTATGAAGTATCGCACCGATGCTGCTGTGAACGAAGAACAGCAGTATAACTATTAAAAGTGCAATGATCGACTTTTTGAAAAGGACGATATCCTGGATTGCAGCCCGCTCGTCGATGGAGTCTATTGTCTTTTTTATTGCAGCCTTTCCGGCGCTGTCAACCTTCATCTTACGTCCATAGATGAAATAGAAGATAACAATAATGACCAGGAGATCGACAAGAGCGATCGGGCCCATTACAAACAGGAACTCATTGAATGAAAGACCTGTTGCGGATGCAATCATGATATTCGGGGGGTCTCCGATAAGGGTGCCCATACCTCCGACGTTGGAAGCCAGTATCTCTGTAAGGAGGAAAGGAACAGGATTTACATCCATCACCTTCGCAATATACAGGAGCATCGGGGTCATCAGCAGAACGGTCGTCACATTATCGAGGAACGCACTTGTCACCGCCGTCACCAGGGCAAAGAGTATCATGACCCTGATCGGGCTTCCGCCCGCGGCTTTTGCTGTTCTGATGGCAAGATACTCGAAAAGGCCGCTGTTGCTTGCGACATTGACGATGATCATCATTCCCATAAGCAGGAATATCGTCCCGAAATCTATGTGCTCGAGCAGGCTCTCCCAGGGAACGATCCCGAGGAAAACGAGAACCGCAGCACCCGCCATTGCGGCAACCGCCCTGTTGATTCTCTCATCCACTATCAGGGCATAAGTTATCAGGAAGACCACTATTGCTATTAAAGGCTCTATCAACACCATCTAAACCTGCCTTTTATCAAAAAACTCAATATAATACCGTAGAAACATTCATCTGCTGGACGAGGCGCTGTGCCACGGGACTGATCTCGTTCTCATCCCCTCTTCCCCCGCCATAGGATTTGGATATTGCGACAAGGTCGTAATTTTCAGACATCGTCTCGATATCGTCCCATTTGTGGCCGGAGTAAAGACGGCATTTTACAGGCAGCCCCCTCTCTTCAAGCTCCCCGGAGATCTTATCCAGGAGATTTCTGCCGTATTCTTCCTTTTTGGTCTTGTATTCATTGCCGGCTTCCTCACCGAGGATATCCCCGATTATCGAGACGACGCTGGAATCCGTTATATATACCAGGTTCACCTCGACCTCGTCGAATGCAGTCAGGAGATCATAAAGCTCCCCCGGCACAGCGGATATAAATATATCCAGGGGCATCAGGATCTTTTTAAGGCTGAAGATTACAATCTCCTCTTCAGTGAGAAGAAATTCCCGGTAATCCTTCAGTACATCCTTGTACCGGCTTCCCACGACGTCCTTGAACTTTCTGTTGATCAGCGATTTGAAATATTCCATTTTTATCTCCGGAATAGAGTGAGTAATCTGGTTTGTACTGTTCACCCCTTAAACTTTTGCAACACCGGCAGTTGCAGTCTCTTCTTAAGGATCTACCTGTATTCCATTAGAAACGAAATCTTTGCCTCTACGGAATCGAGCCTCATATCAAGCTCTCCGCGGACTGTTCCGATCGTCCCGGTAAACTGCGGATCGAGAAGGGTCCTGTCGATATCCCTCCCAAGCACCTGTAAGAAAAGGATACGCTGCCTGATATTTTCATACTCGTCCATAACTTCAACAAGACCCTTCCTGAACTCCGGAGTTGTTGTATGAAATATCCTCCCGGCCTTCTGGTCGTTTTCGTACATCGCAGAATAGACGTCAAGGAAATCGATCTTCAGCTGGAGCGACTTGACCCTGGTCTCATAGGCGAACCCTGAAAGACAGGGGGAGGGACCGAGGGAATATAGCAGGTCTATGGCATCGCGATACTGGCTCTTTGAGGCGGCGAGCTGTGAACTGAAGATCTCATCCGTATTGCTGAAATCCATTATTTTAAGTCTGCCGTCGGCGGATTTTTCGATAGAATCTAACTCTGCCAGCGTGGCATTGCATGATTCGGTATCGTTCGACGAGCATCCTGGCGAAAGGGCTGCTGCAAAGAGCAGGATCAATATTATTGCGCCCGTAAAAAAGACGGAATCAGATGACATTTAAGACCTCTTCATTATTCCTGTTCTTCGCGTAATACCCGTAACCTGCTTTCTCCTCCCTGTAAGATCCGTCGGGATAGTAAAAGACAGTCCTCTGCCCTGCACCCGTATAGCTCTGCCCGGGGTGTACAAGTTCGTGATAATTCGAGGAATCGCCGTAGATATAGTAGTCTGTATCAGGTTTCCGGCCTTCAGCCCAGTCGAGGTTCAGCCAGTAAACCGTCTTTCCCCCTTCACTGCTGAAACTGTAATAGACCCTGTCACAGTCGTAGCGGACCGAGATATACCTGCACTGGGAGATTACGGCCGGTTTATCTGTACCAAGCCGGTATTCGGGATATGCATGGCCGGGAGCACCGTCTCTGCCTTCGACATTCACGATCCTTGTTTTTGCCCCTGTTGCCCCCGAAAGACCGGAGAGCAGTACAGAATAATCGTCACAGTCGCCCCTGAGATCCGCCTTTATCGTCTCGGGGGATGAGGAAATATATTCAGGGCCGGGAGGATCGCTTACGACCTTCCAGTTCCGGTTCACATCGTCCCAAAGGTTGCAGACATAAAGAATGGTATCTCCGCCCGGATCTTTAACAGATGTCTTCATGAACGCATATTCACGGACCAAAGGATCACTGTCACGGATAGCGTCGGCATATAAGAGAGCCCTCTTCTGCTCATAGGGGACCATATCGGATTCGATAATCCTCTGGGTTTCAGGAGATGAGTAATATAACAGCCCGGCCTGCGTTCCGGCAATTATGGTGCAGACTCCTGCAACCGCCAGGAGGA
>CAYXKC010000075.1:0-7838 GCA_964465295.1 uncultured Methanomicrobiaceae archaeon | reverse complement strand
CTTTGTGGAAGTCGGGATAGTATATGCACTTCTCTCCTTCGTTGGAACGCTGTTTATTGCCAAATATATCGGGGGCGAACTCTGATGATTGCAGACACGCTGATAATAATTTTCATCGCAATCGGCCTCATCTTCAATACGCTTGGTGTTGCCGGTATCCTGAGATTCCCTGACGTTTATACCAGGCTTCATGCAGAGACGAAGATGACGACCTTCGGGACGATCTTCATCTGCCTGGCAGCTGTCGTATATTGCGTCTCTGAATTTCTTGCCTCAAATGACAGCCAGTATATCGATCTTTCAATAAATGTGCTCATAATCCTGTTTGCTCTTGCATTCACAAATGCGACAGGGTCTCATGCCATTGCGAGGGCCGCATACAGGTCGGGACAAAAGCCTGTAAAAGCCGTTGTCGACAGACTCGGGGAGGCCGAAGAATGATCGATCTGTACATGCTGATCCAGTTTCTTTTACTCTCCGGGCTGGTGGTCAGTGCAATTTCAATCTATATCCTGAGGGATCTGCTTTCGGCGGCAATCGCGTTTGGGGTATTCAGTTTCCTGCTCTCTCTTGAATTCTACATGCTGCAGGCACCGGATGTGGCGATCGCCGAGGCGGGAATCGGAGCCGGCCTTACGACTGCAATATTCGTAATAGCCATAAGAGGCACCACCACTCCGGGAGATTCCGTGGAGGAGGATGAATCATGAATCGAAAGGAGATCCTCACCGCAGCGATCATAATTGTACTTGCAGGATCGCTGCTCCTTCCATCTGCATTGCTGAACTTCGGCAATCCGCAGCATGGAGAGATGGACGATTATATGATAGATAACGGCCAGGAGCTTGCGGCTGTGAATAATATTGTGAGTGGTGTTGTCTTCGATTTCAGGGGTTTCGATACCCTGGGTGAGGCGACCGTTTTATTCACTGCGGTTTTGGGCGTATCCCTGATGTTTCGCAGGATGAAGGAGGATGAAGAGTATGAGTATGAGTAGGATTGTAAAAGCAACTGCGAATCTGTTATTCCCGTTCATCCTCGTATTCGGGTTTTATATTATAATCCACGGCCATTTAACTCCCGGCGGTGGATTCCAGGGCGGAGCGGTTGCTGCGACAGGATTCATCCTGATGCTCGTTGCTTTCTCCCCGGAGACGATAAAGAAGCATTTCTCAACAGATTCGATGAAGTATACCGAGGCTTTCGGGCTCCTGCTGTTCATAGTAACCGCATTCATCGCAATCGCCCTCGGCTCGACGTTCTTCTTCAACTGGCTTGCCAGCGGGGGGATAATCTTTGGTGAGGCGGTCGCATACGGCACAAATCCGGGCATACTCAACTCGGCCGGAACAATTCCGCTTATGAATATCGCAGTCGGAATCGAGGTAATCGGGGCGATGGGTCTGATAATTATGTACATGCTCTCGGGAATTGAGGGGGTGAAAGAGGAATGATCTACAATATTCCGTATATAGCAGCCGGCCTTGTGATCGTTATCGGAATCGCGATGATGGTCACGAAGAAGAATCTCATCAGGATTGTAATGGGACTGGCTCTCGTTGAAGCCGGTGTCAACCTGTTCCTGGTTGCAACCGGATATATTGCAGGCGGCATCGCACCGATATTCACTAACTCCCCCGGAGGAGAGATGGTATATCCGACCGTACAGGCAATGACGCTTACCAATATCGTTATCGGAATTGCAACGACGGCACTGCTTCTCTCGTTCGTTATGATCATCTATAAAAAATACGGGACTGTGGATGTCGACAAGACAGGGAGGCTGAAAGGATGATCGTCGGCTGGATAATCGATAACCTGCCGGCACTCCTGCTGGCGGTCCCGATGCTTGGGGCTTTCCTGACACCGCTTATCGGTAAGTTCTCTGAAAAAGGACGCAACGCGTGGGTCCTGATTGTAAGTTTTGCGACATTCTGCATCGCGGCGATCCTTACAAACGAGGTGCTGTCGTCTGGAACGATCGTCTATACCTTCGGTGCACAGAATCCGGCTGCGGCGATTCCTCCCGATTCGGGCGGGCTGCCGTTCAGGATAATATTTACCGTAGATGCGATGAGCGTCTTCATGGCGATATCTGCGGCGATCGTCGGATTTGCCGTGACGCTCTTCTCTATTACGAGCCAGTCGAAGATGTCGGGGAAAGATTCCTTCTACGCACTCCTTCTCTTAATGGAGGTAGGTATTCTCGGGATGGTCTGTACCGGGGATATGTTCAACTTCTTCGTCTTCCTCGAGATCAACTCGCTTGCAGGCGCAGCACTTGTCGCATCAAGGGTCGATAAAGGCTACGCTGTTGAGGCCGGCTTAAAGTATGCGGTCCTATCGACCCTCGGCGGTCTTCTTGTGTTATTCGCAATCGGCCTCTTCTACGGGCAGTATGATGCCTTAAATATGGCTGTAATCGCAGACAGCATGCAGTTCGGGGCCCTCGACAAGATTGCACTGGTCCTGCTTATTGTGGCGCTTGCGATGAAGTCCGGCGCCGTTCCGATGCATTTCTGGACTCCGGATGCATACTCGATGGCACCGTCGTCTGTAACTGCGTTCCTTGTGGTCGCAAGCCAGGCGAGCCTTTACGGTGTGTTCAGGGTCGTCTTCACTCTATACAATGTAACGCTCGATTATGCGACGATTGGCTGGATTATCATCATACTTGGTGTTCTTTCGATGTTCATCGGAGTCTCTATGGCTATTCCCCAGAAGGATGTCAAGCGCCTGATGGCATATCATGCAGTCTCGCAGACCGGCTATATGCTTCTTGGTGTCGGTGTCGGTCTTGCAGTACTTGGAAATGCTGCAATGATGGACGCATTCGGCATGACAGCGATGGAGGGCGGACTCTTCCACATTATCAACCACGCGATGTACAAGGGTCTGTTGTTCCTGACTGCAGGCGCGATCTTCTACCAGGCGGGAACAAGGAATCTCAACAAACTCGGCGGACTCGGGCACGAGATGAAGTGGACGATGGTCTTCTTCATTATCGGAGCTCTTGCAATCGCCGGCATTCCGCCGTTCAACGGGTTTGCATCGAAGCTGATGATCTACGAGTCGGTCTTCCTGTTCAGCCCGATACTTTCGATAATTGCGATGGTCGTATCCATACTGACGCTTGCATCCTTCGTCAAGGTATTCCACTCGATATTCATGGGCCCGAAACTGCCTGAATATTCAGAGGTTCGCGAAGTGCCGCGTTTCATGCTTGCAGGTATGGGAATCCTTGCACTGCTCGTGATACTCTTTGGAATATTCCCGCAGCAGGTTGTCGACTTCCTTATCACACCAGCCGCAACAGCGCTTGTAGACCAGGGAAGTTATATTGCTGCAGTCCTGGGAGGTGCCTGAGATGGCTGTAATGGAGAGCCTGTATACCGGATTCGGTTCGTGGAATCCACTCATATGGGCCGCTGCCTTTGTAATTGCGATAATCATCGCCTGGATCATATGGCTCAGGGGTGAGTCCGATTATAAGGCCGGTACAGAACAGACGAAACCGTTTATCTCAGGAAACGCCGAGCCGGAAAAGGGCGAGGTGCATGTCCGCGGCGGAAACATGTACTGGGGATTTACAAAAGCGCTTGAAGACTATTATGACAGGGTCGTGCCCCTTCATTCCGGAATCCTTACCGATTACATCCTGTGGTTCCTTGGAGTAACGGCATTTGTCATGGTTCTCGTTCTTGGAGGTGGCCTCTTATGAGACTCTCAAAATCACTCAACCGTTCTCTATGGGTATTCCATTTCAACTCCGGTTCATGCAACGGGTGCGATATCGAGATCGTGGCGACCCTGATGCCGAGGCACGATCCCGAGAGATTCGGGATAAAACTTGTCGGCTCACCCAGGCATGCGGATGTCCTTTTAGTCACCGGTCCGGTGGTCCACGCAATGAAGGACAGGATGAAGCGCGTATACGAACAGATGGCCGACCCGAAGGTCGTAATGTGCATAGGTTCATGCGGACAGTCGGGGGGGGTCTTTTTCGACTCTTATAATCTCGACGGCCCTGTAGGAGAGGTCATTCCGGTCGATGTATATGTTCCCGGATGTGCACCCAGGCCGGAGGCGATCATCGACGGCGTTGTAAAGGCGATTGCGAAACTTGAAAGAATCCGGGAGGGAAAAGATGACTGATACTGCCAGAAAACTGATGACCGCCGAAGAGGTTGCGGAAAGATTCGCATCGAAGTTCGGCGACCGCATAATCAGTTCAGAGACGCAGCACTGGTGCGAGGGAGTGAAGAAAACACCGGTTAACTCGGTATGGCTCAGGATTGATACAGGGATTCTGCATGATGCGATTGCCGAACTGATCTCGATCGATTATCCTCACCTCGGAGTCATCTCCGCCGTAGATATGGAGGAGAAGATCGATGTCCTCTACCACCTGACCGTCTTCTTCGGTTCGAAGGGATCAGAGATTACTGTGAATTTCATGGTTTCTGTTCCTAAGGAAAATCCGGTCGTTCCTACGATATCCGACCTGATACCCGGTGCGGTTTATTCCGAGAGGGAGAAACAGGAGATGATTGGTGTGAAAGTGGAGGGCATTCCTGATGAGAGAGGACTCTTCCTTCCTGAAGATTTCCCTGAAGGTGTCTATCCCTGGAGGAAGGACGAGGCCGGGATTCCTGAAGGCATGATAAAGGATCTCTGGGCTGTCGGAAGGCCCGAAGACAGGCCGAATCCGCCGGTTAAACCGAAACCCGAGAAGAAGAAGAGCGTGGATAAGCCTGAAAAAAAGGCAGAAAAGGAGACTCCCGTGGAAAAGGGAGAATCCAAATCCCCGGAGGAGGAGAAAGTGAAGGAGCCTGAAACTCACGCAGGAGATGCACGGGCTGAGGAGGTGAAGGGCGATGAATGAGAACAAGTCAAAAAAGGCGCCGTACACGATACCTATCGGACCCACACATCCTGCATTAAAGGAGCCGATTCTCTTTACCTTTAAGATCAACGGCGAGGTTGTGGAAGAGGTAGATTTTGCCCCCGGAAAGGCGCACAGGGGTATCGAATGGATGGGAATGAGAAGAAATCCCGTTCAGATCGTTCATCTTACCGACAGGATATGCGGCATATGCGGGGTTTCGCATACCTTCGCTTTTGCCCGTGCAGTGGAGCAGATTGCGGATATAGAGGTCCCTGACAGGGCACATTATATCAGGACGATTCTTGCGGAGTTCGAGAGAATACAGTCGCACCTTCTTTGGGCTGGAGTCGCCGCCCACGAGCTCGGTTTTGATACGCTCTTCAATCTCGCCTGGCGTGTCCGTGAGGAGTCGATGGACTTAATCGAACTTCTCACCGGAAACAGGGTGAATTATGCAATCGTCCAGGTGGGCGGAGTAAGAAGGGATATCGAAGAGGAGAAGTTTGCAAGAATAGAGGAAGGGCTTCAGTACTATGAAAACGTCGCAGGCAAACTCCTGAAATTATTCCTTCATGACAAAACCATCAACATGCGCTGCAGGGATTGTGGATTATTGACGAAGGAGGCCGCTCTCGGGCTCTGCACCGTCGGTCCGACCGCCCGTGCGTCGGGCGTAAGAATGGATGTCAGGCTCGATTCACCCTACGGGGCATACGGCGAACTTGATTTTGATTATGCAATGCCTGATCTTTATTGCGGCGAAACACGCGGTGATGTATATGACAGGATTGTGGTCAGGCTTCTTGAAGTTGTCCAGTCCGTGGATCTCATCCGCCAGTGCATAAAGCAGATGCCCGAAGGGGAGACGCTCTGGGAGACAAAAATGCCGAAACTCCTTGCGGCCTGCAAGAAGGCGGAAGGCGAGGCAGTCGGAAGGGTGGAAGCCCCACGCGGGGAGTGTCTCCACTACGTGAGGATGAACAAGTCAGATTCGCCTTATATGTGGAAGGTCAAGGCCTCGACATATTCGAACCAGCTATCGTGGCTTGAGATGCTGAAAGGAGAGCAGATCGCCGACATTCCGATAATCGTTGCATCGATCGATCCGTGCATGTCGTGCACCGACAGGGTTGCGGTTGTAAGGGACGGAAAGCCTGACATCTATTCGAAGGAATACCTCCATAGAATGTCGGTGGAGAAGACAAGGAGGCTGATGAATGATTGATATTGTCATGACGGTAGTCGGGGGAACGATTGCCCTGGCGGCTATCGGGATCATAGCCGGGCTTGTCCTTCTTGGTATAGACCGAAAATTCGCTGCACATATGCAGGCGAGGGTCGGACCTCCGATAAGACAGCCGTTCATAGATGTTTTCAAACTGATGTGCAAGGACAGCATAGTCCCTGAAAATGCAGTCCGATCCGTTTTCAATGCAGCACCCGTTATCGCACTCGCATCGGCGATAACACTCCTTCTCTATATTCCGATTGCAGGATTTTATCCTGTTTTCGACGGTTTTGGGGATGCGATCCTTGTCATGTATCTCCTTACAGTCCCTGCGCTTGCGATGGTTGCAGGTGGTTTTGCATCCGGTTCGCCTTATGCAACCGTCGGTGCACAGAGGGAGATGGTCACGATGATCGCATATGAATTCCCGCTTGCGGTCGCAATCGTTGCGGTTGCATGGAGGTTTTCTATGGCAGGTTTCGCCGATCCTTTCTCGCTTGCGACAATGGCCGGACTGGGAACCGGAATCGTGATATGGGATATCGCCGGGCCCCTGGGCATTATCGGCTGCCTGATTCTCCTGCTGGTTCTCGCCTGGGTCACTCCGGCCGAACTTTCCCGTGTTCCCTGTGATACGCCCGAAGCCGAGACCGAACTCTGCGGCGGACTTGTTGCAGAGTATTCAGGCAGAAACCTCGGGCTCTTCTATATCGCCGGAGGGGTGAAGACATTTGCAATGATCGCTCTCGGGGTTGCAATATTTCTGCCATGGAATATCTCCTGGTTTACCGGGATTACCGGATGGGCGGCGATCATCGCCGATGTATTCTTCTTCCTTCTGAAGGTTATCGTGGTGATGTTCTTCTCGGTCAGTCTCATCCGTGTCTCGATGGCGAGATTCAGGATCAATCATCTTGTATCGATATACTGGGGATACATTGCAATCGCGGCTCTTTTAGGCCTTGTGATGATCACCCTCGATGTGCTTTTTAAAGGAGGTGTTGTATTATGAGTTTTCTTCCGACGATGGCAGAGGTTCTAAGGCAGATAACAAAAAAGCCTGCAACCAATCTCTTCCCTGCAAAGTATCTTCCAAAGTCTGTTACAGGATTTCTCGGGAAGGTCTCTGAAGGAAAGGCGGAGATTAACCCCCCGGTTCCAACCCCTGAGAACTACAGGGGAAAGATCACCTACGACAGGGACGCGTGCATCGGGTGCAAGATCTGTATACGTGTATGCCCGGCGAACGCCATCGAGTTTATTAAAGAGACTAAGACTGTCAGGATCTATGTCACTCAGTGCATCTTCTGTTCGCAGTGCAATGACGCCTGCCCTGTCCAGTGTCTGCATATGAGCGATGAGTTCATGCTTGCGGACGAGGACAGGTATTCAGAGAACCTGATTGTCGAATAAAAATATAATCTTTTTTTTATCCTTTTTCCAACCTGTTTTTTACTTCCCGGCTGAGGCTACCCGAAGGATAACGTCCAGGCCGGGTTATCGCAATTCGCGTGAGTTGCATAGCAACTTACGCACAGAGCTGCTATGAAGGAGCTTACGCCCTTCTAAAGATTGATCAAAGGAAATCATTCTTCTTCAGGATACTGCAGAAAAAACTAAGACCGATGGCAGGATTACGATTAAAAGCGCAATAAGTGTAAGGAATAAAAATATTTCCTGGAGTTTTTTATCAGGATTGTCTATTTCCAGAAGTCCGTTCTT
>CAYXKC010000074.1:0-7890 GCA_964465295.1 uncultured Methanomicrobiaceae archaeon | reverse complement strand
ATCCTATCCCTAATGGTTTGATCCGCGTGCTGAAAAATCGAACTATCAGGGTAAGCGGTCATCCGGTCTTCATTAAAAGCCACTCCTTGTCCCCGGCTTTTTTAAACCTCACCAGAACATAACGACCTTTGAGCTTTTCGCCGTGAAGCACAAATACAATCTTTTCCCCTTCCCACGACTCTGTCCCGTATTCTCCCGAATCGTATATTTCAATCCTGCCTGCGCCATACTCCCCTTCCGGGATTGTTCCGGAAAAACCAAGTACAGAAATGTCATGATCGCCGGAGTCTATCGCAAGGTGCCTTATCCCGGGGCGGTCAGGGATTCCCTTTGGAACAGCCCAGCATTTAAGGACCCCGCCCCGCTCGAGACGAAGGTCGTAATGGGGGCTTTTCGAACGGTGGTAATGAACGACGAAAGGCCTCGTTCCGTCATCTCCGATTCTCTCTTTCCGGCCATCTCCCGCAGAATCCATCGATCTCCTGTTGACAGGGACTGCTCAAAAAACTTTTGGGAAAAAAGGATGGATTAATCTTCATACCGGAGGTAGGCCGACTGCCGGGTTAAAAGAAGTAAAGATATTATTTCAAAAGATAATTTATGATCATTTAATCTTCACATGGAGTTACGGTTCAATGAGAACGAAGTTTGAAGACTGCATCAGGAAAGGGCTGATATCAAAGGCCAATATCGATCCTGTCGTAATAAACAAGGAGCTATCTGATGCGGATGAAAAGTTGAAAAGCGGGCGGAAAGCCCTTGAAGAGCGTGATTTCATCAAAGCAATAAAATCAGGTAGAGAGTCCCAGATACATTCCATCAGGGCGCTGATCTTCTCTGAAGGATATCGCGACAAAAAATCGCCCCTGCTGGTTATCGCCGCAGAATCACTCCTTTTGGACAACGGCTTAATCAGGAGCGATATCCTGGATGATTTTGAATATGCAGTCAGGTTTGAAGATCCCGAATCCGAACCCGAATACCTGAGGGAATCCATCGCAGAAGATATTTTAAGAGGTGCGGACAGGATATTCAAAAGGGCGAATATAATCCTCGAAAAAAATATTTAATCCGTTTTTGCAGAAAAAAACAGTTTTATCCGTGACCTGAGGCCGGGTTTTTGTCCTCGTACTTCAGGAGTCTCTTCAGGTAGGCGGAAGCCCAGATATATCCGGCAATACCGCCGAGAATATCTCCGGCAACAATGCCCCACCAGACACCTTCCTGCCCCATGTCAAGGATAAAGGTGAAGATCCACGCAAATACAGCGATGAAAACAAGGCTTCTCAGGATGTGGATCACCAGGGAGTTCATTCCTTTTCCGGCAGCCTGAAAGAGTGAACCCGACATCATGCCCGGGGGAACGAACAGGTAGAAAAGGCACATGGTCTGGAGGAATGCGACTATTGCAGGTGCAAGATGAGCAGATTCATCGGAATACGTAAATATCAATGCAATCTGCGGTGCGAATATCCATGTAAAGACAGCCGTGAACAGTGAGATGATAAACCCGAGTTTCAGCGAGTAATAATAGGACTCATTCATCTTGCTGTACAACCTGCCGCCAAATGCTGCACCTGCCACTGCCACAAGGGAGGTGGCGATCGCAATCAGGGGGATGAGAGCGAACATTACCACCCTCCATCCGGTCGAATAGACTGCAACGGCATCCGTTCCGCCAACGATCACAAGCATCCCGTTGAGTATCATCATGAGCGCGGACATTATCACGAACTCAAGGCTCGCAGGGATTCCCACTGAGAGAATCTTTTTAACTATACCGAAATCAGGCGAAAAATCCGTTATCCTGATGGTGATGTATGTATCTTTTTTAATGAAGAACCAGTACAGGACAACCAGGGAGACGGAGGCGACAGACAGAACTGTCGCAACAGCAGCTCCGGCAATGCCCATCCCGAGATAGAATATGAATATGGGATCAAGAACCATGTTCAGGACGGCAGAAATTGCCATTGCATACATCGTCCTCTTCGTATCTCCCTCTGCACGTAGAATTGCATAGGATATATTGGTGAAGAGAAAGAAGACGGTCCCGAGGAAGATTATATTTCCATAGTCAAGAGTCAGCCCGATGACATCCCCCGCTCCGAGGGCGATAAGAACCGGTTCGGCAACCGGGATCAGCAATGCCGTGAATAATACGGATAGAACAAATGCAAGGATCAAAGACTGAACCGCCGCCCCGTCAGCCCCTTTCTTGTCCTTTGCACCGATACGCCGGGATATGAGAGAGGTTACCCCCGCACCTATACCGTTTCCAAAACCGATGACGATCATGAATACCGGAGTTACAAATCCGATTGCTGCAAGGGCGTCGGAACTTATCCCTGCCACCCAGATCGCATCGACGATATTGTACATCGTAAGAAGGAACATTGCGATGAAGATCGGCCATGCCATCGCCTTTATCGCCGTCCGGGGATCGCCTGTCAGGAGCGATACCCCCTTTGAGATCATCTCGTCCCTGCCAGACAAAGAGGATTCCAATACCTTCTCATCCATTTTCATAAAAGTCACTGAATTATGTAGATACTTCCCTTAGCAATACTCTATTTAAAGAACAATCACGAGACCGCGCTCACCGGGGGTCCTGCGGATTAATATATTCTCTATCGGAGTAACAGTATTAATGGCGATCTGGCATAACATTTGCTCATGCAAAAGTCTTGTCTCCAATGAACGCTGTTTGATAGCCCGGCTAATTCCGCCCTTGGTGCAGGGGCGCGGCCATTACAATCCTGTCTTCACCCAAACCAAAATAATTGCTGATGTAATCTGATTTCGAAAAACCAAGACTCAGGTACATATTAAGAGCTGCACCATTCGACGGGGAGACTGTGAGGACCATGGAGTCCGCGCCGTAATACATGAAACGCCTGGAAAGCTCTCTCATAAGGAGGCGTCCGGTACCGCATCTTCTCGAATCCGGCGATACGAATAATCTCATCACAAGCCCTGATCTCTGCTCACCGGAAGTAAGACCGCCGATGGTATACCCGATAATTTTCCCGTCCCCGTCTTCGGCAATTAAAAAGAGCCCTGGAAAGAGAACAGCAATCTGCCTGATAAATACGGCATGACAATACGTATCTTCTTCCCCGGGGGATTTTATATCAAGAATTGCCGGGAAATCGTTCTCCCTGTACTCTCTAATCCTGACTTCGCCCGTATTCATCGAAATAAGTATTAAAGACGACGGGTTAAAAAAGCATGTCAAATATTTTATCAGGTTTGATTTGGGTGGGGACAGGTGTCAAACCCGGCCCCATTGTGATGGTTGTATTCACTTTCTACGGAATATCCCGCCTATTCCTCCACCGATCAGTCCGAAAATCCCGAATGCAAAGGTTGCAAATATTAGGAGAACAAGGTCGATTGCGGCAGCGGTAATGGCTCCGAGAATCCCGAAGAGAAATGTCCCCGTGATAAGAACTATCAGGGAGACCATCAATGCTCCGAATATTCCCGATACAAAGCCTACCTTTGCGCCTTCGCCCGCACCTTCGCCAAGGACTATTCCTGCGACAATTCCACCGCAGAGCGGACCTAACAGGGATGTATATGGATATGTATCTCCGAAGAGATATGTGATTATGACCATCGCTACAAAGCCGAATACGGCAGCGATCCAAAATCCCATAAAATATAATAAGATGGATATAGAATAAAAAGGTTTGGCGAAAATTTTTCCCCAAAAAACATCTCGTTTTCTCGTTCTATTAGAAATAGATTTAAATCATTAAGTAAATTGAAATTAAAAGGAGAATTTGATTATGGAAAATGAAAATTGTTTTCTTGGGGATCCGATGAACTTCACACCCTCGTGGTGGACTTTTGTTCTAATGGGGCTCTTTGCCCTTCTTCTCGGGCTCCTGGCATTTGCGATGCCGGGATGGTTTGCAGAATTTTTCGGTCTGTTTGTTGCATTTCTGGTAATAATCTACAGTATAATTACAGTGGTGCAGGGAGTTAAAAGCAAAGAAGGGGCAGGGGCGTCAGTCGCCCTTATAATTCTGGGAGTTATCGGAATAATTATCGGCCTGTTAATCGTCACCGATGCGGCGGCTGCCTTCCTGCTTACGACATACCTGATTGCATTCTGGATGTTCATGATTGCATTTTCAGACATCTGGATGGCATTTACCGGCAGTTCGGGAACCGGATATAAGATCCTTCTTGCGATTGCAGGAATACTGGCGCTTTTCGTGGGATTCTACCTCCTGATGTTCCCGGCACTTGCAACTATGGCGGTAATCGAGATTCTTGCAATATTCACCATGGTATGGGGAATATTCATGATCGTTGCAGGAATGGCGAACAGGGAAAAACCAAATGGAGATGCTGCAGCAGCAGAATAAACTCTAAATCAACTTTTTTTTCGAAACCATTCTATCATATCAGAATTACAGTGAAAAATCCTCCGGGACTCGGTCTCCATTTCTAAAGATATATCTATTATAAAATTAAAAATCAGGTTTAACTATAAGATAAAAGGGGATTGACAGATGAGGAATAAGAAAGATTGCAGTATTTCTTCTGAAAAGAACAAAGGTGTTTCAGAGGTCCTCGGCACTATACTTATGGTGGGCCTTGTCGTCATACTTGCAGCGGCGGCAGCGGTTATGATCTTCGGGGTTGAGATCCCGCTGATTAACCCCAAACTGACATACATCGATGTATCTAAGACGGATTTAGGGGACACTGAATTCATCGTCCTGACTAATATGCATGGAGAAAAATTCACGATCGGCGGCCAGGGCAACTCATCGGTAAAACTCGTTGACCCGGCTTCAAATATGATAAATCCGGTAAATGCAGGATTAAACCCGATAGCGTGGGACCGGGGAGTGTCCATATTTATCTACAAAACTGGCGGAGGCGATTATGAGATCTCCACCTCACGCCCCGCTGTCGCACCTGCCGCATTCGACCCCGGGATTTGGGGAATTATCGGTGTCGACGGGGAGAATAACATAGTCTTTTTTGAGGACACCATTGAGTTCTGAAACCCTTTTTCCTTTTTAATTAAAGACTTTCATGACCTTTTGTGCGATTAGTGTATCCGCCAGGACGATCGCCGCCATGCACTCCGCAACCACAACGATTCTCGGTACGATACAGGGATCATGCCTTCCGCGAACTGAGATTGTCCTTTCCGAACCTGTTATATCAATCGTCTTCTGTTCCTTCTCTATCGAAGGAGTGGGCTTTACGGCAATCCTTACAACAATCTCGTTACCGTTCGAGATCCCGCCCAGTATTCCCCCGCAATGATTTGAGAGAAATCCGGATTTCGCCATCTGATCGTTGTTTTCACTGCCAAAAGCTTCCGCAGAAGAAAAACCGTCGCCGATTTCGACTCCTTTTACAGCTCCTATCGACATCATGGCCGAGGCGAGTTCCGCATCGAGTTTTCCGAATACAGGATCTCCAAGTCCGGGCGGGCATCCCTTTACCGAGATCTCAACTATTCCGCCGACAGAATCCCCCGAACCTTTTGCCGCGAGTATCTCATTTTCAAACAGTTCAGGATTTTTCTCCCCGTGGATCGCGGTGATCTTTCCGTTTACGAAAATCCCTTCGCGTGAAAGCAGTTTCAATGCAAGGGCTCCTGCCATTACACGGCCTGCGGTCTCTCTGCCCGAACTCCGCCCCCCGCCCCGGTAGTCGCGGATTCCGTACTTTTCATGGTAGGTGTAATCCGCATGACCGGGACGGAAGAGATCCTTTAGTTCGTCATAATCTCCCGTCCTGAAGTTTTCGTTTCGGATAATCATCGCGACAGGCGTTCCCGTCGTCCTCCCCTCAAATACACCTGAAAGGATCCCGACCTCATCCTTCTCTAATCTCGGAGAGGACAAAGGGCTTTTACCTGGCCTTCTCCTCTCCATTAAAGGCATCACGTCATCTTCCGAAAATTCGATTCCTGCCGGGCAGCCGTCGACTACCGCACCTATCGCCCTGCCGTGGCTCTCGCCGAAGGTCGTGCACCTGAAAAATCTGCCAGTGGTATTCATCCCTGTAAAGCCTCCCTGATCACACCCGCTGCAGGTTTGAAACCGAAAAGGTGCGAAAACTGCTCCGCCGCCTGGTAAACAAACATCTCCGTTCCCGGAATACACCTGCACCCTGCCTCTTCAGCCATGGTGAGAAGCGGAGTTTTAGGAGGGGTGTAGACGAGGTCGAAGACTGTCATATGCGGCCTTAACTGTTCCTTTTCGAGCGGGGAACCTCTGCCGTTCATACCGAGTGATGTTGCATTAACTAAAATATCTGCATCATCGGGTTTAAAATCCGCAGGTGAAGAGAAGCCGCACCCGAAGTGCTCTGCAAGTTCGATTCCACGCTCAGGCGTTCTGTTGAGAACGGTCACATCCTTCCCGAGATCCAATAGGGCATAGACTGCCGCCCTTGCAGCCCCCCCTGCACCGAATACGAAGGCATTCTTCCCGGTCTCATCCCTTAATGGCTCCCTGATCCCAATCCAGTCCGTATTCGTCCCGTAAAGCCTTCCGCATGAATTCAGGACCGTGTTTACCGCACCAATCCTCTCCGAATGCACGTCGGTTTCGTCAAGGCATTCGATTACATCTTCCTTGAACGGGATGGTAACCGACAGCCCTTTCATTCCTGCTCTCTTCATGACTTCTGTTATAGTTCGTATGTCTTCAGCCTGCATATATGTATAATGAGAATCTATGCCATACCGGGCGAAGAGAGCCGAATAAACACAGGGGCTTTTGCTGTGCAGGCACGGATCTCCTGCAATTGCACAGAAGGGGACGGTACCGGCCCGCCCGATTCTTAAAAGAGTCTTCTCTCTCATCTCTTCAGGCATGGGTACGGCCGAGAAGAACTCCTTTGCCATCTCTTTCTCATCAATCCTGCATGGGCCATAGTTCATTATCCCCGTTATAATATCGCAGATCTTATCGCCTTTTAATCCTGCATCGATGCAGAAGTCGGATGAGGCCCTGTAAAAAGGCATCCTCTCCAGAATCAGCTCCCCCGTCTCATCTGCTGCCGGCTTTCCTGTGAGAGACGGGCGGTTGCTTCCAAATATACGCTTTGCCGCTTCGGGCGGAGATATATTGAGAAGGAAGACGACAGAACCCTTCCTTAAGCATTTGACATTTTCAGGATCCATTACGGCCCCCCCTCCTGTTGCCACTATGCAGGGGTCTTCAGGAAGCTCCCTTATTACCTTCGATTCGAGCTGTCTGAAAACGGCTTCGCCCCGGTGAGAAAATATTTCAGGAATCGGACACCTTGTTTCCGCCTCGATTATCGAATCCGTATCATAAAACCGGAGGCCGCATCTCTCCGAGAGCATCTCCCCGGTCGTACTCTTTCCCGAGCCCCGGAATCCTGTAAGTACTATCCTCTTCAAAGCCCTGCTCTCCTGAGATCCTCCCAGAAGCCGGGATATGACTTCCTGACGCATCCGGGATCCTTAATCATCACACCGCCTGTGCCAAGCCCGATTACCGCACCCGACATCGCGGTCCTGTGATCATCCTCCGGATCGAGAACGAAACCGTGCAAATCGCCCGGGGTTATCCTGATCTTTCCGCCTGAATATTCAAAACCTGCACCGCAGCCCTCTACCATCCTCCCGATCGCACCGATGCGATCGCTCTCCTTGTACCGGAGGTGTGATATGCCGGATATTGTCGTAGGGCTGTCTGCAAATACAGCAACTGCGGCAACTGTCTGTACAATATCCGGCGAAGAGGACATGTCGGTGTCAATGCCTGAAAGCGGCCCGTTACGAGAGACTGTGATAAAGTCTTCTCCTTTAAAGACGCTGCAACCCATTGCTGATAATATATCCAGGATAATCATATCGCCCTGGACGGACCCCGGGTT
>CAYXKC010000073.1:4073-8030 GCA_964465295.1 uncultured Methanomicrobiaceae archaeon | reverse complement strand
CTAAAAAGATTATTTCCCGATCATAATACTGCCGCATTTCGGGCATTTCTGGTCCCTGCAGGGAACTCCCAGGGTTTTTTCTGCTTCGTAACCGCATTGCGGACAGACACAGGCTGTCGGCGGATTGCCTCTTCTCTGTCTTCCCATGCCGCGTCCCGGAGGAATATTATCAGTCATTTTTTCACCTGTCCGGTATTATGTAACGGATAAGCAAAAAACTATGTTTCCTGTCATCACTTTAGAGATACTTCCCCGAATTCAGGAAATTATAAATATTATACTATTACTATATCCCGCTTGGTATGAAAATTCCGGCATCAGTCCTGGCAGTTTGCGAAAAAAGGTATTCGGATGAGATATTGCCACAAATGTCCGGGATTTTGGAAATCTCTCTTCAGGATGCTGTTGTCACAGGGAAGGAGGCGCTGGATCTATTATCCGGGAAAGATTATGATATCGTAATATGCGAATACGGGCTTGCTGATCTCCGGATAATCGACATAATAAAAAAAGCCCGCCAAAAAAATGCCGGCGTTATATTTTTCATCCTCTCAAAATACGGGGAGATAATGGATCTAATCCCTATAAAGGCATCAGTTCCCCGTATCTACACCATAAAATCGGATTCTGATTCCAAAATTTCACAAGAGATTACGAACATAATCCGGGCTCTTATGGAAAGTGATGAAAATGGCGGGGAAGAAGGGTGCAAAATTCCCTTTGAACTGATATCCGGCCTGACGTTTGACTGGGAGATGCTCACCGACAGGCAAAATAAAATAATCTTTCTCTCCGGACCATGCGAAAGGATCACCGGTTACAGCAGAGAGGATTTTTTGAATGACACAAGTCTTGTAACGGGAATAATCCACCCCGATGATGTTAACAGGTACAGGGAGCACAAGGAATGCAGGGACTCCGATCCCTGCGGGATATTAACTTTAGACTACAGGATATTGACCCGTGACGGGGAAGTCCGGTGGATTGACCATAAATGCATGCCTTTCCTGGGCCCCGGACTTGAAGTTGAGGGTTACTGGATCTCCAACCGCGATATCACCGCGAGCCGTGCATCAGAGGAGGCCCTTCGAAAAAGCAGGGAGGAATACCGTGATCTTGTTGAGAATATTAACGAAGTTATATTCAGGCTCGATAAAGACGGGATCTTCACCTATGTCAGTCCGGTTGTAGAGACCCTTGACGGGGGTTTCGACTATACCGTCGAAGAACTTGTCGGAAAGAGTTTTACCACTTTTATTCATCCCGACGATGTTGCCGGGGTTGTGGAGAAATTCAAAAACACCATGAACGGGGCTTTGGATGATATAGAGTTCCGTGTTCTTTCCAAAGACGGAAAAGAGAGGTGGCTGTTAGAATCGGGGCGGCCGATAATTAAGAACGGTGAGGTCACCGGCGTTCAGGGGATCTTTTCGGATATAACCAAATGCAAACAAAACGAAATCAGGCTTAAAGGCAATGAAGCCCGCCTTAATGCAATAATAGAGGGCACGCCCATCCCCAAGTTCATGATAGATTCGAATCGCAAAATAATCTTCTGGAACAGGGCGCTTGAGGAGTTCAGCAGAATACCTGCCGATGAGGTTATCGGCACCAGCCAGCAGTGGAGGGCGTTTTATTCTGAAGAAAGACCCTGCCTGGCCGATGTTATACTTGATGAAGACAGCTCAGGCATCAAACTATGGTACGGGGAAAAAAGCCGGAAGTCACAGTTGATCCCGGATGCCTGGGAAGCCATCGATTTCTTCCCTTCGCTTGGAAAAAGAGGGCGATGGGTGTATTTCACTGCCGCCCTCGTCAGGGATTTTAACGGGACGGTTATCGGATCGCTGGAGACGCTTGAAGATATCACCGAACAGAAGAATACTGAACATACGCTGAAGGAGGTTAATAAGAAGCTCAACCTGCTGGCCGGCATTACCCGGCACGATATCCTGAACCAGCTTACTGCACTTATCGGGTATACAGAGATTCTCAGGGATGAAGTCAAAGATCCAAAACTCAGCGAATATGTAAAAAGGCAGGAGATGGTGGCATACAATATAAAAAAACAGATAACATTCACCCGCGATTACAAGGATCTCGGGAAACAGGCTCCTGAATGGCATAATGCCGGAACTATCATCGAAGGAATCCGGCAGGGCAATGATCTAAGGGGGGTGGAGATCGTAAACAGGGTCGATAATCTTGAGGTATTCTCCGATCCTCTGTTTGAAAAGGTGATATTCAACCTGATCGACAATTCATTAAAGCATGGCGGAAAAAGCCTCTCAAAGATTGTTTTTTCCTGCATGGAAGAGAACAATGAATTCAGACTGATCTGCGAGGATGACGGAGAGGGGGTGCCGGCGGAGTACAAAGAGAAAATATTCCTTAGGCAGTATTATAAAAACACCGGCCTGGGCCTCTTCCTTTCAAAAGAGATTCTCTCAATTACGGGAATGGAGATTCGCGAAACGGGGACTCCCGGAAAAGGAGCCCGTTTTGAGATCACCGTGCCGCAAAATATGTACCGGATAACGGAATAAAACTCCTTTATTGTTGCTGGTCTCCCAGCCTGAACAGCCCCTTTGGAATATGGATCACAAACCTGGCCCCCTCTCCCGGTGTTCCGTTTTCCTCTATAAAAAGACCGGTAATCGAAAGGATCTCCTTCGATAAAAAGAGCCCGAGGCCCGTGTGCTTGTAGTGTTCTCTTTTGAAGATCTTGTCCTTCACATCAGCCGGAATGCCCACGCCGTCATCTTCGCATATGAGATCCATGCCGTCTCCTGATTTTTTGGAATAAAATTTAATCGTTGTAATCTTTTCCCCGTGTTTTACCGCGTTGTCGAATAGATTATAGATCACTTTTTCGAACAGGGGATCTGCATACACCTCGAGATCATCAACCTCGTTTACAAGTTTAACCGACTGAAAACAAGTATTCCTGTAGTTTTTATCGATGATTTTACCTGCATTGTACCATTCCGGCGACTGCTCGCCGAGGTCTTTGTAGTCCTTCGTGAACAGGATCTGCCTTTGTATCGTCTCGACCGCCCCGAGGATCTTCCTGTAAAATTCCTCTGTTTTGCTGTCTTCTGGTATTAGTCCGTCCATCTCAAGTATTTCAAGGTTGCCCCGTGCAACCGTCACCTGGTTGAGGATGTCATGGCGGGTGATGCTTCCAAGAAGGTTTAGTTTCTTATTGACTTCCATTAATGCGGCTTCGGCCTTCTTCCTGTCCGATATATCCAGGGATACATTGGCAAGATAAGCCGTAGCCCCGGTACCGGGGTCTTTTATGATGAATCCCATCGTATGTACGTCAACGGGATTGCCGGTTTTAAGATTTATATACTGGAGATCGCCCTCCCACAATCCTGTTTCGGCCATTGCAGGAAGAACCTCGGATTTTATTTTTTCCTTCAGGTGTTCGGGGATAAAATCCATAAAATGATACCTGGTGATATCTTTTCCATCAACGCCAATCATCCTGCCTCCGGCTTCGTTTATGAAATTGATGATGCCTTCCGGATTTGTCAGCGCAATCATCTCCCCGGAGTGCCTGACAACCGAGGCCAGCTTTCTGATCTCCTCCTCGGCCATCTTGGCCTTTGTGATGTCGAGCCCCATACCGAGGATGTATGAAGTCCCGTCGATCTCCTTTCTTTTAGCTGAGAAGAAGAAGGGAATCTTCTCGCCATCCTTTGTAACGATTACAGCTTCAAGGTCGGCATATCCCTCTGAAAAAGCCGTTTTGATTGCATCTGAAATATGTTCCTTATAACCGTCCTCGATAAATTCAAGAGGTCTCATCTCCTTAACCTCTTCCGCGGAATAACCTGTAAGGGTCTCAAGGTTCTTGTTCCAGCGGACAAACCGGCCGGTTTGATCGAACATGTAGAACATGTAAAACATTCCCGGCAGGCTGTCGATTATATATTCTACGTTGGCTTT
>CAYXKC010000073.1:0-3973 GCA_964465295.1 uncultured Methanomicrobiaceae archaeon | reverse complement strand
GTATTTCTCATCGATGAAGTCGATAGATTTCATCTCTTTGATCTCTTCAGCCGAATATCCGGACATTGTTTCAAAATTTTTGTTCCAGCGGATTATCTCTCCGGTCCCGGAAAAAATATAAAATACGCCGGGCAGGCTGTCGATGATATATTCTGTTTTTGCTTTTTCCCTTGCAAGTGCCCTTTCGGCTTTTTTCCTTTCAGTAATATCAAGTATTGATATCAAAATTCTCCCGAAACTGTTCTCGTATCCGGGAGCGACGGCCATGTGGATGATGACGTCGATTGTATCACCCGAGAGCGTCTTGTGTGTAGATTCCCCCTTAAACAGCACTTCTCCTTCAGCAATTGTGATAAGTTCTTCCTTGAAGGTCTCGATGGATTGGGGAGTAAAGATCCCGGGCAGGCTGACAATGAATTCTTCTTTACTCTTCGCTTTCATCAGATCAAGTGTCGCCCTGTTTATATCGAGAACCTTCGCCATTCCCGCCAGTTTGATAACCTCTTCCGGGTTTTCGTCGAAATATTTTCTGAAGTCGGAGATTCCCGAATCCTTCAGGTGATCGAGATATACCTTCCCCTCTGAAAAATCCTCCTCCCACATCGAGACGGGGGACGATTCAAAGAGCTGGCGGTACCGGTCTTCACTTCTCTTCAGGGCCTCTTCCGCAGTTTTGGCCTCTGTTATGTCGTCATATATTGCGACAATTTCACCCGAAGGAAGCTTGAAGACATAATTCTCACGCCATGAGATTATGCTTTCATCGTGGTAGAGTGATGTTGGAAGTTTTTCCGGTTCTCCTGTTTTCCATACCTTTTTAAATATCTCAAGGAGCCCGAAATCCTTTATCCCGGGGAAGATCTCACTTACACGCCTTCCGGTTACATCCTCCTTTGAAATATTCTCGATAACTTCCGCCCCGTGATTAAAATCTACAAAAACAAAATCCTCTCCTTCGTCAACGGCCCTGTATATTGCGACACCGCTGTGCATGGAGTTGAAGAGTTCTTTGAACCTGAACTCGCTCTCTTTAAGTTCCTCTTCCATCTTTTTGCGTGCCGTGATATCTGCAAGGAATACGGTAAGACCGATCACATCGCCTTTTTCGTCAATGATGGGGTTGTAAATGTCCTCGTACCAGCTGCGTTCGAGTTCAGTGTCCCCGTATTCCTCGATAAGAGTAAATGATTCGCCTGAAAGTGCACGGTCAAAGTTGATTCCGGCTTTTTCCCGGTCATCCGGATTGCTGATATAATCGAGCATGCTTTTGCCAACGGCAATATCGCTGCCCCATATTTTTTCCATTGTCTGGCGGTGATTCTCGTTAAAGGCAAGATATCGATATTTTCTGTCGAGAGCAAATATGACGACGTCTTCCGGGCTTTCAACAACGCCTCTTAAGACGGCAGAAGATTCCCTTAACTCGTCCTCTGCGTATTTACGGTCGGATATGTCCATTATTATTCCCTGATAATGGGTTATCTCCCCTTTTTCGTTTCGGCGTATGTGGGTGAAGTCCTCTATCCAGTATTCTTTCTGATCTTTGCCCAGTATCCTGTATTCCTGGACGAATTCGTCTATTTTGTTCTCGCTGTTGTATTCAACTTCAAAACCCACTCTTTCAAGGTCGCCGGGGTGGATGATCGAGCTGAATATGATCCTTCCCGAGGTGAAATCTTCGACAGTGTACCCGAACTGTGTAATATTTTCACTGACCTTCTCCACAGGCCAGTTCTCTTCAGCCTTCCAGAGAAAAACGACTGCCGGGCTCCTGTTAATAATATTCAGTAATTCATCCTTCTCTTTTAGCAGACCTGTAATCTCTTCCCGCGGTGTTTTTTCTTCTGGTACCGAACGGGCGGTCTTAATGTCGACATCCAGATCCCAAAGCCTCTCCCTGATTATCTTTTCCGTTTCCTCGTCGGCGGTGATTACTAAAGAAAAAGGGGCTTTCATATAGATACATTGAAAGGAGAGATCGTTTATAAAGATTTTGCAGATTGCAAAAAAAAGCAGCCGGGTTTTTTGGGAAAATCAACAACGTGACCGGGTGCAGTTGTGAAGCTGTTTATTCCCCGCAGAGTATCCTGTAATCGCAGTTACGGCAGTTGAATGACTCCCTGGGTTCGAAATCCCCGGCAAAGATCCGGTCGAGGAGTGCACCTGCCTCTTCAAGGAATGCACTGACCGAGTCGTCATCCGGAATGTAATCGACCATCTTCCCGTTTTCGAGATAGAGGAGCGATACTTTCTCCGGGAGACTCCCTGTCTTCTCCCTGACTGCGAGTGCATAGAGGTTTAACTGGATGTCCTTTGCCGCTGCATTTTTAGAGATCTGGCTCCTGGATGTCTTGAAGTCTACAACACAGTGTCCTCCCGAAGGAGTCTTTTCCAGCCTGTCGATATAGCCAATAAAGGGGGTTTCATGAACGGTGGTTTCAAACCTCATCTCGATATCGGTTGGAGTGTTGGGATTGCTGTTCTCCCATTCAAGATAATTTTTTAGATGGGCGACAATACGTTCCCTGTCCTCTTCCTCCTGCTTTTTTGATGAATAGACCTCCGGCGACCATAATTTTTCAAGAATCTCCATCGCAGTCTCCATATCCGGTTCAATGCCTTCCATCTTCATCTTCGAAAGAAGCTCGATTATCGAGTGGGCAGTTGTCCCGAGGCTGAAATAGGTCTTCGGCTCGCCCGGGATCATGAGCACTTTCTGGAATTTAAACTTAAGGGGGCAGTCTTCGTATGTCTTCAGTGAGGATGCCGAGAGCCTGATGGCATCCCTGGATTTTATGAGAGGCTCCTTCTCCCGGGGTATTGATTCAGGTTCTTCGAACGGGATGTCGAGGAACGCCTCCCTGTCAAAACTCTGTCCTTTGGTTATGTTTTGAAGATATTCGAGCGCCATTATCCTGCTGACGGCGGACCGGTACCTTCTATCCGTGATTGCGGATATGGCTTCTTTTAAGAGCCTGTTCTCATCCGAAAACGGATCATCCCTTACAGTAATTCCTGTTTCGGCCTCCGTTTCCCCGCCGTCAATCTCAATCACGCTGATGTCCGGGTTGTTGAGGTAGTCAATCTCTGACAGGAATACCGACGGCTTTGAGTCTCTTTTGTTGTTTCCGTACCTTATTGCACGGGTCAGGTAGAGCCTCTCCTTTGCCCTTGTCATTGCGACATAGAAGAGCCGTCTCTCCTCCTGTTTATACAGCTCCTTCTCGTCTTCGCCGGCCTTTATGCCTTTTGAGAGGTCCGCCGGGACATAGAACGGCTTGCTCCTGTAGTTCAGCGGGAATTTGCGCTCTGCAAGGTCGGTTACAAATACGACCTGAAACTCCTTTCCCTTGCTCTGGTGAACCGTCATGATCTTAACGCCCGTGCCTGCCTCGTCGCTCACCTCGAAGTCTCCCGATATATCTCTCAGCAGGGAGAGATGATCGAGGAGATCTTCTATCTCGCCGGCGGGGTTGATCCGCGAGAATTCGAGAACAATTCCGTATAGACTGTTGAGTGCAGCGATGCTCTCCCCCTCTTCGCTGTACTGCCTGCCTGTCCTGAGGATTACCTCGTGGACGAGTGCCGGAAGCGTCTTTTCGTGCCTTTCGGCTGAGAGTGCCTCCACGTTCCCTGCAATCTCGCCGGTGACAATCGAATCCTGATCATCTCCGGATCTGCATTCTTTCATTGCCAAAAAAACCCCGTCGCCGTTCTCCTCTTCCCTTCGGATCTTCCCTGCGGCGATATTTACTTCCCTTATTCCCTGTTCGGATACTCCCGCCTGCCTCATCAGCCTGTTTAACGCGATTCCCGATTCGTACGGTTTAGAGACCGCCTTCAGGTAAGATACCGCGTCCCTTATCGCAGGGATCGTGAAGAACGCGGCATCGCCGGTGAAGTCGCAGGGGATGTTCCGGTTTGTAAGGATCTCGTGGTACTTCTCACCATCCGATCTCTTCCTGCAGAGGAT
>CAYXKC010000072.1:0-8153 GCA_964465295.1 uncultured Methanomicrobiaceae archaeon | reverse complement strand
GAACAGTCGATGCAGTACTTGCAGTGAAAAAAGGATATGATTTATACGAATCCAGGCCTGCAGTAATTACAGACCCTGAGGAGATCGCTGAGACAGCAGGTTCACTGCACTGTGGTACACTTCTGCTCCCCAAACTGATAAAGAAGTTTCTCGATGGCGCAAGGAATCAAAAGATTGCTGTAACTCTCAAAGGCTGCGATGCAAAGGCAATGTACGAACTTGCAAAGAGGAACCAGATCAATCTCGACAACGTCTACATGATCGGTTTAAACTGTGGTGGTTCAATATCGCCTGTTTCAGCACGCAAGATGATAGAGAAGAAGTACGAGCTTAACCCCGATGATATCGTCAGGGAGGAGATTGCCAAAGGTGAGTGCACAGTTGTTACAAAAGACGGCGAGCACAAATCCATTAAGATCGACGAACTTGAAGAGGAGGGGTACGGCCGCCGTGCAAACTGCCAGCGTTGTAAGACAAAGATTCCCCGCCAGTGTGATCTAGCATGCGGCAACTGGGGAGTAATTGATGACAAGGCAGGAAAGGCAACATTTGTTGAAGTTTGTTCAGACAAGGGAGCAGAGTTGATAAACGCTGCCTCAGGAAAGAAGGCAGTTGTAGCAGAGAAGGCTGATCCGAAGGGCATAGAAACCCGATCAAATATCGAGAAGTCGATGCTTGAACTTTCTGAAAAGAGAACAGCTGAACAGTTTGCAGCACTTGGGGAAGGCAGGGAACGCCTGGACTACATTATGGCTGAGACATCCCGCTGTATCAAATGTTACCAGTGCATAGAAAACTGTCCGATCTGTTACTGTGTAGAATGTTCAACCAAGAAACCTCATCTTGTAACACCTGGTCAGTTGCCACCTCCCTTCATATTTCACCTGATCCGCTATACCCATATTGCAGATTCGTGCATAAACTGTGGACAATGTGAAGAGGTATGTGCAATGGACATTCCAAATGCTCTCTATATGCATTCCCTTCAGATGGAGATGCAGGAGATGTTCGGTTATGAGCCTGGTGTAAATATGGATCTTCCTGTTCTTGCACTTGTTGAAGAGCCGGCAGAAAGGAAGCGCCTTAGCGATACCGGTGATGATCAGATCTTCAACATATTCGCAAAAGAGGATTAGTTTAAGTAACACCGCCTGGATACCCTCCATTATTTTTCAGGTAATCTCAGAACATAAAACTCAGAACAAAACCAAACCCAAAAACAGGAAGTGAGAAAGAAGGGAAACCCCACTTTCTTTTTTTAATTCATTTTTACTTACGGTTCTTGTTATACTGTTGTCCACCCACACCATTGCAGTTGCACTTCAGTATATACTTCCCGGTCATTTTACTGCCTGTTCATTCTTTTTGTATATGCCCGCATAATGTCAGTCGTGGTTACAAACCCGACAAGAGATTCAGGATTCTCTTTTTCCACTACCGGGAGATGATGGATCCTGTTTGTCATCATCAATGAGAGGGCTTCTTCCAGTGATGATTCCGGATTCAGGGTGATAAGCCCGGTCTTCATAATATCTGCAACTATGATTACATCCGGGGATTCTTCCTTGTCTCTGATATCCCTGTGAGTCACGATGCCTGCCAGTTTCCCGTCTTTTATTACCGGAAACCCGGTATGGAAGCTTTCATCCATGGCTTTAATGACCTTCTCAATTGTATCAGTGGGATTCAGGCACATGAGATCATCTTTTCCTATCATAGCATCTCCTGCCTGAATTTCTTCAAGTATCTCAACGTTGTATTCACCCCTGTGCGCCCCTGACTGTGCCTTTGTCGGGACCTGTTCCTGGAAAAGAGTATTCTCACCCGTAAGAATGGTGGCGATTGCAACCGCTCCCATTGCAGGTACAAGCAGTGAAAGATTCCCTGTCATTTCGACGACCATAATCATAACTGCAATCGGGGCATTTGAGATTCCGCCGAAGAGGGAGATCATTCCCACAACAACAAAAGCCGGAACTGTTGTTATAGAAACAATATCAGGGAGAATAGTGTGAAGCGAAAGTCCTACCGCGCCCCCAACCGCTCCGCCTATGACGAGTCCCGGTCCGAATAAACCACCGCTTCCCCCTGATCCGATCGTCAGTGACGTCGTGATTATTTTGATGAAAGGCAGGAGAATTAACACCGTCAATGGAAGCATATTGTACATCGAAAGCTGCATGAAACCGTAGCCTGCGCCCAGACCTCCGAGTGCGGCTATCATGGTGTCATGGGATATGTATGAAAGCCCTATCACGAAGAAAGCGATTATTGCCGCTCCTGTGACCGGTTTGAATACAGGAGGGATGTTGTGTGCCGTAAAATAGTCAGAGAAGAATTTTCTTGTCGAATTGAAAGTCCTGACATACAATAAACCGAATGCCGCAGCAATAATTCCCAGTAAGAGGAAAAATGGAATCTGGACAACATTCCACGTGATCTCGGCCATTGCAAAGATCGGTTCGTATCCTTCAAAATAACCGAAGATGGAATAACCGATCACAGAGGCGAGGAATCCCGGAACGATCGCTTCGGATTCAAAATCGCGATAGTAAAGGATCTCTGCTGCAAGAAGGGCACCCCCGAGCGGTGCCTTGAAGATAGTCGCGATTCCCGCACCAATTCCTGTTGCAATTGCAATACTCCTGTCATGATCTGAGAATTTAAGAAAATCACCGGTAATTGATCCAAACCCGGCTGAAATCTGGGCTATAGGTCCTTCTCTCCCTGCACTTCCTCCCGTGGTGATGGTCATTACCGATGCTAACGCCTTGACAATTATCGTTCTGCCTTTTGTTCTTTTCTGCTTGTGAAATGATCTTATTGCTGCATCCGTTCCCGGACCCTCCGCCTCGGGTGCAAATGCATAGACCAGCATACTTGACACAAGGGCACCGAAGGTTATTATTGGGAGAATAAGCCAGATATTGGCGGGGGGTGCCCATCCTGCAATCTCCACCAGGCCCTGTCCTTCACGGGGCATGTTATATCCTGTTATCAGGTCCATGAAGAAGAGCGACCCGTATTTTAGTCCCCAGAAAAAGATTAGTGCACCGAATCCGGAGATTATACCCACCACTACGCCAATCAGTATCGTCTTTTTGAAGTAGGTAGTATCACCGGGGAAGTATTTCATTTCATATAACTGGAATTTAAAAAGAGTTTAAATTTGCTTTCAACTCGCAGGGTAATCCTGCGATCAGAAACCTATCCTTTCGGGAACAGATGTTTTTGTTGCTGTTTTATTTAATGATTCAATATAATCCTCGAACTTATGGATCTTTGTGCTGACGGGGAAAGGAATTTTTGGAGAACTTATAATGGCCTCACCCGTATCGAGTGTCTGGATCTCGGTGTCCATATCCGAGAGATCCTGTTTGGCGCTTCCCGAAACGATCAGTCTGTCGTTTTTATCCCCAAGCCCCATTATTACGAAGGTATTGAGCTGTGCCAGGATCTTTGGATCGATGTTCTTGGGCTGCTGTGTTATTACGCAAAGCCCTATTCCGAATTTACGACCTTCCATTGCGCATTCCCTGAATATCTGGGTCTTTCCCGCACCAGAACCGAGAACCCTCTGCGCCTCTTCGATTGTTATGAGGACATTGCCTGCATCACCTTTGGCGGATGCTGTAAACTCCTCATCATTCTGGTGTATCCTGAGAAGCTTTCTTGTAATAATCGATAAAACGAGAAGCTCGCTCTGTTCGCTCATTCCCGGGATATCGACCAGTACCACCCTGTTGTTGTGGAGTGCTGTCACAATCTCATCGATAGCAGAGGTTCTCTCTTTAAGGAAGCGGCCATTGCGTCTGACAAGCGATATCACCCTTCTCTGGATCACTTCCAGAGTGCTCGGGCTGAAATTCCGGACTCTTGATGCGATCCCTTTATGCGGGCCGGTATATGTTTCGGTAACCTGGGGATCAAATTCCGAGAAGTCTGTGTTGATGAAGAAGTCGATCAGGTCTCCGCCGTCGATATCGTCGAGTATCTCGACAAGCTCTCTCTGGGCCTGCGAGTGTTCGTAGAGAAGGAAGAGGTCGGACGCCCTGAAATCGCTGTATGAAAGGGTGAGCCTGTTAAGAGAATATTTTTTGACATTGGCGTCGTTAATCGTGAATACTGTCAGTCCGTCCCTTCCGCCGGTATAATGAAGCAGGCCTGTGACCGGATCGCCTGTCGACGATCTCCCGCCTGCTACATATTCCCCGTGAGGGTCGACCATTAGGAGGCCGAATTTCCTCTTTTTCATGCAGGAGGCGCAGAATGTCTTCATAAAGTTGCTCTTGCCCATTCCTGTGGTTGCAAAAACACCCATGTGCTGGGGAAGAATTGCGCTGTGCAGCGATACCGGGACGTCTTTTAGAACTTCCTGGCCGGTGCGCATCCTCCCGACTTCAATATCTCCCATAACGGATTTAAGGAACCTGAAATCCTCGTCATCAGGCCTTGAGATTACTGAAAACTTGGTGGGGATGGTCCTTGCCTTCCTGAACGCCCTTCCCGGAGACGGGTTCTTTTCTATGCACCCGAGAGGTGTCGCTTCCGCAGTAACGTAGACATCCTCGCCGATATTGAAGAAGTGATTCGTGTGCGGCCGGGTATCCCATTTGGCATCGCCAAAGTTGCTGTCGTGGAAGAGATCGTTTACCTTTGCAAAGAACACCAGTTCCTTCTCATTGTCCGTAATCTTGAGGATGTCACCTACGAATATCTTTTCATCGTGCGGAACGGTGAACCTGTAGGAGAGGACGCTGTTTCCCACAAGCCTGTATTTTGAATGGTCTGTTGTGTCAATATCTTGCAAATTCATCATGAAGGTCTCCAAAGAGCTGGTTGTATCTCATCCGGGTAAACCCGTTTCCATTGATCTTTCCAATAATATCCTGCCTTATAATATCGGCAATCTCCCTGGTTATGCAGCATTCCCTGTGCGCCTCCATCAGGGGATAAGGGTATCCGGGGATCCGTCCGTCGCCTGAGTAGCCCGCACATGCGGAGATTGCTCTATGAACATATTCCAAATCTGCATATTTCGGGACTTCGGCTTTAAGAATTATGCCTGATGAATTATGCAGCCTTGCAATATATGTCCGGCCCCTTCGCCATTGTTCATGCCTCTTCTGGTCCGGGATGTCTTCCGGCACCTCGATGTACCAGGGAGCCCTGATCCCAAAATCTGATGCAACCGCATCAAGGGCAATTCCGAGGGGATAGCCGTCCCATGTAAGTGAATTTCTCTTCGAGACCGAGATGAGATGGATTCCTTTGTTACCGCAGTCCCTGACGATTCCCGAGATTACCGGGTCGTGGCTTGCATGGCTTGTCCTGAGGCTTCCGTCGAGCATCAGGCAGTCGCCTTCATCAAGTTCGCTGATCGTCTCCTTTGCAGCCCAATACTCGAGAGTGTCCCTGAAGACAGATGCCGCTCTTGAAGGCTCGTCCTCTACGGGATTTTCTGGTTCATCGCTGAAGCATTCCATATACATGCGCATGTATTCAGCCGGGATATCGGCTGCAGAAAGCCTCGGAAGCCGAAGTGGTGTGGTCTTTGTAAAGAGTCTGCTGCCTTCCCTGAAAGCGACCGATACGGCCCTTACCGCCGCAACGGAGAAAGAGCCCGATTCCAGTATCATGGCATTGCTTCCGTCGACCGCCGCAACGACAGGGCTGAATTCTGCGGCCGGGCGAATGAAGTCTTTATCAACGATACCGCACTCTTCGCTTAATCTGCGGGCAATATCGCCTGAAGAAATTTTACTGATGTAGCCGGCGACGGAATCGAGATCGTCCATATAATAACTGCTGCCCCTCATTCAGATACCTCGATAACCTCGCTGTTCCAGTCGTCTTTCATCTTTACAAGGAGGGATGTCGAGAACTCCCCCTGGATGTCACTTATATGTGATATCAGGAAGATCTGCGGGAAATGGGACTCCTGTGTCCTGAGTGCCGAAAGAAGGTTGCTGCGGCGTTCTTCATCCTGGCTCCCGAATATCTCGTCAAAGATCATGAATGTCCCTCCGCTCATCCTGTGCATCTCGGCAAGATACCTGCTGAGCGCAATCCTGAGTGCGATTGCGATATCGTCCTGTTCCCCTCCTGAAAACCTTCTTGCAGGGTAATTTTCGCCGAGATCGTTAACAAGGAGATCGAAATTTTCGTCTATCAGGACGTTTTGGTACCTGCCGCCGGTGATCTCTGAAAGTACGCGGCCGACTTCACCCTCGATCCTTGCCCTGATTACATTCAGGAGATAGATGATATACTCCTTCATCAGCCCGCGGGTCTTCTCCAGTACAACCATTCTCTCCTGGAGCCCTGAGTATCTCTTCTTCCTCTCTTCGATGTCGGCAAACTCTCTGTTTAGTCTTTCGATCTCTTTTTTCTGATATTCTATTTTATTTTCGAGTCCGCGAGCCTCTATCTTCTTTTCACTGATCTTCTTCCCGCACTCTTCAGCTTCAGACTGTGCTGACTTTACCCGCTCTTCAGAGATCTCCAGGGACTTCATCATCGACTCATTCTCCATAATTTTTTCAGAGTTCCTGCGGTTTTCATCCTCCAGTTCACTGATATCCTTCTTAAGAGAGGGGATTCGGTCGATCTTCGGCTCTAAGCCGAGATATGTCTGGTGCAGTCTGTCGGCTTCTGCAAATCTCTCTTCGAGCATCCGGAACTCTTCAGGATCGAATCCAAGCTCTGAAAGCTTCTTTATCTCATCCTTAATATGACGCGAAAGGTCCGATATTTTATCCCCTGTCTCCGATCTTCTGGCCAGAAGGGTGCTTTCTTCTCTAAGCCTCTCTTCAATACGGCGGGATTCGTCGTAGAAAGATTCCAGCGCCCCGATTGAATCCTCCACCTCGCGGGCACGCTCTTCAGAGTAGGAGTTCTTTTCGATCTCAGCCGATATCCTGTTCTCATCTCCAATAATCCCTTCAACTTTCCTGATTAGATCCTGTCTCTCTGCCTTTCTCTCCTCGATCCAGCCGGTGAGCTTCTCACACTCCTTCTTTATGCTTTTAAATCTCTCAAGTTCTTCCCGGACGGATTCCGACTCTTCCCTGTTGGCCGGGATTCTTTTTTTCAGCTCTTCTATCTTCCGGTTATTTGATTCGATCTCTTCCTTTAGCGAATATTCAAGGATTTCAAACTGATTGCCAAGCCTTCTTTTGCATTTCGGGCATTCCCCGTCCTCCCCGAGTGAATCGATCTCCAAAAGTTCAACTGCAAACTTTTCTCCAACCTTCTCCAGGTTCTTAACCGCTTCCCTGAGCATTACTGACTCTTCTGCGAGCCTTTTCTCGTTGTCTGATAGTTTTTCGATAAGTAAGTCTGTCTCACCCGAATAGCCTGTCTCTCTCAGCCGTCCTTCGGCCTTTTCGATCTTATCCCTCAGATCGGTCGCCTGTTCCCTGAAATGTCTCAGTTTCTCCTGTATCCTGATCCTCTTGTCCTCAAGCTGCCTGTAGTCCTTCTCCGAACTCTTCAGCCTTTCAAGCTCTTTTAGAAGCTCTTTCCTCTTCGATATCTCCGGAAGGATCAGTTCGTACCTCTTCTTATCACCTTCAAGCGAGGAGATCCTGTTTTCAGTATCTTCCAGGTCTTTTTTTTCGGATTCCAGCTGGTATCTCAGCTTATCTATTGTGGAAGAAATCCCCGAGAATAACTTATCCTTCTCCCTGTAATTCAGGTAATCATTTTTTATTATGGAATAACTCTCTTCAGCTGCAGCCGGCTTCTCAAACTCCTGGAGGAGCTTTTCATACTCCCTGACTTTTCCGTTCAGGTTCGAGATCTTCCCCTCATTCTTTGTGTTTGTATCTCTAAGATAGCCGTTATCCCTTTCAATTTCGAGGTATCTTCTCCATCTCCCGGAAAGATCCCCGGCGATCTCCCTGAGCTTTTCCTCTTCCTCAACTAATAAGGCGGTTTCAGTCCCGAGAACTGCCAGCGCCTCTTCAGCCGTTCTCAGTTCGGAATCGGCAGAACATATCTTTTGAGGGAGATCCTCCCTATCCTTCTCCAGGATATAGCTCTCAAGTCCGCCCATTTCATTCCTGCACCTGTCGATAAGGCTTTTGATGCCGGAATCCGCCTCCTTTTTCAGGAAATCGATCCCCAGCATCTTCATGAACCATTTTTGT
>CAYXKC010000071.1:3905-8176 GCA_964465295.1 uncultured Methanomicrobiaceae archaeon | reverse complement strand
GGTTTGTAAGGATCTCGTGGTACTTCTCACCATCCGATCTCTTCCTGCAGAGGATGGCAATATCCCCCGGTAAAAATCCCTCCTCCATCAGGGATTCGATCTCGCCGGCAACGTATCCTGCCTCGACATTTTCGTTTCCGCACTCGGCGACGATCACCGGGCCCCCCTCCCCGGTCTTCGGTCTCAGGTTCTTGCTGCACGATCCCTTTGCACATTCCATCAGCTGTCTTGCGACCCTGAGGATCGTCCCCGGGTTCCTGTAGTTCTCCTCGAGTACAACCCTGACATGGTCATCATAGTGGCCGGCGAACTCGTCGACATTTCCGTCGTACGCCCCCCTGAACCGGTATATCGACTGGTCGTCGTCGCCGACAATGCAGAGGTGGTCTTTGGCGAGGAGTTTTATCAGCTCGAGCTGTGCGTAATTTGTATCCTGAAATTCGTCGACGAGGATATACCTGAACCTGTCCTGGTATTTTCTCCTTATCTCAGGTTTGTTTGTGAAAAGACGGACCGTCTCGTGGATCATATCGTCGAAATCGAGAAGGCCCTCCTGTCTTTTGTATTTTTCATATTCCCGATAGACCTTCAGGAGATCGGAGAGTTTTGCGAGATAGATCTCTTCATCTCCGGAGAGATCTTCGCTCTTCTTCTTTTCGAGATAATCCCCGAGTTCGTCCGCCGTTATCAGTTCGTCCCTGAACCTGCTGATGCCGTCGATTATCGATTCGATTATTGCAGGTGCGTTGTTTCCCACCTCAATCGATTCGAACCCGAATCTGTCGATGTTCTTCATTCCCCAGACAAGCTGGCTGGTGCGGCTGATCAGGCCCGACCCGAACGAGATCCCCGTATCCAGTATATTGTCCTCAAGAACCTCGAGACAGAACGAATGAAACGTGGCGATTGTGAGCCTGCTGATGTCGGTCTTTTCTTCAAGCCTCTCCGCCATCTCTGCGGCGGCTTTTTCAGAGAAGGTCAGTGCCAGGATCTCTTCAGGTTTTATTCCCTCATTTTCGGTCATGTGGAGGATCTTTTCGGTGATGACCCTCGTCTTCCCAGATCCCGGCCCGGCGAGGACGAGCTGGATTCCGCCTCCCTTTATCGCCTCTGCCTGCTGTGGATTGGGTTCAAATCTGTTTTCGTCTGTCATCGTGTTCTTCTGCCCTGATTCTGCCTGATAATGTTTATCCGAATTGTTTAATGGGATTACCGGTCGTCTTCGTAGATCAGGTTTATCTCGTCCTCGGTGTCGAGCTGTTCGCATTCCGCGTAATCTTTGGGGGCAAGCGAGAGGAGTGCCTTAAGCAGGTAATACCCGGCAACTACTCCCAGGATAAAGAAACCGGCAACCGGGTTCATGATAAAACACCCTGCAATGATTAGCAAAAATATGGCTATAACCCATCTGTTTGATCCCTTAATATTCATCAGTGATTTAGATTCGGGGGTAATGCAACATAAATCAAACGCAGGCAGTATCCGGCGGACATGTATTGCACAAGATTCAATATCGGTGGTATCAAAGTCCATTGTAATGGACCTTCAAAAAAGCGCCCGAAAAACTGCCAATTCGTTTGCACAGGTAGTCCCGGTTCTTCTTGGTGTGCTGCTCTTTATAAGCCTTGTAAATGCCGCGGTTCCACCTGAGGTTTATGCAGGATTTTTCACTGGCAGTCCCCTTGTCGATCCCTTCCTCGGCGCTCTCTTCGGGAGCGTTGCAGGCGGAAATCCGATTACGAGCTATATCATCGGGGGCGAACTTCTCTCAATCGATATCAGCATAACGGCGGTCACGGCCTTCATCCTCTCGTGGGTGACCGTCGGCCTGATCTCCCTTCCGGCGGAGATGGAGATTTTAGGCAGGAGGTTTGCGATCGCGAGGAACCTGTTTTCGTTTATATTCGCGATAATCCTTGCACTTCTTATTGATTATACGCTGTCCCTCGCGGGGGTTACGTTATGAACGGGCAGAAGAAGCAGGGCGGATCAGGCGGACAGAACGGGCCGAAAGGGCAGAAGCCGGGAGGAGGGAAGAAGCCCTCGAAACTGAGCTGGGGGTTCCTTGCTGTTGTAATTGTAATCTACATCGCCACCGCGTTTATAGAGCCGGCCCTGGCGAAAAAGGCATTTGGTATATTTTCAGGAATTTTATTGCAGGTCGTCCCTGTCCTTGTCTTTGTATTCTTCCTGCTCTTCATCACCGATCTGTTCATAAAGCCGGAGAAGATCGCGAAATATCTCGGGAGCGAATCGGGAGTCACTGGATGGCTTGTCGCAATCGTAGCCGGGATCATCTCATCCGGGCCGATATATGTCTGGTTCCCGTTCCTTTCTGAGATGCGGGAGAAGGGCATGAAGACCGGTCTTGCGGCAACCTTCCTCTACAACCGTGCGGTCAAGGTTCCTCTCCTGCCCCTGATGATCTACTACTTCGGGTTCGCGTTCACCGTTGTGCTGACCGTGTACATGATTGTATTTTCGGTTGTGGTCGGGTTTTTGACGGCGCTGGTTGTTGAGGCGGGCGGGGAGAATGCCTGATCTCCTGAAACCCTCCTGTAATCACTCCTCAAACTCCCTGCTGACGCCGGTGACAAACCCGAACCTTTTCTTTCGCATCTCCCGGATCCGCTCTGCATACTCTTCCCTGACCAAAAACTCCTCTTCAAGCTGAAACTTCATGAAGTTTTCAATCTGTCCGCTCATATTGAGGCCGAGGCGTTTGCATTCTCTTAATCCCCGGGATATGGCTCCAAAACCTTTAGGAAGAAAGCATCGCCGCCAACACAGAGGAGGGCGGTCGTGCTGAATTTTTATTCATTGCCGCCTCTCCTGAACTTATCATCCGGAACATGGATCTCGAATTTCGCACCCTCTCCGGGTGTTCCTGTCTCGGTCAGCGTAAGGCCGGTTATGGCAAGGATCTCACCCGATAAGAAGAGCCCGAGTCCTGAATTTTTGTAATGCTCTCTCCTGAATATCTTCTCCTTGTACTCATCCGGTATTCCCACACCGTCGTCCTTGCAGACGATTACGAGTTCACCGGGTTTTTCTTCAGTATAAAACGAGATCTTCGTGATGGTCTCACCGTGCTTTACTGCATTGTCAATCAGGTTGTAGATCACCTTCTCAAAGAGCGGATCGGCAAACACCGAGATATTCTCAATATTATTGATGAGTCTGACTTCTCCGAATGAAGATGTCCTTCCGACTTTATTGACAATCTCACCGACATCAAACCAGTCCGGCGCCTGTTCGCCGAGGTCCTTGTAGTAGCCTGTGAATGTTATCTGCCTCCTGATTGTATCGACCGCTCCTGAGATCTTCTCAATAGACTCCTCTGTCTTTGTTCCGTGAGGTATCTCGTCGTCGAGTTTAATGATCTCCAGGTATCCGGCGGCAACCATAATCTGGTTCAGGATGTCGTGGCGGGTGATGCTGGAGAGAAGGTTTAACTTCCTGTTTACCTCCTTAATCGCATCTTCTGACTTTTTTCGTTCTGTAATGTCCCTGCCTATTCCAAGCACGCCTGCGACATTTCCATTGAAATCATAAACCGGTGCTTTTATTGTCTCAAGATATGCCCGCCTGCCATCTGCAGCGAAGGTGATCCATTCTTCGTTTGTGGTGGGTTTTCCCGCCTCTACTGCAAGTATGTCCTTTTCCCTAAAGAAGTCTGCAAGCTTTTTGTCAACAAAATCGTAATCGGTCTTCCCGACGATTTCGTTCTCCTCAGCACCAAAGAATCTCTCGAACATCGTATTGCACGCAAGGTATATTCCTTTCTCATCCTTGAGCCAGATAAGATCGGGGATTGTCTGGAGGAGTGTGCGGAGCCGGCCTTCACTCTCCCGGAGTTCCTCTTCCACCCGTTTTCTGTCAGTAATGTCACGGGAGATTGAGCATGAATATTCATTACCTTCAAAAATGATTGAGTACTTGATGATGTCTACAGGGTACTCTGTTCCGTCAGGGTGCCTGTGAACTGTCTCGATTCTGACATAATTCTCATCGATAAGCTTCTGCCAGATCTCTCTCCATTTTTCGGGTGTGAATTCGGGGTTGATATCAAACACTGTAGTATTTGCCCTGGGATCTGAACTGATTCCCAGTGTACTTCCGGCATGGGCATTGGCATATACGATCCGGCCGTCCCTGTCTACAAAGTAGATCTCGTCAGGGGAGTGGTCGAATGCGAACTGTGTTCTCTCAAGGAGTGCTTCGGTCTCTCTTCTATTGGTGATATCGTCGATTATCAGCCTTGCCCCATC
>CAYXKC010000071.1:0-3895 GCA_964465295.1 uncultured Methanomicrobiaceae archaeon | reverse complement strand
GTGAACTGCCCTTTAGAATGGGTGATATATGCAGTCTGAGATAGAGCTTCTTCCCCCATACTGATGTGTATTCCAGTTCGAGATCAGGATAGCCCGCCCCGTTCTCGACAACATCCGTAATTATATCCGAAAAACCGGCTGCCTTAAGATTTTCATTCGTTAAAAGGTTGATCTGCATCGTCTTTTCGACAGACGGGGAGCCGAGTATCTCTGGCACCCTGCTGTTTGCATATAAAATTCTCCCGTCCCTGTCGCATGAGAGGATTCCGACAGGGGCGTTGTCTGCAAGGTCACGGTATTTCTCCTCTGATCTCCTGAGCTCCTCTGCAATGAGCATGCGATCTGTGATATCCTGAGTCTGGACGAGGTAGCCGGATATCGAATCAACAGATCTCTTTAATGGAGTGATGAGGACATTCAGCCACATCGTCCCGGTCTTTTTCGTGAGGTACAGATTCAGCTCCCTGACCTTCTCAAAGTCGAATTCAGACTCGTACCTGACGGTCTTTCCTTTTGCAAGCAGCTTTTTATCTTCATTATGAATGTTGGGGTCTTCGAAGAGGGAGAAGTTACTTATGGAATTTATTTCATCCACGCCAAAAAGCTCAAGGCAGGCCGGATTGGCATGGATCAGGTGGCCGGCTGAGTCATAAAGTTCAATTGCAATAGGGGAGTTGTTATATATTGCCCTGTACTGCTCTTCGCTTTTTTGCAGGGCTTCTTCTGCCTCTTTGCGGCTTGTAATGTCCTCACAGAATCCCATGAAGTGCTCTTTTCCAAGAGCCATGGCCTTAAGCAGTACATAAAAATCTGTGCCGTCCTTTTTGCGGAGAAGAAGGTTTGTCTGGACCTCGCCTTTCTTTACGAGCCGTTTAAATGAAGAAAATGTCTCTGGCGGCGCATCGGGGGAGGCAATATCATTAATACTCATCTTTAGCATCTCATCGCGGGAATACCCTGTCATTTCACATGCTGCCGGGTTTACGTCGATGTACCTGCCTTTTGAGTCTGTTATAAATATCCCGTATGGAGCATTCTCCACATAACTCCTGAATTTTATCTCGCTTTCGGAAAGTGCCTGCTCTGTCTTCTTTTGTCTGGAGACGTCTCTTGCAACACCGAAAAGTACTTTCTGGTTGTTCCACCATCCGTGGCTGATCCGTGTTTCGACATCGATAAGCATGCCTTCCCTGGTCATTAGAGGGATACGGCATTCATCAAGAGTGCCGGCAATCATTCCTTCGACAATTTTGCATGTCTCATCCTGACTCTCCTCAGGATAAAGCAGAAGAACGTTTTTTCCTATAAGTTCTTCTTTACCATACCCCAGCTTCAGGACGACAGTTTCGTTTACACGAAGTATCCTGCCCTGCATGTCAAGAATGAACAGCATCTCCCCGATAGAGTTAAAGAGGGTTTTAAAGTTTTCAGCACCCTGCTTGACTTTCTCCTCGGCTGAAAATCTCTCGAATGTGTTTCCAAGCTCCGCCCCGATCGAGAGAAGAAGATCAATCTCTTCGTTGGGGATCTCTCTCTGCTCTTTTTTGGCGCCATTAAGAGCCCCGATAATTCTGCCCTTTGATACCAGCGGGACGCTTATTAACGATGAAAAGCCCGACAGCTCTGCCATCTCCGGGGAGAATTCCCTGAGGTTGTTTGAGATTATGGCCTTTCCGTCGATGAACAATGAATTGAATGGAGGTTCTTCCAGTGGTACGGTTTCAACTTTTTCAAGCATGTTTTCGGGGATTTTTACAGAATAAACTATTGATGCGGATTTTGTTTCAGGATCGACGATGTATATTGCCCCGGCATCATAGTTTGTAAGCGAGATAACGGAATCAAGGACATTTCTAAATAGCGAACTGAAGTCTTTGGATTCATTTGCTGTGGTGATTACTTCATTCAGGATTGAAAGCCTCTTTGAATACTGCAGGAGCCTGGCATTTATCTCTCTTAATTCATCTTCCGTCTCTTTAAGGTCGGTGATGTCGGTCAGGACTCCCTGGATTCCGGTAACTTCACCGTCAACGACAACCGGCTGGCCTGTGATTTTTATCCAGAGAAAACTGCCGTCTTTCTTTTTTATGCGGAACTCTGTTGATTTCTGTTTTCCTGAAAGAAAAGAAAATAGTTCTTCAGAGCGTCTGGTTATGTCATCAGGATGGACATAGAATGTATAATCTTTCCCTATGACTTCTGATGGTGAATAGCCGATTATTGAAGTGATATTGTTTGAAACGTATGTGACTCTGCCCTTTGTATCGATAACAAAAAGCATGTCGCTCAGGTTGTCGACAATTGAGTGGTATTTCTCCCTGCTCATCCTGAGTTCGGCTTCTGCCGCTCTTTTCTCTGTTACATCCTGGTGAACTGAGAGTATGCATGGCCGGCCTTCGAATGTGATCATGAGTCCTGATATGAGCAGAATTTTATGAAAGCCGCCGGGGGTTACGGCTTTCATCTCGAAATCCGTGACTAATCCTTTCTCCCTGATCTCCTCAAGCCACTTGTCCCTCTGTTTTGGTTCTTCCCAGATCTCAAGGACATTGTAGTCGCTGATATCTCTATCTTCGAGATCGAATATTTCGATTGTCTTTTGGTTAAGAAGAAGGACCCTGCCTTCGGGAGTGATGATACTCATTGATATTGGTATTTTGGAGAGTATTCTGCGGAATTCATCTTCATTCTCCTTCAGCCTGTCCCTGATCCCGATAAGTTCATTTTCCAGTGAAGAGAATCCATGTCCGTCTTCTGCATCTTTTCCGGTCATTTATATCAGATCCGCAATAAAACCAATTTGGTCAATAATTGTTATTGGGATTATATATATAGCTGTCATAATAGACAAAGAAAAAAGTTTTATGTCAATCCCGGCCGGCTCATAATACCCTGCAGGGGCGTCCTTTATCCGCCGGTTTCAACCATCTTTTCGTTTCATGCAAAAAAAGGCGAAGTGGATGAGACGGTTTCCGGGAAAACGCCCTGCCTGTTCGGTACAGGACATCCCTCCCCTCCTGTAATCACTCCTCAAACTCCCTGCTGACGCCGGTGACAAACCCGAACCTTTTCTTTCGCATCTCCCGGATCCGCTCTGCATACTCTTCCCTGACCAAAAACTCCTCTTCAAGCTGAAACTTCATGAAGTTTTCAATCTGTCCGCTCATATTGAGGCCGAGGCGTTTGCACTCGGAGGAGTATTTTTCATACACTTCATCCGAGATGCTGAAGCTTTTGATGCCCATTGATCTCTTTGTTTATTTAATCTTAAATAAAATTATTTATTCGTGTCAGTTTTTTTATTCGGAATTTTCATCCTGAAAGGGAATTGTTGGAAATTTGAAGAATTATGAGAAGGGAGCAGAGAAAGATCAGAGGACAGGTATCTTTCGGGGGGCAGAAGCGGAGGCGATGCAGCACAAATCAAAGATCAATTCATATACTCCGGGTTCCTGCTTAAAACAAGCCCGCTTGGGATCTATTTAAGAAAAGCCTTTGTCGAGTGTCATCTGGCTTTCCACATTGAGACCGGTGACATAGACAGAACTCCCCTCACGCTGGTATTTATCAATAATTCTTGCTATTGCCTCGACGGCCGACTGGTCCCATATATGCGAATTCTGAAAGTCAATCTCAATTCTTTTTGGATCGTTTTTGTAATCGAAAAGATCGATAAATGCCGACATCGTTCCAAAGAAGAGCTGACCCTTTACAGTATAGACTTTAACCCCGTCATCCCTGACAATGCCTGAAACCGATATCACCGACATCCTGTAAACAAGAACCAGGGCCGCAACAATAACGCCTGCAATGACACCCTTTGCAAGATCGTGTGTATAGACAACGATTGCGATTGTCAGAAACATGACAAAGGCATCACTTTTAGGAATTTTAG
>CAYXKC010000070.1:0-8556 GCA_964465295.1 uncultured Methanomicrobiaceae archaeon | reverse complement strand
GGTTCAAATTCAATAAGAACTGAATTTTTTTGGCTCTTATGATATTATCCAATTTAATCTTGAATTAGACTTTCAAGTCAAGATTAGATATATGGGCAGGCTGCATAAGGTATATTGTATTTATATAAATCTGTAAAAAAAGAGACTATCGATCAAAAAATCAAATAAGAGTCTATTTCCTCTTCTTCTTTTTCTTATCCTTATCCACTTTACCCATCGAAAGAAGATCGACTATATACTTGTCGCCTTTTCCCATCTGCATGACCATCTCGTCGCTCTTTGAAAGCTTTTCAAGATTCAGCTCGTAAGATCCGGGATTCAATACCCTGATACTCTCGATCCTGTCATATACCTCGATGGGCTCGTCATCTTTTCTGTTTACCTCGAGGAGGGAGTCCTTCCGGTCCCCTACCACATCTTCGATCTTCTTCTCCTCGAGAATGTCTTTGTGAAGGTCTTCGGGTTTGATGTACAGGAACTTCTTTCCGCCGCAGCTGGGGCATCCCTTGAGGATGTCCGTCGTCCCGTCCTTAAACTCCCTTCCGCACTTTGTGCATTTATGTGGCATTATCCGGTTTCACCTTGAAGATACCCAGGCGCTGATAAGATCCTTGTCCTTCTTCAGAGTCTTCATCTGGTTTGCAGGCCCGATAACCGTAAGACGGCCTGAAGACTCTTTTTTGCCGAAGAGACCCCCGAACAGCCCTCCGCTCTTGTGGCTGTCGGAGGACCCGCCGGAATAGGTCTCCATCTCGATCCCTGCAAAACCGTCGGGTGTAATCTCTCTCATTGTAGTCTCGATAAGCAGGCTCTGCTCATCTGCGGTCAGCCCTTTTTCCAGGACAACTACATTGCCTTCCATGACCTTTTCGAGAATAACCCTGACTTTTTCAAGAGCCGTAAGTCTTTCGAGGCGGTCTGCCGAGATAAGGTCAATCTGAACTCCCTGTATCATTTCAGTCACCCAAAGTATTCTATCATTTTATCGTACAGATCTTCCACGTTTGTTCCCTCGAGACCTGAAATTGAAATTACAGGGTGCTGCGGGAAGGCGCTCTTTATTCTTGACGGTGATGCGTCAGGTAGATCGGTCTTGTTCGCGACGATTATTACAGGCAGTTCCCTGCTCTCGATGATTCCAATCAGCATGATATTTACCTGGACAAACGGGTCCTGGGTCGAATCGAGCATATATATGACGCCGTCGATGTCCTCCCTCAGCCAGTGCATGGCCTCGGCAACACCCTCTGTCGCCTCCCTGGCCCTGACAATCGCCTCGTCGGTTTCAATACCATATTCGAGGAACTCCTTATAATCTATTTTTGTCGTGACACCCGGGGTATCGACGATATCGATTGTTACAGCATTTCCGTTTTCATCGGATATAGTCACCCCCTCTTTTCTCCTTGCACGCCTTGTCTCATGCGGGATCTCGCTTACGGGGCCGACTGCGTCGCCTGTCCAGTCCCTGACGATCCTGTTTGAGAGTGTCGTCTTTCCTGCATTTGGCGGGCCGTATATTCCGATCCTCATCTGTTTCTTCTTAAACAGGCCTTTGAAGAGCCTGGAAAATTTTTGTTTGGTTCGAACAAGAAAACTCATTTATTCTAACTCCAGCAAGTATCCGGTATTATGTACTATTAATATTGTACATTATATACTAATTATCATGTTTCTTTTCGAAATATATTTTCTTTTCGTGGAATGAATAAGTCAGTAGAATAATATCCTTCAATATTTTTCTTTTTTTATGAAATGTCTTTGTCACTAGTCTTTTATAGGGACAGGGCAATAGGTTAATTTGTAGGCCCTCTCCCCGTCAGGGGTTTTCCCTGCGGGGATGGAGGTGAGTCATGTGAGTGAAAAAGGATACGACATAATCCGATTCGAAGTCGGCGTTCCGGTGAAGGAGGCGATGAGATACAATCCCACCACTATCGGAGTCGAAGCGACTGTTGCAAAGGCAGCTGAGAAGATGTGCCGCGACGATGTCGGAAGTTGCATAGTATTGCAGAATAACCTGCCAAAGGGTATAGTTACGGAGGTGGATATCAACTGTAAAGTTGTAGCAAGGGATAAAAAACCAAGTGAAGTACGTGTAAGTGAAATCATGAGTACCCCGTTGATCACAATTGATGTCGATAAGACCGTTGGCGATGCAGCTCACATGATGGTGAATAAAAAAGTGAGGAGACTTCCTGTTGTTGAAGACGATAAGGTCGTAGGCCTTGTTACCGTCAGGGACATACTATCGATCTCAAATGAGATGAACGAGATAATGTCCGAACTGATCAAAGTCAACAACAATTACGAGAAGTCGGTCTCCGACGATTCTTCAACCGGAGTGTGTGATTCCTGCGGTTTAATGAGCGACGACCTCGAAGTATGTGACGGGAGGATGCTCTGTTCCAGGTGCCGCACCGGAGATGATGTGGATTAGATCCATGCATAAATCCGGTAGTTCTCTGCCCGGAAACGATGGTAGAGCGAGGGGAAAGATGGTAATATTATACCGCAGGTTTATTATGCCGGTGCAAACCCCTTTCCCCTGCACTCCCTGAATGGCAGGGTGAATGCTGGTTACGTACATTCATCTTAATATGCGGCTCATGACGGACGAAGCACCTGCTTCATATAATTACTTCACAAGGATGGTTTAATGCAAAAAGAAGCAAAAAATAACAATAATTATCAAAACAGACAGATTAGCGAGATCTCGACTGCTGATGTAATAACCGTCTCCCCGAGAATGAGTATAATCGGGGCTGTCGAGACCATGGCAGAGAAGGGTTTCAGGAGACTTCCTGTAACCGACCAGGGAACCGGGAAGGTTCTCGGAATTGTCACCGCCGGCGACATCATCAATTTCATGGGGGGAGGTGAGAAATTCAACCTTGTCTCCAGGAAGCATAAGGGAAACATGATAGCGGCCTTAAATGACAACGTGAGGGAGATTATGAGTCCAAAAGTCCTGTCTGTCAGGGAAAATGCCCGGATACAGGATGTCGCATCTCTTATAGTGGAGAAAAAATGCGGCGGAATTCCCATAGTCGATTCCGGCGGTGTCATCAGGGGCATCGTCACCGAAAGGGATATCCTGAAGGTGATGAATACGAATGACGATTACCATACGGTCAGGGATGTCATGACCCCGTCTCCGTATGTGACATCGCCTGATAAAACAGTTACAAGCGTGGCAAAGGAGATGATTGCGCACAAGTTCAGGAGACTTCCGGTGGTAAGCGAAGATGTACTGTTCGGCATCATCACTGCAATGGATATAATGAAGTACGTTGGCAACGGAGGTGTATTCAAAAAACTTGTAACAGGAAACGTCTCTGATATCATCTCAGTATCTGTAAGAGAGGTAATGTCCGATAATCTCTATACTACCTCTCCGGGTGTCTCGACAAGAGATGCGGCTAACCAGATGCTGGAGAAGAAAGTCGGAGCGCTGCCTGTAATTGAAGATTCCAATCTGGTTGGTGTAATTACCGAATTCGATTTCGTGAGGCAGCTTTCGCTTGCCGGGAATTCGTCAAAAAAGGTATAGATGAACATTTACAAGGTCCCCCTGCTGTCGGGCGGGGGATACCGGGAACTGACTGAGGAATAAATAAAGTTAAAAATTCCCCCGATGGAGGTGTTTCAGATGAAAGAAGATCTGTTAATAAAAGATATAATGTCAAAACCGATTGCAATAGCAAAATCCGCAGCAATTACTGAAGCTCTGGATAAGATGCTCGATGAGGCTGCCGATCCGCTTATAGTGACAAATAACGGCTCGGTGATCGGAACAATATCAAGAAAGGCTATCGCAGATACGCTTGGAAGCAAAAAGACCTCTGCCGTCTCCCCAACAAAGATACATGTCGCAAACAGGACTGACGAGTCGTTTACATCCGCCTACCCTGACGAACCTGTCGATGTACTGGTTCCGCTCCTTCAGGAGTTCAAGGTGGTGGTCATACTTGACAGCGATCACAGGCTTATTGGAAAAGTTGATGCAACCGACCTCCTAAAGGTTCTAAAACCGGATATTCCCGTTGTAAAGATAATGCAGAATGCGCATACCATCCATCCCGGAGACAGGGTTGTCCACCTTAGAAGGAGAATGCTTGATGAAGATGTTACAAAATTCGTTGTCACCGATGAAAGCAGGATTGTAGGTATCGTCACAGAGACCGATATCGCAAAATCACTCCGCGAATTCCGCTCCAGTGTCGGCGACAATCACCAGGAGCATCAGGTGAGGAACCTTTTCGTAAGCGATATCATGACTTCTCCTGCTATAACGATAGATTTAGGAACAGGGATAGATGAAGTGGTGGATCTTCTTGTGAATAAGAATATCAGCTCAGTTCCCGTAGTTGACGAGAACAAACTACTTGGGCAGGTATCCAAAGAGTCGCTCATCGTGGCCCTCTAAAAATCTTTTTTTTATTATCCGTTCGTTAATTCCCTCTGCGGGAGGCTTAGAGAGGGTGACATTTCCGCAATGCTTAATAAGCATACAGTCACATCTTTTAGGGCATATTCATGGAGCGGTAATGTTTCCGCGAGTATCGTAAGATGCGTAGTTTACAAAAAGTTGAGGTAGCCAAGCCTGGTATGGCGCGGGGTTGCTAACCCCGTGTCCTTCTCGGACTCGGGGGTTCAAATCCCTCCCTCAACGCTCACAAAACGTAGATCTTACAACCAGTATGTTATACTGGGAGGCAAATGAATGGAAGAACAAGAGATAAAATACTTCGTCAGGGTAGAAAACACAGATCTTGACGGTACCAAATCTGTCCAGGTCGCACTTACCGGCCTTGCAGGGATCGGTATGCATACTTCGGTATCTATTGCACAGATGGCCGGGGTAGATCCACTTGCAACCCTCGGTCTGTTAGAGGAGGATGTTGTGGACAGAATTCGCGAAGTGGTCGCAGGCTACAGCGAGAAGGTTCCGTCATGGATGCTGAACCGCCAGAAGGACGTCTACACCGGGGAGGCGAAACAGCTTCTCGGAACAGAACTCCGTATGGCTGTTGACGATGACGTCAACAGGATGAGAAAGATTCGCTGTTACCGCGGTATACGCCACGAAACCCATCAGAAGGTAAGGGGCCAGCGCACTAAATCCTCGGGACGCCACGGCGCGACTGTCGGTGTGAGCAGGAAGAAGAAATAACCGGGTGATTTGATATGGTGTATCCAGGAAAGAACCACAAGCAGTACGAAACCCCAAAAAGGCGCTTTGAAAAGACCCGTATTGAGGATGAGAACCGGCTTGTGATGGAATTTGGTCTTAGAAACAAGAGGGAACTCTGGAAAGCCCAGAGTACACTGAGAAGATACAGGCGTGCCGCCCGTGATCTTCTCGCTCTTAAATCGGCCGTAACAGACGAGTCGCTGATCGCAAGGAAAGAGGATGAGCTCCTCGGTCATCTTGAGAGGTACGGGCTCCTCGGTGCCGGTGCAGGCATCGGCGACGTTCTTGCAATGAAGACAGAGAATGAACTCGAGCGCAGACTGCAGACCATCGTCTACAGGAAAGGCCTCGCACGTTCGCCCAAACAGGCCCGCCAGCTGATAACCCACGGACATATAGCCGTCAACGGAAGGAAACTCACAATCCCCGGCTACCGTGTCCGCAGGTCTGAAGAGTCGGGTGTCGAATATTACGGCAATTCGCCTTTCACAGACAGCATTCATCCTGAACGCGAGCGCATCGTAGCAGGAGGCAGAGCATAATGGCATCTGATGAAAAATGGGGCATCGCCCACATATTCGCTTCATTCAACAACACGGTCATAACGATCACCGACCTGTCGGGAGCCGAGACTGTGACCAAATCCAGCGGCGGTATGGTTGTTAAACAGGCAAGAAATGAAAGTTCACCTTATGCTGCAATGCAGATGGCGATTAATGTCGCACAGGCTGCAAAGGACAAAGGTATCGTCGGTGTCCATGTCAAGGTCCGGGCACCCGGGAGGGGCAAGCAGCGCAGTCCCGGTCCCGGAGCCCAGGCCGCGATTCGTGCACTTGCCCGTGCAGGTATGCGAATCGGACGCATAGAAGACGTAACGCCCGTTCCACATGACAGCATCCGTGCCAAAGGTGGAAGAAGGGGCAGGAGAGTCTGATTAATGGAGATTTCATTCAGCAGGCTGGACGAAGACATTGCGCGTTTTACGCTTAAGGATACTACTCCTGCATTTGCAAACTCATTTCGCAGGACAATGATCGGTGAGGTGCCGACACTCGCAATCGAAGACGTGATGATATATGATAATAACAGCGCACTCTTCGACGAGATCCTGGCACACAGGCTTGGCCTGATCCCGATTAAGACAGATCTGTCAGAATATGTGAAGAAATCCGAATGTTCATGCGGCGGCGAGGGATGCTCCTCCTGCCAGGCCATATTCACTCTCAGTATTGAAGGGCCGTGCATGGTTCACTCAAGCGATCTCATCCCTGCAGATCCAAAAGCCGAACCGGTAAACGGAGACATTCCCATTGTCAAACTCGAAAAGGACCAGAAGGTCGTTCTAGAGGCCCGTGCAGAACTCAACTGCGGGGACGAGCATGCAAAGTGGCAGCCGACACTTGCATGCGGCTACAAGGCATATCCTGTCATTACTATCGACGAAAGATGTGATGCATGTGGGAAATGCGTTGAGGAATGCCCGCGAAATGTTCTCAGGGCCGGCAAGAAATCCGTAGAGATAGCCGATGGAAAACTCGAGGACTGCTCCATGTGCCGCCTTTGCGAGAAGGCCTGTATGGCCAGCGGTATCGGGGATAAACCGGCAATAAGCGTGAAACCGGACAATACAAGATTTATATTCGTTGTCGAAAGCGACGGTTCGATCCCTGTAAAGGAGATAATGACCTGCGCATTCGGAATATTGAAGGAGAAATCCGACAGCCTGGTGGATGTATTAAACGAAATATCCGGAGCGATCTGATATGAAGAAAGATATTAAGACTAATCCACGCTACACTGCCCTTATTTCAACACTGAAGGAGGCATCCCGTTCCGGCGATGCAAAGGTCTGGCGCGAGATTGCAAGAAGACTTGAAGCTCCAAGCCGCAACTATGCCGAGGTGAATCTCAGCAAGATAAACAGGTACGCCCGCGAAGGCGAGACTGTTATCATTCCCGGCAAGGTTCTTGGAAGCGGAGTACTGTCGAGGGGAGTCAGGGTTGCCGCGCTTAACTTCAGCGTGACTGCAGTGGACAAGATAAAAGCTGCCGACGGAACCTGTATGACTATCGAGGACCTCGTGAAGACAAACCCCGAGGGAAAACTTGTAAGGATACTGAGGTGAGGATAGAATGGTTACAGTAATCGATGCAACAGATCTCCGCCTTGGCAGACTCGCAAGTATAGTTGCAAGCAGAACTCTCGGTGGAGAAGAGATTGCCATAGTAAATGCGGAATCTGCTGTCATCACAGGTGCAAAGGCACGTGTCCTGGCAGATTATGACCGCAAGAGAAAGCGCGGTTCACGTGAAGGCGGACCGTTCTTCCCGAGAAGGCCTGATCACATCGTAAAGCGCACTATCAGGGGTATGCTTCCCTACAAGAGGCAGCGCGGTGTCGAGGCCTTTAAGAGAGTCAGGGTTTACGTGGGCGTTCCTGTCGAATTTATCGACTCGGAGTTCGAAATTATCGAATCCGCCCATGTAGAGTCCCTGTCAACTCCCAAATATGTCAGGATCGGAACGATCAGTGAAACGCTGGGAGCAAAATTCTAAGGGGTTGAATAAACATGTCAAAGATTATCAATACAAGCGGAAAGAAAAAGACCGCTATCGCCAGGGCAACCGTCAAGGAAGGCAAGGGCAGAATACGCATCAATTCTGTCCCGCTTGAGATATACGGAACAGAACTGTCGAGGATGAAGATCTCTGAACCCCTCCTGCTTTTACCTGGGATAACTGACTCAGTCGACATCAGTGTGGAAGTCCAGGGTGGAGGATATATGGGGCAGGCAGATGCTGTCAGGACGGCAATAGGCCGCGGTATCCTTAACTGGTTCAATGATCCAAAGGTAAAGGACGCATACCTTGCCTACGACAGGACCCTGCTTGTAAACGACTCCCGCCAGAAGGAGGCGAAAAAGCCTCACGGACGCGGTGCAAGAAAGAAATTCCAAAAGTCTTATCGTTAGGATGGCTAAAATATAAGGGAGAGATCAGGCTCAATGATACCAGTCAGATGTTTTACCTGTGGAAAAGTAATTTCCACCGAGTATGAAGAGTATAAGAAGAGATTGGAAGCTGGTGAGGATATCAGGGAGATACTGAATGATCTCGGCCTTGAGCGCTACTGCTGCAGACGTATGCTGCTGGCGCACAAGGAGATCATTGACGATCTCAACCCTTATCAATAAATTTAGGAGGGGTCGTGGGGTAGCCTGGAATCCTATGGCGTTCGGGATGCTGTGACCTGAGTTCGAATCTCAGCGACCCCATTTTCCAAAAATTTAAAATGTTCTTAAGAAGTTCTGTGGAATTAAGATGACAACATCATACACCCGTTATGAAAGAGCCCGCAT
>CAYXKC010000069.1:0-8626 GCA_964465295.1 uncultured Methanomicrobiaceae archaeon | reverse complement strand
GGCCTCCTGAATTCTTCAGTCTCTTCCACCCTCTCGTACTCCTTTTCAGGGACGGTTCTCTTCTTCCTGACCACGAGATTCGTGTATATCAGCGCCCCGCAGACCTGTATAAAGGTCGAGAAAAGGTTGAAGAACGTGTAAATACCTCCAAGAACCGGGCCAAGTATGACGACTGCTGTAGGAAACTGGGCCCTGAAGAGCGATTCGCCGAATACCGCCGGGAATGTCCCGATGATGAGCGACGGGACGATCTCCTCCTTTCCCACCTTTCCCTCCCTGTGATACTCGGCAAGCATCGATTTGCCTGCCGTCGGGTTAATCACCATCGAGAGAATGGACACAACCGCCTCACCGGAGAGGCCGGATATCCTGCAGAAGGGAACCGAGATTATCTTAATCCTTGAGATGATTCCGGTTTCGGATACCAGGTTGACAAGAACTATTCCTGCAGAGATAAGGAGTACTGCCCTGATCGTGTAATTTAGGAATGAAAACAACTGGATATCAGAAAACATAATCTCATTTTTTAAGTACGTATTATAAATTCATAAAATATTCTATTTTATTCAAAAATCTTTGAATCAGTAAAAACTATAGATGATTTCTAAAAACCTCCTTATAAATGAATTATTTAACCTCATAGATCGATCATCAATTCAGGATTACATCTGCTAATTTTGCAATTAAGGGGGGATATGAACGTATTGCTGAATTAGAAGATCGATTAGGTGAAGTAGAGAAGATGATTGACTGGGAAAAATTCCGTCCAATCATAAAAGAATTATATACCAACAATACAGAAATGGGAGGCCGACCCAATCTCGATGAAGTCCTGATGATCAAAAAGATGGTCCTTCAGCAATGGTATGGCTCCTCAGATCCAGAACTTGAAAGACAGGCTAATGACAGGATTTCATTCAGACATTTCTTAGGTGACATTAAATCGTAGGTTTAATGGGAGTTGCAAATTCTATTTGCAACCATATCCGGAAAAGACCCAGGAAAGATCTACTATCTGGCTCTTTTGTTAAAGATTATCTAAATCCAGTAATTCGCTAATTTTTAAGACTTAAGTTCTTGGAATCAGATCTAAACAAAAAGAATCGGTACATTTATGTACTAATTAGGCGCTGCCAATAGGTTTAAATCAGCAAAAAATGCCTACAATTAAAGAATTATCCTGAACTCAAAAGAATGTATCGATACTATCCTAAAAACCCTGACAGAACATATTGATATCCCGATAAACGGCAACCTGACTACAAAAGGTCTATTTCATACAATCATAGGAATTTCGGTTAAGAATCTCTCTGTTAACTCAGCTTCTTCCAGCTATCAAAACACACCCTGTGAGACCTCTATGAGGTACCACCTAAAAAACTCGATCTAGAGGCTCTTTTGACATATCGAAAAAAGGACTCAATTGAGAAGATTTTCCACTCTCTGAAGAATGAAATTAAAATAAAACTGTTGCGAATCTGGATGGAAATAGCATTTACAGCGCATTAATCATTGGATATCTGGCGCGGTTATTTGTCTCACGGGTTCGCTATGAGATCCCAGAACTGAAGCACACATCGACAAAATTCATCAAAAAATCACTATCGGATTTGACAGTTACCGTTGATTTGTGGAAAAGGAAGATAAAAAAGTACATTCGCTCGAACTTTGATGCCATTAACACAATGATTTTACGATATGATTGGGCAATTTCATGAAAATTTGATCGAATATTTGCCAACTGTCAAACTGGTTTCCCCAGTGAAATCTTGAAAAAAATGGATCGTAATTGCAGACAGTCTCATTAGGTCCTTTGGCACAAGGTGACAAACTCAGGTTTCAACCACGAATATGGCAGGAGTTCCTGTACGATCGATCTTTCGGTCGCTATTTTCTTAGAGGATTTCTACAAGGCCTATATTTTATTTAATGATCCTGTTATGGTGGATTTCAGACAGGTCAACCTGACGGTTTCAGCAAAAGTCTGATTGCAGATACTGATCTCTACTATTCATCTTATATCTCTCTTTTTTTTTACAAAAATAGGAAAAGAAAAGATCAAATATTGGCTCTGTAGAAATCCTCACTTCGGCACTTTGAGAAGGGCTTATTTTGACTATTTTACTGATATCTATAGAATTAGATATAGGGTTTCTACAAAGCCCAAATATCAACATTTTTTATTCGCGAATGATAGATCGCAGCTATTTTCCATAATACAAATTTAAATATTTTAAATAATAAGTATTACAAAAGTGAAAGTATGTAATCCAAAGGAGGTGAAAGGAAACCAGTTTCTCAAATGACCAATGACTTTACAAAAACTGTAAAAACTAAATCATTTCGAAAAAATGTACACTACGGATTGCCTTTAATGGTGACTTTTGGCACAAAAGAAAAAACCAAAGACCAGATCCAGAAATAAAACCAGCACCAAACCAAAAAATCATAATCACCAAAGGATGTGTTAAACCTCAGATATTATACTCATCCTCCAAATACCAATTACCCCCGATTTTTTCACCGGTTACGGCCTCCCCGCACGGGCGGCCACGGTGGACCTCATAATTACGTTTTACCTGTGCGGGGTAGCGGTTTGCATAGCAGTATGAACACAGGTGCATGCACGTGTTGTACTGCCCGATATCCATGCTCTTAATGCACCGGCACAGCGGGCGCTGGCCCGGATCTTTCCCGGGATTCTTCTCCAGATAACGAAGAAGAACAGGATCACACGGAGAGATTTTCTTTATCAGACCGGGGTCGATACACAGGCTTCTCCCTATACCATAACCGGATAGATCGATCTCCTCTGCGCAGGCTGAAGCAGATATCCCCCACCTCCGGACCATCGCCTGCAGACCGGATGCAAATTCTTTCATTTCATCAATGGAGAATTCTCTTATCCCCTCTAACCCGGTACGATCAAGATTCCTCCTGACACTATTGTAGAGATCAATAAAACTGAATACGATCTTTTCAGTATAGGGGTGAATCTCCTCTCCGATAGTTTCTATCCGTGATAAAAGCGTATTTACACAGAGATCATCCGACAGTATCAGGGGATCGAAGCGCCATATAATCCTCTCGCGCCCTGCTACCTCCGAGAGCTTCTTAAAAGAACAGATTCTTTCTGAAAGGGGAGGAACATTCATCTCCAGGCCCTCTTTTTCGTAATCGTTCAGCGTGTACTGGAAGTAATAGCCAATCCCTCTTTCTTCAAGCGAAGCCAGCCTGTCAATTACCGGAGACGGATTCTTCGTCCAGAATACGACAAACCGCGTATCCCTGAAATCCACACGCAGAGGCCGGTGGGAATATGGGTTGAACTTAACACACCAGCCTTTAGAGAGACGGTAAAAAAACCAGTCTGAATAAAAAGCAGGAATATCGGTTGCACGGCTTGCCGAGATTATAACAGGATATGCTGTTTTTATTGCATCCTTTCTCCCGGAAGACATTTCGCCTGGGAATAATTCAGACTGGAAACTTTTTCCTGTCATTGAAAATTGATTTTACCAGGGGGGGAGGAATCTACTCGATCTCCCACCGGACGGCCGTAAAGACCGGCCCCCTCAGGTCAAGTTTCTTGTTGTTGTCGGTTATATACCTCATCGCCCAGGGTTCGATCGCGATATTCACATCCGACGGAACCTTCGCCATCTTGAAATGAACCTCACCGCTCTCACCCGTCATAAAGCCTTCCTCGACCCTTGCAGCAGCGAGGTTTGCAACCGCATCGAGATAAGAAATCCCGGTGCTGATCCCCTTGTCGCGGACCTTTCTAAAGCTGTTAGTATCCGGGACCCCCAGGATCTTTCCTTCAGATACAAACACGTCGTTTAACGCGGCAGGGCCAAGCAGCTTCGAGTTTTCCTCCGCCTCGAATACATAAACCCTGACCTTACGCCCCCCGTACACCTCTGACTCGTACACGGGGAATTCACAGGGGCTCCCGACATCGCCGTTCTCCTTTGCAATCTTAATGATTGAATCGGCGATGACGGCCCCTTCTGCAGTTTTGGGCATTTCACGAAGTTTTATACCCCTTGCCAGCTCCTGATCTGAAAAACGGGGAGGATACATCTGCGGGTATGTAAGAACCCTGACATCGTCCGCTTCATATTCGATCATCGCGAGCCTCTCGACACCCATACCGAGATTCATAACAGGTATCTCCACACCGTATGCCGCAAGAGCATGCGGGCTGTACATCCCGAAGGTTGCAACCTCAACCCAGCCATGAACCGGGTGCTTTGCATAAACCTCGGTCTGCGTGTCCGGAACATAATATTTTGAGCGTTTTTCGTCCGGACGGAACTCGAATCCGGTGAACCCAAATGCTGAAAGAAGTCCGGCAGCAACGGCTTTTCCGTCCTCGACAGTCACGTCCTCGCCCGCGATTATACACGATGCCGAGTGATATGTCATAAGCCTCGTCGGACCCTCCTCCTGTTCGCGCCTGAAACACCTGTCTATCGAGAACTGCTTTATCGGGAGCGGATGCCGGTCCCACATCTCACCAAGGGCGATGAACCAGCCGGATGTCATATGTGAGCGTAGCGTTGTTCTTGAAGATTCAGGAGCAAGTTCACGAAACTCGGGAAATACTTCATCCAAAACCCTGACAACCATGCCGTCATCAGCTGAGATCACCGATGCAATCTCGTGCGTCAGATCGTCGCCGTCGATCTCGGACTTCTTGTATGCATGAAGCGTCTTCCGGAGTCCCTCCTCCTCTTCGCCTGAAAGGTCCCTCCCGAGGATTGTATTGATCTCGCCGATCTGCTTCCTGCCGATCCCGACATTGGGCCGGGGAAGCCCGCCCAGGTAGAAAACACGATCAAGAACCGCCGATGCCTCAGGGCCAAACTGGCGGTAGACATCCTGCTCCTCAATAAATACGGGAACACGTGCCTCGTCGAAACCCATCTTCAGATAGGCCTCTCTTAATTTTTCGATGGTTTCGGGCACCGGGTGCGGTTTTGCCATCCGGGATACGTTCATCGGGTACCTCTTCGAAAATGCAGGCTTTTCCTGGATCTCCGCCCCGGCGTGCCACGCCTCATCGAAATCTTTCTTTGCAAGTTCTGCAAATTTTCCGGAATCAAATCTCATATCAACAACGCTCCATGCATACAACCCTCGAGATCGGGCTCTCATCAGTTATTTTATAATCACAGTATTTTGATATTTCCAGCGCGAAGTCCCGGACTTCGGAATGTTCGGGCATATTCCCGCGTTCGAGACGGAATCTGCTGTATCCAAGGTACATATAACCTTTAACCTCAATAAAGGAGGCACCCGAATCCTGGTACATCGCCGCATAGGCCTCAGGTGAAAAGTCGTTTATCCCTTTTACGACCGTTGTCCTCACAGCAGAACGCCGCTCCCTGAGAATAGAAAGGCTCTCCTGAATATTGTCCCAGAAATCCTCATCGGGCCTGCATATCTTCAGGTAGGTCTCCCTGTCAGGTGCATCGAGGGAGATGTAGGTCTGGAACGGGTGACATCTCCGGATCATCTCCGTCCTCGTCCCGTTTGAGACCAGAAATGTCGTATTACCCCTCTCGTTCAGTATATCTATAAGTTCGGGGAGGCGGGAATAGAGGGTCGGCTCTCCTGAGAGTGATATTGCAATCATATTAGGCGAGAGCGCCTCTTCCCAGAGTTTGGGATCGGTCGTGCTCGTATCCGCCGACGGATTATATCCTGCAAGAGCCTTCTTCTGGAGTGCGGGAATCCGGTCTGCAATTACCTCCGGGGGGCACTCTTCGGATTCAACAACTTCATGTTCCATCGATCTCCAGCAGAAGAGGCACTTCTGGTTGCATTTCAGGGTGGGCGTCATCTGGACACACCGGTGGCTCGAGATTCCGTAAAATTTGTTCTTGTAGCACATATCCCCGCCGCGAAGCGTCCTCCTGTTCCACATACAGGGCTTCAGCGCCGCCGACGATTCCTTTGAAAAGAATAGATAACCCTGTTTCCTCAGGGCCTTACATGCTTCGGACTGCATCTATACCAAGGGTTTCAAGAGCTTCTTTCAATGTGTTCTGTGCCGCCTTCACCAGTGTAAGCCTTGAATTCCTGAGATCGCCTTCCGCCTTCAGCACAGGGTCGAAGCGGTAGAATGTATTGAAGAGATCTGCAAGCTCCCTTGAATATATCGCGAGGACATGGGGGCGGAGTTCACCTGCGACATCGGCAATGACCTTCGGGAAGAGTGCAATGTGCTTTACAAGCGCGATTTCATACCCGCTTTCGGCACCAAACGACTCTTCGAATTCCCCGGCCTTCTCAAGTATCGAGCATGCTCTTGCATGTGCATACTGGATATACGGTGCACTCTGCTTCTCGAAATCAAGCGCCTCCTTCCAGTCGAATACCGTCGCCTTGTCGGGAGAGACCCTGACAATATCGAACCTGATTGCACCGGTTGCAACCGAACCTGCGATCGATTCCTTTTCATCCTTCGAAAGCTCCGGCCTTCTCGTCTCTACCTCCTCCAGCGCTTTTTCATATACCTGCCGGATTAGATCGTCGGTGGAGATGAACTTGCCTGCACGCGTACTCATCGAACCTTCGGGAAGCGATACGAACTCGAAGAACACGATATCGGGAACTTTATCGCCAAGAAGCTTCATCGTCGCCTGGAGCTGCCTTCCAATAAGCTTGTGATCTGCGCCGAGAACATTAATGACCCTGTCAAAGTTATCGCTCTTCCACTCGTGGAACGCAAGATCACGCGCCGCGTAGACCGAAGTGCCGTCAGATCTCCGGAGGACATACTCCTTCTCGAATCCAAAAGCCGTCAGGTCAAGAGAGAGCGTACCGTCATGCTTTGCCTCGGGCATCGCCTCGAGCCTGTGCAGGACATTGTACATCAGCCCGCTTTTGACGAAATCACTCTCGAATATGAACCTGTTATGCTTAACGTTGAGATCGAGAAGCGTCTGCTTTATTCCGCCAAGGCACATAAGGACAGCCTCCCTGAACTTCCTCACCATCTCAGGATCGCCGTTCTCGATAAGAGACATTCTCCTGTCGATCTCGGTCTTTATAGATTCATCGGCCTCGATTGCCCGGTTGGCTGCGACATATACTCTGGCAACATAATGATCGTCCTTTTCACCATCATTCTGAGGGATATCAAGATTGTCAAAACCCCAGGATACGATCGCAATCTGGCGCCCCATATCGTTTACGTAATACTCGACATCAAGGCTGTAACCGGCCTTCCTGAGAACCCTTGATAGCGTATCGCCGATCACCGAGTTGCGTATATGGCCCACATGCAGAGGGCCGTTTGGGTTGGCACTCGTATGCTCTATACACACCCTCCCCGGCTTTTGCTGAAGCGATCCGTATCCTTCCTTAAGCGCTTCGCGGATGGCTCCATCGAGATAGGTCCTGCCGAATATAAAGTTTATATACGGCCCTTTTGCAACGACACTGATTCCGTCTCCGGCCAGGTCTCCGGCAATAACAGGGACAATCTCCGATGCAAGCGCGGCGGGATTCATCTTTCTCTTCTTTGCGAGGCTGAATGCAACCGTCGAAGCGAGATCCGCATGATCCCCCCCGGCAACGATTAAAACATCATCTTCACCCGTCGCTTTCCTCAGGGCCGCCTCTACTTTTGCGTAGGTATCAAAAAACATCTTATTATTCTCCCGTCAGTATCCTGTTCTGTATCTCAAAATGGCCGCAATTCCACCGAATGCATTATAGAGCATCGCTCCCTCCTCGAAATCGTCGGAGATGATCATTACCGATGTCGAGCTTGAATCTGCAAGTTCGGTAAGTTCGTCGACAATATCGACCTCTTCAGCCATATAGACCGGAGCAGAGCATTTCGGGCATATGCCGAAATCGATATCCGACATCTTCTTCCCGGGTTCTACCTTGACCGTCTCCTCGCGCTGGTAGTCGCAGCTCTGGCATTTAAGCCTGAGTCTTGACTTCCTGAGATTTGCCGAGAGAATAAGTGTATCTACTGCGCCGATCTCAAGATTCTTCCTTACACTCTCTTCCCCATATGACGAAAGACCGTCATCCTTTACGAGTTCCTTGAAGAAACGGTCCATTATGACCTTCTCCTTCATGACCTCGACACCGCGCAGGGCATCGCTCGCATTGTCCACGAGTTCCGAGAGTCCGCTCTCATTCGTATACGCCACATCAAAGAGACCTATTACTCTCTTCTTCAATTCATGATGCAGGTAATCCCCGTCATAGAACTCTTCCTTTGTAGGCGTCGGGCCGCCGATAAGGACTCCCTTAAAGCGCTCGAAGAAGTCGGGCTCTGCAAGGAATATCTCGCTTGCACGATCCCCGACCTTCTTGTAATACTCATTAATGGCAATCAGACGAAGCCGCTGAAAACGCATCGCAGACTGCCCGCCCTTCCTCTGTTTTCCCGGAACAGTCGAGGTGACACCGGAGACAGGTTCGATCCTGTTTCCCCTGAGAAAACCGATATAGGACTCACGCCTGTCGATTACAAGAAGACCATAAACCTCTTTTTCGACGAGCATCTGCTTTAAAGGCTCAAGCTCGAACTTCGAAGAGCACCTGTACATATACAGGTTGACGACATCCGGCGGTTCAATTATTACACAGT
>CAYXKC010000068.1:0-8826 GCA_964465295.1 uncultured Methanomicrobiaceae archaeon | reverse complement strand
CAATAATCCTTTCACGGTTTTTCTTCAGCTCGTACCTGATCCTGCCCACGTTCACTTCCTTCTGGGCAACTATAGCGATCAATTCATCCTCGGAGAGCGGGGAGATCAGGATCGGCCCCTCCTCGAGTTCGATAATGATCTGGTTCATCTCCTCTTTTCCAAGTTCCCTGCTCATAGCCTCTGAGGTACCAAGACCGGTCGAAGCCATTGCCCCGAGGGCATCGATATCAACATCCCCCGAAACCGCACTCTCAATGACAAAGCCGTCCCTGCCTGCAACAACAGCGGCAGTTACACCGTCAAGTTTGAGAAATTCACTCAATATCTGTTTCAACATCGTCAATCAAGTCTCCTTTTCAGATTATTCGGTCTTTCTCCCGTTTTCCCTGATAAGCTCAATATCAATAGGCATCTGTCCTATTGCATGAGTTGCACATGAGATACATGGATCATATGCCCTTATTACCATCTCGATCTGGTTGGCGGCGCTCTCGGAGAGCGAACCCCCGGATACAACCCTCTTTGCAACATCCTCAACACCGCGATCCATACCGTAATTGTTCTGGCAGGTTGCGACAATAAGGTTGCAATCGGTCATAAACCCTTTTTCATCGACTGTATAGTCGTGAATCAGCGTTCCGCGGGGCGCCTCTACAATACCGACTCCGCGTGAATTGACAATATCCTTAACAGGAGTCCTTATATCAGTGCCGCATATGGATGAATCCGAGAGGTAATCGACAGCCTGCTCGCAGCATGACAGCATTTCAATATACCTGGCCATGTTAAAGGCAAGTGTTGTCTGGGTGAATTCCCCGAATGTACTCCTGTATTCTGCAAGTGCGGAATCGGCCTCGGGTGTTCCCATCTCCCTGATTATATTCAGCCTTGCCAGAGGGCCGACACGATAATATTCTCCGTTCTTCAGTCTTGAGAATTTGAGATAGGACCATTCTTCCGAATATTCCTCGATATTATCGAGATATCCTGTTCCAGAGAATGTGGTGAGCGGATTTCCGTCCTTTCCTACAACATTGACATCGCCATCACAATGTGAGAATTTGCCATCCTTAGAGATACCCATGAAGGCTGTATCAACCGCACCGAAAGAAAGATCGGTCTGGTTCATCATCGTCTTTGCGACACTCCAGCACTCTTTGGCTATCTCAAGAGACTTTTTACCCATCTCAAGAAGTTCCTGCCTCTGCGTCTCGGTCATTGCATGTGAAACCCCTCCTGGAACGCAGTTTGAAGGGTGTATCGGCTTTCCGCCTATCGCCTCTGTAAGCCTCTGTCCGAACTTCCGGACCTCAATTGCCTTTTTGGCGACATCGGGTGCCTTTTTGACAAGCCCGAGAACGCTCCTCTCTGCGGCTGGCGCATCATGACCTACGAGGAAGTCGGGAGCTGCAAGCATGAAGAAATGTAGCGAGTGCGAGTGAATATACTGACCTGTCATCAGCAGTTCGCGAAGCCTCTGACCGGTAGCCGGGGGGGCTGCACCGTAGATCTGATCGCATGCCTTTGCAGAGGCAATGTGATGGGAGGTCGGGCATATACCGCATATGCGGGGGGTTAACCTGGGCGCCTCCTCTACTGCAGCTCCTATCATGAATTTTTCAAATCCTCTAAGTTCAACAACCTCAAAATGGGCGTTGTTGACACTTCCTGAGTCATCAAGGTTGATCTTTACCCTTGCATGACCCTCGATCCTTGTAACAGGATTGATTGTAATCTCTTTCATCCGCTCCTCTCCTTTACAAGATCACGTATCTTCGAATTCTCCTTGTCCTCCATAATCAGGCTGCCGATGGTAAACGGATACATGGTATGGGCGACATCATAGAGCGCTTCCTCGATCTCTTTCTCCTTGTGGCTCGTAAGATCGGCTATCCTTTTGACCATCATATTATGGATATCACGGCACGGTTCCCTAAGGATATCAAGCGAAGGTCCGTTACAGCCATGGCACGGGACATTGTTCTTTGGGCACGTGGCACCACACCTTCCGAATGTCACCGGTCCGAGGCACAGGTAACCCTGGCCAAGGAGGCAGTGCTCCCTGTCGGGTACGCCTTCCGAGCGCCTCTTAAGAGTCCAGCCTTCAACCGATCCCATCTTCCTGTCGCATTCTGAACATACTGATTTCCTTGATAGTTCAAGGGTGTCGCCTGCTACAAGTGCCGGTATAATCTCCCTTAAAAATTTCTCTTTCGGGGGGCAGCCGGTAATATAATAGTCCATCTTCACAAGATCGCCGACCGCGAAGGCCCTGTAAGTAAACGGAGGTACCTTTGACGGGATTATTCCATCCTCTTTTACAGTTGCACATTCCCTGTATACCTTATTGAAGAGCTCTTCATTGCTGCTCAGCATCGAAAGGCCCGATACTCCGCCATAGCATGCGCAGGTTCCAAGAGCCACAAGGACCTTGGATCTCTTCCTGATCATCTCAAGACGCTCCTGGTTCTCCTCGTTCCTGACAGCTCCGGTAACGAATGCTATGTCAATTCCCTCCGGGGGCTCCTTGACATCCATAATGACAGGAGAATATACTATATCCGCCTTCTCGACCACGTCCAGAAGCATCTCATGAAGGTCTAAAACAGCTATCGTACAGCCGGAGCATCCGGCCAGTTCCTCTATTGCTATCTTCATCGTTCCGGCCTCACTTAAGGATAAGTTTTTTCAGGCATGCATTCGGGCCTGTATGCATGATCTCAAGCTTTGCACGCATTCCGGTAATCTCTTCGATTGCCCCGACAACGTACCCGCAGAGAGTCTGGCAAAGGGCGCCTGCCTGCTCCTGACCGTTTCTCCTTAGAGTCTGGCGGACGATGCAGTCGTGGAATACAAGATATATGAACCTCTCACCGCCTTCTTCGATGATGAAGGTGTCGCTGTCCGCCGGCTTCCATACTTCAAAGGAGTACTGGCCTCTCAGGAGATCGGAGAGCTCGTGAAGTGCATCTTCGATATCGTCCCTCTTCTGGAAGTACTTTGCAACCTCGTGCCCGAACTTTTTGCCGGCCCTGAAAGTGACCGCATTTGCACCTCTGCCTGCAATCTCTTCAAGAGACCGGATTACAAGCCCGTTGAGCTTCATTACTCCATGGAGGGTCGCTTCGATCTCCTTCGCGGGAGGTACGCAGTTCAGGGGAACATCCTCGGACCTGTACTTGATATCCGTACTGAAACTTTCATGCAGTTCATCAACATAACTTGCAGCCATCAGATCACCCTGTTAAGCATCTCGCATACGCGTATGTCGATGTAATGTCTCTTTGCCGGATAGACCCCCTTGTGTTCAAGCGCCTGTGCCGGGCATATTTCGTGGCACGAAAGACAGCCCATGCAGTCCTGCGGTCTCATAGGGACACTAAGCCCCTCTTTTAATTCGAAAACCTTCATTGGGCAGTCCTTAACGCAAAGACCACAGCCCACACAGGACTCTTTATCAACATTAATCTCAATCATTTTATCACCAGATCCCCATTAAAATGCATTTTTGCCGATGCTTCTAGAACTTGGTACCCCCAAGATCGCGAAGTGCATCAGCGAGCAGATCCATATCGTTGTCGGAAAATTCCACTCTTCCTCTAAGTTCCTTCATCTCACGGGAGAGCATGTTGATACGAACCTTCATCAGAATTATCACTGCAAGAAACAGTACGTTTAGAACCAACAGCCCAAGAATTATCAAATCATTGTTTTCCATCTCTATCAACTCCCCGGGAATAGAGCACGTGCAAGACGTTCGACAAATCCTTCCTTGTTTTCAGTTTCGACTGACTTATCCTCTTCATTCTCCTGGACACCGGCGATATCCCTTGCAATCTTCCTGAACGCCTTTGCGGCGTGAGAGGAAGGGAATTTTACGACTACCGGGGCCCTTGCGGCCGATGAACGCCTGATATTCGCGTCCTCAGGCACCATGCCGATGACTTTGACACCGAGCATCTTTTCAATCTGCTCTTTTGTCATATTGTCGTCAACGTTGCTTACCCTGTTGAGGATTGCTCCCCTGATCGTTCCACCGATCATCTCGGTAAGCATCTTCGTCTTGAGAGCGTCTACAATCGAGGATATATCGGGATTTACTACAAGAATAACCTCATCGGCCACAGCCAGCGGGACTATGCCGTCGTGGTTGATTCCTGCAGGAGCATCGATAATCAGTATATCGCACTCGTCCACGATCTCGGTCATGACGTCCTTCAGCCTGTCAGGATTTGCATCCTTGAAGCCTTCAAGTGAAAGACCGCTCGGTATAACATTTACTCCAAACGGCCCTTCATAAACGGCGTCATGAACATTTGCCTTACCTGCCAGAACCTCGTGAAGAGAGACCGGCATCTTTTCCAGGCCAAGCACGAGGCCAAGGTTCGCCATGCCCATATCGGCGTCGAGAATATACGTCCTTTTCTTGTAATATGCAAGCATTGAACCGAGATTAGACGTAACTGTCGTCTTTCCGGTCCCTCCCTTGCCTGATGCAATGGTAAAAACTATTGTCATAAATTACTTTACCCCTTTTTCGATCAATCCATAAATCAAACTGTTTTTCTCAGTATGAAATTAATATCTCGTTCGATAAATTCAAGTTCTTTTTCTGAAAGCTCATCATCGGCCTTTACAATCCCGACTACAGTACCTCCTTTGTAAGGAACTCCTATAAGTCTGATGTTCGGGACATCCGGCTGTTTTTCCTGTTGGTACAGGTAGCTGTATTTGGCCGCCTCCTCCTCGGGATTCGGATCTGTCGAGCTGATTACAAGGCCGTCGGATGTCGACATTGTAAAGGAATTGAGCCGGTAGCGGTCGAAGAGCGCAAGAAGGTTATCCCTGATTGAGTCTGCCTTATAATATTCAGCAGGGTCCCTTCCCCTCTCTTCTTCAAGCTTCCGCCTCTCCTCTTCGTGCTTTATCCTCTCCTCTTCCTGCTCCATTAAGAGCCGCTCTTCCCTTAGCTGGGCTGCAGCCTCTGCAGCAACTGCCTCAGGATCATAGGATGCTAAATCCTTCTGTGGAGATTGCCTTATTTCAGCCGGGGAAGATTCCCTCGTAACAGTCTGCAGTGATGCCAGTTCATCTGCAAATTTCTCGTAAATCCTCTTCATGTATATCTGCTGCCTGATGATGAAAACCAGTATAATCAGCAGAAAGATTGTCATTAAAGTGACGAACAGTAAAACATATGCTACCGGATCAATGTCAATATTAATCATTATTCTCCTCCCCGGATTTGCCTTCAATCATAAGATGATCGAGGTTGATTTTTTTAAGGAGACCATGGGCACCTGAACGGAATTCGGTGACTATCGAATCGATCTCCAAATCAGCGATATTCAGCTCATCGCCATCATCTTTTTCCGGAATAATCTTTTCTTTTTCAGGAACGGACACCGTTTCAGCAGCTTTCCTGCTGCTTCCGGCTGCAGGTTTTCCCTCTGCAGACTTCTTTTCTGCAGGCACACCCGAAAACAGGGAATCATATGCCTCCTTCAGGACAACACATTTCGGATTGAATTCCTTTACCAGCTTTAGCTGGGGTGAATCATAAGCCGAAAGTTCAGCGGCGACTTTGCCGCCGGAATTGGAACTGAGTTCACCAAGGGTATCCACACCTTTTGTTGCGGAAGATTCGGCAAGGATGATAATCCCATTTTCAAATATCAGTTCTGCTGCCAGTTCCCCGAAAATTCCGGAACAACTGCCTGAATATCCCGCTTTCCCCAGTTCCGTAATGATTCCTGATACGGTCTCATCTCGGATAAACCGATCAAATCTGCCTCTGGGCAGTTGCATAATAGATCTATGGAGTTTATATCAGATAATAATCTTGCCATTTAAGCATTTCGAAAAATGTCTCTAATCACTTTCAATTACCATTATTGGTACAATAATTCCCTTTTGATACCATATGTGAATATTATTCACTTTGCCATTTCCATGATCATCCCGACAGCCCTCTTTACTCCTTCCATGACCTCCGGATCCACCCGGTCGCTATACTCTTCAATAATCCCTGCTTCGATCCCGATTGCAACGACTTCAATCCCTGGAAGGAGTTCTCTTGCTATATCGATGACCTCGGCCACCCCGACATCCTGAAAAGACATTTTCGAAGGCCTGTAAGGGGGAGTTTCCCTGAATACATGAATATCTCCCGGTTTTTTCCCGATACCGGCCATTGCGTCGACGATGATTACGAGATCCGCACCCTCCATCAGTGGCAGGAGCCCGATTCCCCCCGTACCTCCATCTACCAGCTCGAATCCCGGAGACATTTCTTCCAGTAACTCAAGGACGCGGAGGCCTGCCGAATCGTTACCCATCAGCAGGTTTCCGCAGCCGATTACCTTTATTGACCTCTTCTCCCCTTTATCGTTCATATCCACTATTAAGAGACTCTCACGATTATAATTAATGATGACGAAATGAATGACAGGGGGGCAGGATTTTTTCCTGCAGCATTACCTTATTAAAAAAATTTAAAGATCGCATTTAAAAGCGCGCCGAATACCATACCGAGAGTGAGAGTATAAACAGAGACCATCGCGGCGATCTTCAGCCCCATCTCCCTGTAAAGGACAGCAATCGTCGATACGCACGGAACAAAGAGCACACTGACGACTGCAAATATATAGAGCTGTGACGAGGCCATTACGGCTCCAAGATCTGCTGTCCCGGCAAGCACTGCAAGGGTCTCAAAGGCCATTTCCTTCCTGAATATTCCGAATATCAAAGCTGTTGATGCGTAATCGGGAAGACCGAGAACCTGCTCCATGAAGGGTGCGAAAAGTCTCTGGAACTCTGCAAGAATGCCATAGTAATCAAGCATACCGAGAAATACGCTGCTTACCAGAAGAAGGGGCATTGCAATAAATAAAAACTCCTTCATGTGAAGCCAGGCCCTCTTCAATGTCTGGTCCGCCCGCGGCCTTCTTAAAGGCGACATCTCAAGCACCATGCCGTATCTCTCGCCGGGTGCAAAACGTGTCAGTACAAGGCCTGTCAGCATTATTAAGACGAAGACGAGAATATATACTGAAAATGCCGCTGTAATTCCTACAAATGCAGCGACTATTCCTGCAATTATAACAGTTCGTGCAGAACAGGGGACCATCGTAATGAGGAAGGATGCAATCACCCTCTCTCTCTTCGAGAGCTGCCTGATGCTCATTATGGCTGGAACATTGCACCCGAACCCGAGGATCATGGGGATTAGCGCCTGACCATGCATACCCACCCTGTGCATCGCCCTGTCGGCAAGGAAAGCCCCCCGTGTCATATACCCTGAATCCTCAAGCAGGGATACCAGAAGATAGAAGGTGAATACAAACGGGAAGGCAATCCCCAGGCCTGCTTCGACAGCAATAAGGAATGAAAACGCCATCTTCTCCCAGAATGGCGGAAGACCGAGAGAATACATCGGATCTATTACAAGGGTCTCGAAGAGCTCCACTATCGTCTCTTCAAGAAACGAGCCAATAATGAAGACCGCAAGAAGCGTAAAGAAGAGCACGGCGGCAAGGATGGGGACACCCGGTATAACCCTTGTCAGGAGCGAGTCCATATCGAACGACAGTCTCTTTAAATTTCCTCCTGATTTATTTATCACCTCTGATGCGATTCTTCCCGCTTCATTGTAACGGTTTGTCGCGATTATCTGGTGCGCCGACATCTGGTGCTCCTCTTCGATCTCGGAGGCGATTGTCTCTGCAGTCTCCATGAGCTCCCTGTCTTTGCCGATTCCCTGGAGTGCAAGAAGTGCATCCGTCCTGTTGCACCCGGTTAGTTTTACGAGGCTCCTGATCGCGGCTTCGATATGCTTTCCATATGGAACCTTAAGATCGATTACGGCTGCGTCCTGAATCGCTGCGGGTATTATCTGGTCGATATTTTTCCCCTCAACAGCGACCGTCGGAATTACCCTGCAGCCCAGAATCGATGAAAGCTTCTCGTAATCTATTATTATTCCTGATTTCTCGGCTTCATCGGCAACGTTGACGACCGTTATCATGGGGATTTTATACTCGGCCGCCTGGATCAGCAGGTAAAGATTTCTCTCGAGTTTTGTCGCGTCAAGAACCACGATGAGAGCATCGATCTCATTTGTGCGAAGGTAAGATCTGACCTGCTCCTCCTCCTCGGAGCTTCCTTCAAGAGAGTATATTCCCGGAAAGTCGATTAACTCAAATCTCTCTCTCTGGTAACATACGTTCCCGGAGAGCATATCGACAGTTGTTCCGGGAAAGTTTGATATTTCAACCCCGATGCCGGTCAGCTGGTTGAATATCAGGGATTTTCCCACATTGGGGTTTCCAATAAGGGCAAATTTCATAGACGATCCCTGTCAGGAATTTTTTCCACCAGCACCTTTCCTGCAATCTCCCGGCTTAAGGCAATCTCGGTTCCCTTGACGGATATCAGCATCGAGCCTCCGGGGAGCTTTCTGACAATCCGGATCACTTCACCGGGGATTATTCCAAGATCGATAAGCCTTCTTTCACCACCAGGACCATGCCTCATCCCGGCGACCTTTAGTATATCTCCCTCGGAATATTCATCGATTACATTGATTCGACAGTGGCGGCCTGAAAAACGGGTCCCGACAAATCCGGGACCGTGCCGCCATCCCCTGCACCGCGAACCGCTTACAGAAAGAAGATTTCCAATCTTTTCAACCGTATCTTCTGATGCAGCATGCTCTATCTCACATGCCTCTTTCGATGCCGTATCGGGATCCATGCCGAGCATCTCGGTGAAGAAACACTCGAGAATCCTGTGCTTTTTCAGTACGGATTCACCGGTGGATCTGCC
>CAYXKC010000067.1:0-8984 GCA_964465295.1 uncultured Methanomicrobiaceae archaeon | reverse complement strand
TAGGTGAATCCGGTCATCATAAACTCGGGAACCGGCTGAACAGGAGCCATATACATCTCTCCCCCCGATATGCCGATGATCTCCTCAAGGGCCGTTCCGAATACCACAATCCCAAGAGCGGACCCGAAATTTCCGAAAGTCTTCATAATCCCCGAAGAGACCCCTTTCTTATCGGGAGGACTGTGGCCGAGTATAAGTTTCCTGTTCGGAGTCAGGAATATTGCCATGGAAAAACCGAATATCGCCAGGGCAAGGGCGGAGAAAACATAGCCGATAACTCCGGCAAACAGTGAGAACATCAAAAAGACCATCGTTACTGTAAGACATCCCGATGTGCAGAGAGTTTTGGAACCTACCTTATCCGACATCTTACCGGCGAATGGTGCCACAATCATGGATATGGCTGCAGGAATTAAAAGAAGCAGTCCGACATAAGTAAGATCAAAGCCCTTTACGATCTCAAAATAGAGTGTAAAGATCAATATTATCCCGGTAAATACGGTTTTTATCATAAAACCGGAGACATTTGCAAGGACAAAAGATCTGTTTTTAAAAAGCCTGAAGTCGAGGACCGGCTCTTCGATATGATTCTCGCGGATTATGAATGCCACCCAGAAAATTGCTGAAATTACAAACACAGTCAAAATCGGCATCGATGTCCATCCAAACTCCCTGCCTTTGTTAAGGCCGAGGAGAAGAGTTGAAATCCCTATCACCATAAAGACCGTTCCGGGTATGTCAAATGACCATATCTTTGTTCCCGCAGATTCGTCCGGGATATACCGGTATACGAGAAACATCCCCAAAAGGCCAATTGGAATGCAGAGGTAGAAGATGTACTGCCAGCCTGCAATTGACGTAATTATACCCCCCGCAACTGCACCGATAGCTATTCCGCTTGTGGCAAGTGTTGCAACAATTCCAAGACTGAAACCTCTTTTGTCCTTTGGGAGGAAGTTTACGACAATAACCGGTGCCGTGGCAGATATCATGGCGCCCCCAACCGCCTGGATCATCCGAAAGAAGATAAGATAATATATTCCGGGAGAAAGACCGCAGAAAAGAGTCCCGACAGTAAAGATTGTGAATCCGAGAAAAAAGATCTTCTTTACCCCTTTAATATCCGCCAGTCTTCCAAATACAAGGATGGTGCCTGATAAAACAACCAGGTATATTACCAGCGCCCAGGATACCGTACTAAGGTTCGAATCGAAATATCTTGCAATAGTTGGAAGCGATACATTGAGAAGGCTGATGTTGAACGATCCGATGAAGACCCCGATGCCGACAGTGAAAATTATCCAATATGCGGGCAGATGCGGACTGTTATCCTCCATATTATCATATTAAAAAGGGGTAGTTATAAAATATTTGAATTGAACCGGATAATTACTGCTGTCCGGGGGCCATTCCCGGCTGAAGAGGTGTATATACTCTTGTTCCAAGCTCTTTGTCCAGCATAAAGAGCATCTGTTTGCCACCGCCCTCTTCTATCATCCTGAGTTTATCCACAATCTCCCCTGCATCCTCTTCCTCCTCGATCTGCTCGTCGACAAACCACCGGAGCATGTTATGTGTTGCATGATCCTTCAGGTCGATTGAGAGATCGACGAGATTGTTGATCATGGAGGTGACTTTTTGTTCGTGCTCAAGGGAAACCTGGAATGCCTCAAGCGGAGATGCCCACTCCTGTGGAGGGGCGTCTATCGGGTGCAGTATAACCCTTCCCCCTCTTGATATTACATACCGAAATATCTTCATTGCATGATCTTTTTCTTCCTGGGCCTGGATGAATTCCCAGTTTGCAAATCCCTTAAGGCCGGCGGACTCGTACCATGACGACATCGAAAGGTAGAGGTATGAAGAATATAGTTCCCACTTTATCTGTTCGTTCAGTGCAGCTTCCATTCTCTTGTCAATTGTCATTTTTTTCTCCTCCTGTTAACTGAAGATGAACTTTGAATTATTTAAATTATTCCGGGAGTCAGCGGTCACTCCCGTATAAATATTCTAATACTGCCATCCTCCGGGCTTTTGGGCCGGCAATCCCGGGTGAGAACCGGTCTTCGAATATCTCCCGCTCCTCTTTGTATATTATCCCGGCAGCTACCGGAGAATCGCTGTTATAATCCCATTCTGATGCAGTCTTATACGCCCGGCCGCGATCACCGGGGTCACCATGATAATCGTAGATATGCTCATCGTAAAAAGATGAATTGTTGAAGAAACTGGCACAGACCTGAAGTATTTCCAGGAATGAAAAGCCCCTGTGGGCCAGACCGGCCTTAATAAGCTCCTGCATCTCCTCCATTCTCCCCGTATATCCCCGGGCGATGAAAGTCGCACCCGAACAGAGCATTAATGCAATCGGATTGAAAGGAAGATCACTTCCTTCTGGCGGATTTGTTTTTCCGTGGTAGCCTTCCGGTGATGTCGGGGTATATTGTCCGGTTGTAAGACCGTAAACCCGGTTGTCATGAACAATTACGGTTATATCCAGGTTTCTCTTTGCTGCAAAGAGGAGGTGTTCAAGGCCTTCGGCATATGAATCCCCGTCTCCAACACAGCATATCACCTTCAGGTCGGGATTTGCCATCTTAATCCCGGTGGCAAAAGGAATAGCTCTCCCGTGCAGTGAGTAGACTGTATTTATATTCAGGTAATCGGCGGTCTTCGCGTGGCACCCGATCCCTGCAACAAGTACAAATTTATCGCGATCGACGCCTTCGTTCTCGTACTCTTCGATGACTCTCTTTATCGAGTGAAGAATTGCAAAATTTCCGCAACCGTCACACCATGTATTCTTTGCACCGGTAATTAGAGAGGTGTTCGTCATTTCAACACCTCCCTGAGGCTTTTTTCAAGTTTATCAACGGTCATCTGCCTCCCGCTGCTGTTAAGTATCATTTGATCGACAGCAAAACCGTGATTTCTAATTATCTCTGCCAGCTGCCCGGTCGAATTGTCCTCAACGACAATTGTCTTCACAGCCCCAAAGACCGAATCTTCAAACTGCTTTTTGGGGAACGGATGAAGAATTAACGGCTGAACGGATCTGAGTCCCATTTTTTCGCATACCTCCCTGCATAGAGATCCGTTCGAACCCCATGATACTACAACGGTACCTGATGAAGGATCTCCGGAATTAACAACACATCTCTCTTTTTCAAGGGCATTCTTTATTGCAGATGCCTTGAGCAGTCTTTTTTCTGCAAGTTTCTCAAGAATTACCGGGTCTTCTGTCGATATCCCCGATTCTTCATGCGTCTTTCCGTTGATCTTTACCGGCGAGAGACCTTCATTAAAAAATCCCAGCGGCGAGATCCCGTCACCTGTAAACCGGTATCTAAGGTACGGCCCCTCTATCGCCCGGGATTCGGGGTAGTCGTAATTCTCCCCTTCAACCATCCCCGGATTAAAACTGTACAATGAATCGTTCAGAGTCAGATCGGTCAGGACGATTACCGGCACCTGGAACTGCCAGGCGAGACCGACGGCCTTAGCAGACAATACAAACGCCTGTTCCGCATCTCCGGGCGAGAGAACTATTCTCGGAAATTCCCCGTGTCCTGCCGAGATTACATACGGAAGATCGCTTTGCGCTGTATACGTGGGAGACCCCGTAGAGGGAGACATCCTCTGGGAATTTACGATTACAACCGGCACTTCAGCAAGGCCGGAATACGAAAGACCCTCGTTCATTAGGCAGAATCCGCCACCGGATGTCCCAACGGCGGCCCTTGACCCGCAGCAGGCCATTCCTTCGGCCATGAGGATGGCGGCGATCTCTCCTTCTGGCTGAAAAACCTTCAGGCCGAATTCATCCTTTTTGGAGAAGAGGAAATGCAGTATTCCCGATGCTGGAGACATGGGATAGGCGATATATCCCTCGATACCGCCATAGCACAACCCGAGACCGACGGCCTCGCTGCCTGAGACGACAATGTTGTTGTTATCTTCACCTTCGGCCAAGACGAATTTTTTCTCTGCACGATCAAAACCCGCCTTTGCAACAGCCAGGTTTAAGGCACTTTTCACAGGAAATTTGTCCCTGAGGATCTCTTCTGCATAATGCCATTCAAAACCGACAGATCTGCAGAAAGCACCGATAAGGCATGAGTTCACCATTATGGGGATGCCGCCGGCGTCTTTGACGATTTCATCGGCGGGAATTCCCATACCTTCGACCCTTTTTACTTTACCGGAGTTGAATATAACTACCGTTTCATCGGAAAAACGGTCTTTATGGATATTGATTGTATTCTTGTCAAGAGCGATCGCGATATCGGTCTTTTCCCTTATTCCCCCCGGAGATCCCTTCAGGCCTCTTATCACCGAGAAGTTATGGCCCCCCCTGATCAGGGAAGGGTGATCGAAGATCATAAAGACGTTATAACCGCATCCGGAAATTATCTCTGCAATAATCTGGCCTGCCCGGTTAATGCCCTCGCCGGCTTTCCCTCCGACGAGTACTGTAATCTCATTCCCGACTTCTCTCATGAAAGATGAAAAGGGAGGTATTGATTATATTCTTTTGCAAGCCCGGATCATTTCATTACTATGGGGCAGGAATCGCTGTTGAATGGATTGATCCTCATCTGGAGCGAGAAAAGGTAAGGGAAATGCCCGTTCAGGTACTCCATGTATTCTATCCAGCTGATGACGATCCTCTCATACACCCTGTTGATATCTCCCTTAAGGTGGACAAGATCGGTTTCAGGCAGTTTACGGAAGTCGTCCCGGTATCCAAGCTCCTCTTCAAGATGAAAGACTGCCCTGAGCAGTTCGGTAAAGGATTCGTTCTCGAGCAGAACCGGGTTTTCCAGGAGACGAAGGAGAAAATCGCGTTTTACTGAGAGAAAATCGCGGAGGGAATCAAGGTCATCAAATGAGAGATCTGCAGAGTAATTAAATTCCCGGCACAATTTCCCTGCGGCCTTAAACTTCTCCCTGTCCCATTCGCCGGAGACCTCAAGAGAGGAGGATATCTTCCCGCACTGCGGATCCACTTTTGTAAAGGTTGATATCAGTTCGTTCCCGGTTTCTGAAAAGAAAGTGCCTATAACCATATTCATCTTCCTGAGCCTTTCTTTCTGCGACCTCATTGTAAGCAGCCTGTTGATTACCAGCGTAACCAAAAGGACATTTATCGGGAGAAAACCGAGGGAATTGAATATGTAATTCACCGTATCCCCGGGATTTTTCAGAAGGAAAAACTTCACGGAATATATGACGACGGTCGTCAGCACCAGCACTATTCCGAGTTTTGCCTCCCAGTTTAGCCATTTCATGATACAATAAATATTCTTTAATCATTAAAAAAACTCCTTTGATATAAAGCAAAAAAATAAAATAGCATATGGTCGTAAAAGATGCTATGAAGAAAATATTACTTGTATTTTTTCTGATATCCGCCCTTCTGCTCTCTGCCGGATGTACGGATTACGGGACGCCTGCCGGCCCCCAGAGTACAGCAACTGCAACTCCGGCTTCAGGATCGCAGTCAGGGTTTTCACTAAATCCGACGCCCACGGACAAGATGCCCTCTCAACATCAGGTCACTGCAAAGGCCGAAAAAGATCCAATCGACGCCAAGATCGATATTGAGTTCAGGGGCGGTGCAGGATTGTATATGGTTGATTCGGTAAGCACGACCGTCTATCTCTCGGACGGAAGAATCATTACCGAAAGCATAGAACCTAACGTCGGTTCAATTACACAGGTCCAGGGAACAAAAGGAGAAGACCGGGTCACAATTACTGTAGGCATGGTTGACGGCCAGTCATACAAGATCTTTGACGAGATTATTATTTACAGGGATAAATAATCATTTTTTTACCTTCCATTTTACCAGGACTCCTTCGTCGATCTTTTCAAGAGTTACTATCTCCATCTCAGGGAAATCCTTCTCATTCGTAAATCCGGTCCCGTCTGCCGGTGTGGGGGCGGTTGATCCGCCGATGATGATATTGCCTATACATGTATAATATTCGTCGACAAGGTTCTCCTCGAAGAGCGACCAGATCAGGCTTCCCCCTCCTTCGACCATAATAGATTTTATGCCTCTTGAAGCAAGTTCTTCAAGAACGACCCTGATATCGACCTTATCTTTTCCCGCCGGGATAATATCTGCATATTTTTCCAGTTCGGCCACTCTTTTCGGGTCTGCCGATTCAGATATCGCAATAATCCTTTTGCCCGGGCCTTTATGCAAAATCTCTGCATTGACCGGGATTCTTCCTTTGCTGTCAACAATGACACGGACGGGGTTTTCATCCAGGCCGCGTGATATTCTCTCCTCCTTTAATCCGGGCGATTTTACTGTTAAAGACGGATCGTCGGCGAGCACTGTTCCTATACCGACCATTATTGCATCATTTGCCGCCTTGAGAAGATCCACACGCTTAAAGTCTGTCTCCCCTGATATTTTCACCTGCCTTCGCTCAACGGTCGATAATTTGCCGTCTGCACTCATTGCAAGATTCACTGTTACATATGGACGCATATCTGTATACAGGATATTTTTTTGTTATGATAAAAAGGAATTCGTAACTGTTGGACTGTACTGAAACAAAAAAACTGGTTTTTCCGGTATGGTTATTGTAGATAAGCCCGATATGGTAATAATAAGATAAATGATACCTGCAGACGTTCAGGCATATATTATATTGCCCTTACTAATCTTCCTGGCAAGAATTGCGGATGTTTCTTTTGGAACGCTAAGGATAATCTTTATTTCAAGAGGACTTAAACTCCTGGCCCCGCTTGTCGGGTTCTTCGAGATCAGCATATGGCTTGTCGCAATAAGCCAGGTTTTAACGAACATGAACCATTACACTGCAATCCTGGCTTATGCATCAGGTTTTGCAGTAGGCAGTTATGTGGGAATACTTATTGAAGAAAAGATGGCAATGGGAATATCTGTAATAAGGGTCATCACCCAGTACTCTGCCGAAGAACTGATAGCGGAGCTTAAGGAGATTGGGTTCAGGTCGACGGTCGTCGATGCACAGGGACAATACGGCCCCGTGTCTATTATATACATAATAATTAAAAGAAAGAAGATACCTCAAGCCCTGGGTATTGTCAAGAAAATGAACCCTAACGCATTCTATACTATTACCGATATAAGGAGTGCAGAAGGTTCATTTTTTGAAACTAATAGCCCACGACCTGCAAGAGGGGTCAGCAGGTTTTCAAGAAAAGCGAAGTGATCTATTCACCATCCAAAATTACATCGTCGATGAAACTCTGGAGCTGAATGAGGGTTGAAGGGTCAATCCCTTTTTCAACCGCAAGAAATATTCCGGATACATCAAAAAGTCTTAATTTACTCGCGATAAAATGGATGAATTTTATCAGGTTCTCGGGACTGATGTAGATAAGCATACTGTTTATTGTATTCAGTATTACACAGACCTTGCCGGTTTCGGAAGATTTTTTCAGGGCCTCTGTTACGGCAATACCCATTGATGTAAGATCCGAAGGGCTTCCCACAAAAACACAGTTTCCGGTGCTTTCCGCTTCCTTACCCATTGCATATTTCGTAATTGCATCGATAAAGAAAACCTTGTCGGCGTCCACTCCTCCCTTTTCATAATCCCTGACAAGAATGGAGTAGGGATTATTCGTGGTTATCACTATTACATCAAATCCGTCACTGGTCACTTCTTTTATGATCTCCAGGTTCTTCTTTTTAAGCTCCAGGGGCTCTGACATTACAAGAATAAGATGGTTTTCCGTTGCATCTTCGAACAGCTTTTTCATAGTCCACCCTATTCCGATAAAAATTTCTTCATATCATCAGGCATCTCTTTAAAAGAATTCTTTACAGCCTGGTTGAGTTCATATAGATTTTCAAGGATCTGGTCGGAGTTTTTAACCTGTATCTTTATCTGGAGAAGGGCGTTCTCCCTGTCGATATCATCATTCAGGATTTTTTCATGCAATTCCAGGAGATTGTCCTTTATTATTTCCACGGGGTATTTTAGCCGGACTGCGGCCTGGCCGATATAATCGAATATCTCTGCCTGCATCTCCTTATCCCTTGTAACATCAAGACCAATTACGATAAATCCGGTCAGGTTTTTTTCATAATCATAAATTGCCTTCGTATTCCAGAATATCGCCTTTTTGGTCCCGGATTTCGTCAGGATTTCACTTTCGAACATCTCAAAACTCTTTTCAGACCTGAGAATTTTCTGAATTTCCGATGTAATGAATTTCCTGTACCCGGGATCGGGATAGAGTTTCTTCCATATATCGTTGCTCCCGGTGACCTCATCGGCGGTATAGCCGGTAAGCTGCTCTGCAAACCTGTTCCAGACCAAAATTCTGGCCACTGGATCTATGAATGCGATCCAGACATTGGCATTCATCAATATCGCATGAAAATTGGTCTGAAGCTGCACAATATCGGTAATATCAAGGCCGATGATGAAGTAGCCATGTAATTCCCCTGAACTATCAAGAATTTCCTTTGTATTCCATGAGATGATGTGAGTCTTTCCTTCTTTATCCCTTATCTTAGTCTCGAATTTATCCAGGCTCTTTTTATTTGAGATTGTTTCGATAATTTTTCCGGTTACGACCTTACGGTAACCGGGATCGGGATAGAGTTTCTTCCATATGTCATTGCTCCCGGTGACCTCTTCGGCAGTATAACCGCTGATTCTCTCGGCGGCCTTATTCCAGGATTTGATCCGGCTTTTTTCATCTATGAATGCAATCCAGACATTGGCATTCATGAAAAGCATTTCATAGAAATCCTGACCGAAGAAGGCCCTGTCTCCAGTCTCAGGCACTTCACCGGTTTTAGGGGTCGGTTTGCTCTCCTCTCCTTCCATAACACTGACACCGTTATTGAGACTGTATTTAAGGAGATAAATAGCTTCTGATAATAAAAGTAAGAAATAAAAAGAAATTGAAGTGCCTCAACCCGGATTTGAACCGGGGACAACCAGATCTTCAGTCTGGCGCTCTCC
>CAYXKC010000066.1:0-9255 GCA_964465295.1 uncultured Methanomicrobiaceae archaeon | reverse complement strand
AGATCCTCTGACATCCTTCCCATCTCTTCCGGTGCGAGATATTCAGTATCGGTCGCTCCCGCCGATTTGGAGATACTCTCCTCAAACATCGTCCCCCCGATATCGTTTGCACCGGCGATCAGGCAGAGCTGGGCGAACTTCGTCCCGAACTTGACCCAGGAGGTCTGGATATTCTTGAAATTATTCAGGTAGAGTCTTGACACCGCCGAGATCAGTATGTCGTACCTGCCTGTTGCACCCGGTTTCGAGAGCCCCTGCCTGAAGAGCGGAGTCTGCCCGTGTATATAGCTCAAAGGCACGAACTCGGTAAAGCCCCCGGTTTCATCCTGGATGTCCCTGACGATCTTCAGGTGTGCGACAACGTCTTCCGGCCTTTCGATTGACCCGTACATTATCGTTGCAGTTGTCGGAATTCCCATATTATGGGCTTCCTTTATCACCCGTATCCACTCCTCCGTGCTGACCTTTCCCGGGCATATCTTCTTCCTTATATCATCTACAAGAATCTCGGCCGCAGTGCCGCACATCGAACCGAGCCCGGCCTCTTTCATCGCTGAAAGCATCTCTTTTGTAGTGATCCCGCTCTGTTTAGCCCCGTAGGAAATCTCCATCGGGTTGGCCGCGTGGATGTGTATCTCAGGCGCCTCCTCTTTGATCAGCCTCAGCAAAGAGAGATAGGATTCGGCATTGAAGTCGGGATGCAGCCCGCTTACGGTGCAGATTTCGGAAACGCCTCTCTCCTTTGCCTCCCTGACCTTCCTGCGGAGAACTTCGTCGTCGTGGAAGTATGCATCCGCGTCACCCTCCCTCCTGCAGAAACCGCAGAAACCGCAGGAGTTGATGCAGATGTTAGTCACATTGATATTCTGGTTTCTGACCCATGTGATATCGTCTCCCGCCCTCTCCTCTCTAAGTATATCTGCCGCTGCCGCAACCTCCCACGTCTCCCTTCCCGTGGCGTTCAGAAGTGCCAGCGCATCTTCTTCATCCGGAACCGAGCCGGATATGATCTCTTTTAGTATATTCCGTATATTCCTGCCACCCTCTCCATTTTTTGCCATTATCTACCTCCGGGGGATCCTCTTTTTACTCTCTTCTAATGCGATATGCATTTACATATTATACAGGTGACGGTGCAGTGCCCCCTTCATTCTTCGAAATAACTTTAGGGATTCAGTTGTACTCATTATAAGAGAGATGGCGCTAACAAAGAGAATAATTCCCTGCCTTGATATCAAGGACGGGCGTGTGGTAAAGGGAACAAACTTTCTCGGGCTGAGGGATGCCGGGGATCCCGTGGAGCTTGCCTCGAGATATAACGCACAGGGTGCGGATGAGGTTGTCTTCCTCGATATAACCGCCTCAAAAGAGGAGAGGGGCGCCCTTATCGATGTAATCCGGCGTGCGGCCGACGAACTCTTTTTACCCCTCACAGTCGGCGGGGGGATCAATACAATCGACGATATGCAGCTCCTCCTTCGTGCCGGGGCGGACAAGGTTTCGATCAATACGGGCGGGGTAAAGAATCCCGATCTTATTACAAAGGGTGCGAAAAAGTTCGGCAGCCAGTGCATAGTCGCCGCCATCGATGTAAAGCGGAATGATACGATTAAGGACGGAGCAACGGTTATCGAGATGCCTGACGGGGAGAGCTGCTGGTATGAGGTTGTAATCTACGGCGGGAGCAAACCGACGGGAATCGATGCAGTAGAATGGGCCCTGGAGGCAGAGAGGCGGGGGGCAGGGGAGATTCTCCTGACGAGCATGGAGACCGACGGTGTAAAGGAGGGCTTTGACATACCAATAACATCAATGATCTCAACACAGGTACAGATCCCTGTCATCGCATCGGGCGGAGTGGGAAAGCTCGAGCATTTCTACGACGGGTTCGTCTACGGGAGGGCTGATGCCTGCCTTGCCGCATCCGTATTCCATTTCGGAGAGATGACTGTCGCCGATGTAAAGGAATATCTTTTAAAAAGAGGGATACCTGTCAGGTTATAACCCGGCAGCCTTCTTTTCAATTTTTATTACGCATTTGCCGTCTCCGGTGCACATCTGCTTTTCATAGGTGGCGGTATAGTCCGGATTTATTCCCTCAACGATTGATGCCATATAATTCATGCAGATGCGTCCTGCAGCAGAGGTTTCATTGAGATATTCCATGTTTTTATTCATGAGCGGGCAGCTCATCGCCACTGCAAACGCGGAATCGCCTCTGCCCGGCCTGATCTCGTAACCGAAATCCCTGCCGAAGACCGAGTTGGAGAATGCATTCAACGACTCGGCAATCTCTATCGAATTCTCAGGGTCCGAGCAGAGGCTCCTTGCTTCAAGTCCTCTTTTTCTTCCGATTTCGGCCCAGATCTTCTTAATCTCTTCCTCAAACTCCGCCATCTTCTCCGGGGCCGTCCTGCGGATGGCGGTTTCGTATGCAAAGGGCAATTCGCTGCCCTGGCCCGAAGAGATCTCCCAGCGCCTCTCGGCCGGGATTGGATTATCAATTTTTTTCATTTTGATCACCTTTGGTTATATTGGGTCTGCCCGGGGGATTAGACCTGTAAAAAAAAGTATTAAGTGCCGTCCCTTTAGAACGCCCGAAAGACCCGGTAGTCCAGATAAGGATTCCCGGGTATTTATAATTGTTCCACACTGCAACTCCGCGACCTCCCGCCATTCAGTTAAAGTCCGGTTCGAAAGTCCAGCTCGATAAATCCTGCCGTATTCATCACGATTCTGGAGATAGCGAGGTCCTGTATCGCAAGACCTGTCGAGTCGAAGACGGTTATCTCTTCATGCGACTCTCGTCTCTTTCTTCCGAGTACATATTCCCCGAGAGTTCCTGCAATCATTCCCTCGTTGAACATTCCTTTCGTTACCGGGACATTTATCTCGCCCGAGTGCAGTGCCTGTGCCGGATCGTCCACTATGACCGTCGCCCTCTTAAGTATCGAGGGATCAAGCTCTTGTTTCCCGGGCGCATCCGCACCGATTGCATTGATATGGGTTCCTTCGGATATCCATTCGTTCTTTACCAGCGGTTCCCTGGATGGAGTTGCGGTAATTATCAGTTCGCATCCGCAGACCGCTTTCGGTTCTGCAGGCCTGCAGTCGTAGCCTGGAAAGGCACTGCATAAGGATTCGGCATGCGACAGGTTCCTGCTCCAGACCCTGATCTCCCCGATCTCCAGTTCAAGTGCTGTTGCGGCAACCTGTGCCTGTGCCTGTCTTCCGCTGCCGAATACCCCGAGTGTCACATTCTTCGACGCTGAGAGGTGTTTTGCCGCAACCGCTCCTGCAGCAGCAGTCCTGAGATCGGTAAGCCTCGTTCCGTTCAGGATCGCTTCAGGAGATCCCGTTCCCGGGTCGATTATCACTATCAGGGCCATTACAGTCGGAAGCTTTTTTTCACGGTTTTGAGGGTGGACGTTTACGACCTTCACTCCGGCAATACCCTGTGAGGGGATGTACCCGGGCATCGTCCTGAAGTCCCCTGTCTGAAAGAAGATATAGCTCTTTGGCGGCATCTGCACATTTCCCCTCCCATGTTCGGCGAATGCCTCCTCTATCGCCCTGTTGACCTCTTTTAAGTCAAGATCTTTCGCAGGGTCGGGATAATATCTCATAGCCTGACAGTGTGCGGGAACCGTTATTAATTTTTTCCGGGAGTCTTTCCCTGATGGAAAAGTGCTAAATATTTATAAAGAAGATTTACTTTTCGGAGGATTGTGAATGAAATACAGTCATAAATTGTTAGGGGTTATTGTGCTCATGCTTGTTCTGGCCGCCCTCGTATGCGGCTGCACCGGCACACAGACCGGGCCTGCCGTAACGGTCACACCGACGGCAACAGCACAGGAAGAAGAGAGCGTTCCCGAAGAGAAATGGATCCCGTGGCGCGAGGGCGCTGCCCAGACCCTGAGTCCGCTTGGCGATTACCAGGCGTTTACGCCCAATGTAAACTCCGAAGAGTTCAAAGAGCTCAAGATAAAGCTCGTATCCGACATTCCTGTAACGGTGATGTTCTTCACACCGGCACAGCTTAAGAACTTTAAGGAAAAAATGTCGACCAACCAGGGAGAATATACTCCTGTAAGCCGCCATGACGATGTAAAATCGGTCGAGCTTACCGAGTCTTCGGATGAATACCTGAGTATAGTCATCTATAACCCGTCTCCGAAGATGGCCAGCATCGAAACGGCAGACATCTGGTATAAAAAATAAATTCTCCCTCTTTTCCGTTTTTGAGATGAATGGACTATCACAATAGTTACAGCTATACCCGGGAGGATGCAACTGAATTCACGCAGGCAGAAGAATATGAAAAAGCTGTTGTTTTCAAGAGAGAGTGCGTGTATACAACCGCTAAGAGAGCTGGTTGAGATACAAAAACACCGGACACTGGCAATGTGGGCCGTGGACTGCGCCGGCCCTGTACTCGCCATCTTTGAAGAGAGATACTCTCATGACAAGCGTCCTCATGATGCCCTGGTGGCGGCGAAGGCATGGATGCAGGGCGATATAAAAATGCCTGCTGCAAAGAAGGCCATTCATGCTGCACATAATGCTGCATCTGAAGTGGAAGATGATCCTGCTGCATCTGCCGCAGCCCGTGCGACAGGGCATGCCGCCGCAACCGTTCATGTTGAAACCCATGCACTGGGCCTTGTCTTTTACGGGCTGACGGCAGTCGTATATTCAGCAGGCAGTGATAATACCGAAGATCTCGTTTTAAAGGAGTGCAGGAGATATTATGACCGGCTTCTTTATTGGGAGGCAAATATCGACAATGCGGGTTTGAAATGGGCACCTTTCCTGTTAAGGGGCGAAATCCCAAATAAAGAAAGATTATTGAGGCTGAAAAATGAACGAAAGGATGAGAGTCCCAGTCATCCCCGCTGAATAATGAACCCGTTTAAAAAAAGAATAAGTGAATCCGTCTTCATCAACCGGTCATTTTTCCAGAATTGTAAGGTCGATCTCGAGTCCGGCAACAGGCCGGTCCATATCGAAGTTCAGTATGACCTGCGGATGGATCTCACCGAATGAACCGATCTTCTCCCCGCCCGCAAAAATATCTCCGGCTCGTCCTTCAATATATGCAGGGTCGCAGGAGTCCTCAACCGTGTACTCGATGTCGAGCTCTCTCAGGAGAGCATCTGCAGTCGAATAGATCCCCGTAAAGTCCGCATCCGTATCCATTATTACAGCCGCGGCTTTCCGTAATGTCTCTTTGGATTCGACGACATCGCCGGCGGTAAAGAGCCTCTGCGGAAGCTCCCTGTGCTGGTTGAGTTTCAGTGTCTCCATTAAGAGCGGCAATATATCCGTCCTTACGACGGTGTGCTCCTCGGATATCGGGTGCATTAGCGGCAGTGTTTCGGTTTTCTTCTCCCTCTGCATATATTCAAAGAGGATTCTCTCGTTTGAGAGGGTGAAGGGCATCATCTCGATGAACCCGAGCCCTGTCATAATCTCCCTCACAGTCCCGAGGTTTCTCTGGACCGGGTGCTCTTTTCCTACTGTAAAAGTTGACGGAAGTTCTGCAGGCACGTTCTCGTAGCCGTAGGCTATTGCCACGTCCTCGAATATATCCCAGTCGTGGAGTATGTCGGACCTGTAACACGGTACAATGACCTTTACGTGCGAATCCCCGTCGGCAGACGCCCCGAACCTCATCTTTTCAAGGAGTTCTGCCATCTCCTCAGGTGCAAGCGAAAGGCCGAGGAGCCTGTTGCATGCAGGAACATCCACCGTTCTCTCAGACGGCGAGAGATCCGGCATCGGCATTCCGTTGACCTTCACAGCCTCGATCCGCCCGCCGGCTTCAGCCATCGCCGTACATATGATCCTGACGGCTGTCATGACCGCTCTCTCATCTGTCCCCGTGCAGTCCAGGAGGATGTTCTTCGTATCCTTCGTAACCCTCGTCAGCTCCCCGTTGATAATCGGCGGGAAGGAGAGGACGTTGTCTTCCGCATCGACAATCAGCGGGAAGAGCGGTTTGTCATCCACGAGGTGTGCATAATCGATGCCTTTCGGGTGCTCTTTTAACATCTGCTCCATCGTCATCTCATGCCCAAAGTCGAGGGGGACGAACTTCCTGTCGCGGGGCGAGGCGATGTAGCTGAACGGCCCTTTTACGGTATCAAGATCGTGGACACCGATTGCAACCTTCGCCCTTCCTCTTCCGACAGCCCAGTGAAGAGACTCCTGAAGGCCCATTAAGCACTCGATCGATTCGTCGTCGAATTCAATGCCCCTGATGATCGCAGATCCGAGGTAAGGCCGGATATCCGCCAGTTTCGGGTCTACGGAGAATTCGGTATCTCCTGCTTCGACTTTATAATCCGGCAGTCCTGTCTCGATCCCGAGGAAGCCCCTCATTGCCCTTGCGACACCCTCGACCGAGAATAGGTCCGGCCTGTTGGGGAAGAACTCGACGTCGATCTGCTTCTCTTCTATCCTCTCGACGTCCGATCCCATCATAGGGAGGCGGTCGATGATCTTCTCCCTCTCCGCCCCGGTGAGCCTTTCGAGATATTTGTAGGGTAGTTTAATGACCGGCATCTTAGTACCTCCTGCTCCTTGCTATCGGTTCGTTTCTCACCCAGTCGACATCGCTCCTGTAGAGCTGCCTGAGGTCTTTTAAGCCCATCTTGAGCATTGCGACCCTTGAGGCGCCGAGACCCCATGCAAGAACCGGATATTTTATTCCCCAGGGGGCGGTGACCTCCTCCCTGAATATGCCCGACCCGCCGAGCTCTACCCAGCCGAGGCCGTCAACCCAGACCTCCGGCTCGATAGAGGGCTCGGTGTAAGGGAAGTACCCCGGCCTGAAGCGGACGTCCTCGAATCCCATCTTCTGGTAGAACTCCTTCAAAAAGCCCATAAGATGGCGGAGATTTACATCCTTGTCCATAACTATCCCCTCAAGCTGCTCGAACTCGGGTGTGTGGGTCGCATCTATCGCCTCGCGCCTGTAAACCCTGCCGATGCAGAACGCCTTTACAGGCGGCTCCGGGTTCTTCATCAGGTGCTGGATCGAAAGGCCTGTCGTATGCGTCCTTAGCACGCACTGCATCGCCTTCTTCTCCTTCCATTCGCCTCCCCAGCCGGTGGATGTCGTATCTCCGCCGTGGAGGTGCATATCGCGGATATCGGTGTAGTTCGGCGGGAGCTCCTCCTCGATATTGAGGAAGAATGTATCCTGCATCTCCCTTGCCGGGTGATCCTGCGGCTGGAAGAGGACGTCGAAGTTCCAGAACGAACTCTCCACGATTCCCCCGTTCATCTCGGTAAATCCCATCCCGAAGAGGATCTGGCGCATCTCGTCGATGAGCTGCTGGTAGGGGTGGCTCTTTCCTGCATAGATCCTCTTTGGGGTCTTTGTACTGTATTTCCTCAGGCGCAGGCTCTTCCACTCGCCGGTCCGTATCTGCTCCGATGTGAGTGTCATGACCTCCTGCCTCAGGTCGAGTCCGGATTCGACGAGATTCTCGCCATCGGGTGTGATCGAGATCGTGTACGAGACCGTTTCGATCTCCTCTGCAAGCTTTCTCTTAAGAAGCTCCTTCATCCCGGGATGATCGGTTGCCGGGTTACTGAGTGCAGATTCATCCTCCCCTTCCGGTGCATCGCCCTTTTTGATTACAATGCCGTCTTTGATATCGACCCAGCCCTTCTTTCTAAGCCAGCCGATCCCGAGCCTCGACTGCGGATGCTTCTGCAGTTCGGCCATCGGGATCTCCGATTCGAAGGACTCTATCAGGTTTCTCTCGGGAAGTCCGTTCTTCCTGTATTCCTCTCCTTCCTCAGAGAGCCTGTAGGAGACAATCGTCTTCTTCTCAACTGTTGCAAGACCGCGATCCTGGAGAAGCATTGCATACTGGACAACCGCTTCGGCAGTGGTATCCATTATCCTTGCCAGGTAATCTGCGTCAGGCTCATGCATCGGCCCGAATGTATCCTCTGTTGCGGATTCGAGGATCTCTATTGCCCTTTTGATCGGCAGAAAAGCGATATTCTTCGTCTCTTCAAGAACCTTCAGGGTCTCCTTTAAGGGAGTTATCGTATGTGTCCTGCTGCCGCCTATCTCCTTCAGCGTCTCCCTGAGCGGCTCGGTTGCTTTTGAACGTTTCTCTTCTGCGTCCTTAAGCGGTTTTAGAACCGCAAGAAGTCTCTTTTCATTGTATGTAAGTTCCATCCGGGCTACACCTCAACCTTATGTTCGCATTCATCCATCTTCTCCCTGAAATCAGCGAGGAACTCTTTGACTCTCTCAAATGTCTCCTTCTTGCACGTTCCGCACATAAGCTCCCCTTCTTTGCATGCACGACACATCTCAGAGAGTTCCTCGTCGTCTCCTGTCATGTGGAAGAGATTTAAGAGATATATAGAGCATTTTTCAGGCTCTCCGCCGAGCTTCTTCTGCTCCTCGAGTGTCATCCTGCCGCCGGTAAGCGCCCCCATGATCTTCTTTTTCACCGACTTCTCATCCTCGTAGAATCCGAAGAGACTCTCGGGGACGCTGCTCGACATCTTTCCGCCCTGCAGGCCCTGCAGGAAGGTATGGTATGTTGCGGAGGGCGAGATGAACCCGTATCCGCCGTTTCTCCTCTCGACCTTGCGGACGGTCTCTTTGATCTCTTCGGGTTTTCCGCCATTTATGTCTATATGGCCCTCGTAGACTTTGGCACCCGGAAACTCAGATGCAAGATCCTTCATCGCCGCTTCGGGAGCATTCTTCGACCTGATGCTGATATATTCCCTGTTTCCTTCGCATCTCTCTTCGACAAGGAACATCCTGAGCTTATACGATACGTCCCTTGTAAGCCGGATATGCGGGTCCTGGTCGAGCCCTACCGGGACGACTGTCGGGGCGGGTTCGTCGTCGGTCTGCGGGTAGAGGATATCTGCCACCTGCATCGCTACGCTCATCGCCTTTGCAAGGGCTGTTTCCTGTGAAAATCCATATATCGCCTGGAGATCCGAGAAGTTGATCCTCGTCGCCGCCTCGAATGCAAGATCCTTTAAGTCGTTGTTTTTGCTCTGGAAATATGTGGTCCCCTCAAACCCGAGTGCATAGAGGCACTTGAGATATTCCTTCCCGTATTCGCGGCATTTATCCCATGAAATCTCCCTTACGGCATGGGCCTCGCGGTCGGCAATCGCGACGTAACCGAGACCGCCCTGCTGAACGTGCCACGCGACCTCCTTCATGACCATCAGGTGGCCCAGGTGCGGGTGTCCGGA
>CAYXKC010000065.1:4892-9306 GCA_964465295.1 uncultured Methanomicrobiaceae archaeon | reverse complement strand
GCTCAAACCTCGCCTCCTCCTGGTAAAGCCTCACCCTCCCCTCAAGGTAATGTGCGATATTTCCCCCGCTGCCCATGACAGAGATCAGGTCCTCAAGAAAATCCTTGAGCTTGTCCGATGGTGTCGTCGAACTCAGGTTCTGGAGTGCGGAGATCAGGTCATAGCCGAAATATTCGGCATCCCTTAAAACCTGCCTGAACTCTATTGCAACCTCCCCGTACACAGCCGCATTCTCCGACATCGACCTGAATATCTCGAGCATCTCGGCGCCGCCCCGCCTCATTGCAAACATATAGGAGACTGCATTGTGCAGCGAGAGGTTGATCTTTGTCTTCCGGGACGACCTCTTTATTCCCGGATACATGAGATAGAGATTGTAAGCCAGAACTGAAGATATTACAAAAAGCACGAGAAAAACGATAATGCTGAAGTTGGCCTGGTTGAACTCGGGGATATAGTAGGACGGCAGGTGTATATTGAAGACATTGTAGATATGAATTGAGACAGTTGGTATGTAAACGAACGAGGCAATAATTGCACCGAGTATCCCTACACCAAGCCCTGTCACGAGCGCACTTATCAGGCACAACTGTATAAACCGGTACAGCGTGATGCCCATCCTGGCTGATATCATCTCGGCATGAAGGATGCGATAGGCATCAGGATCCCTCTTCAGCCTCCAGCTGACATACCTGTCCACTATCATATGAATGCCTTCTTCAGGTCACCTATATTTTCGAGCACATTTTCAGGATTTATGAAATAAGCCTGGAAGATCCTTGTAACATTTACGTAATCGATAATTCCCTGGTCGTGCATCGCCTGTATTATACTGCGCCTTTTCTCCATCTCCGCGATCATCTCCTCCCTGCTCCACCCGCGAACCTCCATGATCTTCGTGTATACCTGGGATCTTCCCGTATAGGAATGCACATCGGAGACGGGATCATACTCGAAAACTGTATTTACACGGAGGTTCCCGGTTCCAGGATCGATTCCGGCGATCTCGACCACCTCAAGGGAGCGCCGGACCCTCTCCTTGCCCCTGTATACGAGGGCCTGTATGGTGACGATGTCAAGCGCCTGCACCATATTCCTCGGGACATTGAGCGGGGGGTTTTCAAGCCTGTGTATGGCTGCATCGACGCTGTTTGCATGAAGGGTCGAGAATGTGGTATGGCCCGTGTTCATCGCCTGGAAGAGTGTCTGGGCCTCGACGCCCCTGACCTCGCCGACGAGGATATACTCGGGCCTCTGCCTCATTGCAGCCTTTAAGAGATCGAACATGTCGATCTTCGACCCCGAGCTCTCGGTAACGGTCTCCCTTGTCACACTCGCAATCCAGTTGTCGTGATAGAGGGTAATCTCCCTCGTGTCCTCTATCGAGACAACCTTTGAAAGCGGCGGGATGAAGAGCGACACGGCATTGAGCGAGGTCGTCTTCCCGCTCGCGGTTCCTCCTACAAAGAGCAGGCTCTTGTTGTTCTCGATCGCAAGCCAGAAATAGACCAGCTGGTCGACATTGAAGGTACCGTAGTCTATAAGCTCGATCGGGGTGAAAGGCACCTCGCGGAATTTTCTTATCGTAAAAGACGTGCCCCTGCTTGTCACCTCTTTTCCAAGCGTTAACTGGAGACGGGAGCCGTCGGGAAGAGTCGCATCAAGCATCGGCTGGGATACAGAGATATGCTTTCCGGATCTCTGGGCGAGAAGTATGGCAAGCGAATACAGCGTGTCCTCGTCGAACGATACATTGGTTCTTATGTTCCTGAATCTCCGGTGGTACAGGAATATCGGGATCTCCGACCCGTCGCACGAGATATCCTCGATGTTGGGATCGAGCATCAGCGGATCGAGCCGGGACCACCCCAGAAAATTTCTAAGAAGGTAATACTGCAGCTTAAAGAGACCCCGATCCTCCATTTTTACATGATATTCGTGGAGAAGGCGGCTCATCTTCTCCATCAGGACTTTCTCACGCTCCTCGAGGATCTCGTCGTCGGTCAGGATCAGTACATCCCTCATGTCCTCGTAGAGCCTCTCTGCAAGCTCCCTCTCGAATCTTGAGAGCTTAGGTTCATAGAGAAGATATTCCTCGAGATTTGTCGAGGGGTTCTTTGCGATGATTACTTTGGATCTCCCTTCATGGATCCAGTATTCATCGATGAGCATATAGCCTTCCGGCAGAACAGGATCTACAAGAGTGCCGTCTAATTCAAAATCATAGAGACGAATGGTCTCGATCTTCTTTTTCAGGAATAAAAAACCCTTTTTCTTATTCTTTACAACTGCCTTTTCCTTTTTTTTCCTCTCAAGACCGGAATGACCTTCACCGACTTCACCCGGAGATTCTCCGGTATCCAATGCAGGGTCAACGGTTTTTTCAATACCCACACCTTCTTCCTGTACGGGGGCAGGATCAGGATCCTTATCCGTTCCCTGTGAAGATCCGGTGGAGGAATCCCTGTTTTCCATCCCCGCCGGCTGGTCGCCCGGTTCAGGGAGTTCTCCCTCCGGTATTTCATCGTCTCCGGCGGAGGCATTCTCTTCCGTTACAAATTTTCCTTCTTTTTCAGGGGATTTCGGTTCCCGGGAACTTCCGCCGGCGGATTCTTCCATTCTTTCTTTTTCGTTATCAGGGGGACTGGGCATATTGCATAACTCCGGGAGATATGATAAATCAATGGTATTTATTCAGGCATTTATTATATTGTTTTGTTTTAATAGAAGACGGAAGTTAATAAATTAACTGCCAGATCTTTGGGTCAGGAAAAAAGGATTGGTTAGAGCAAAATCTTTACATAAAAGGCAGAAGAATGTATCTTTAATATGAACGATAATCTGAAGCAGCGTATGCCGACAGGGATCTCATCTCTCGATCCCGTTCTTGACGGAGGAGTGCCTCCCGGCTCGGTCGTGCTGCTCGTCGGGGAACAGGGGGCGGGAAACCGTGAATTTGTCCAGAGTTCATTGATGAATCTCTCAAAAATGAAGGCTGCCGGGCAGAACGGCGAGAACAGGATACTCCCCGAACAGATGATCTATATTTCATTTACAAGGCTGACATCATCCCTGATCGAAGAGATCAGGATCTCGTATATGGAGGATCTTGCCGGAGGAATAGAGAACAATATCTCGTTTATCGACCTGTCCAGTTTCTATTTTGAAAGAAGCGTTGTACCGAGGGGATGGTACTCCCAGTCATCGCTTCTTTCGGGAATGGACAGGACAAAGACCTCTGACAGCCTCATCGCCGAACTTACAAACAGCCTGAGAAAGGTAAAAAACAAGAGCCTTATCGTCATCGATTCGCTCACCGACCTGAATACGACCCTCACAGGGCCTGAAGACTGGAAACAGCTAATAGGATTCCTAAAGGGCCTGCAGAGGGTGGCCAAGACATGGAAGTCAACGATATACATACTGGTTTCTGAAGGCATATTCGAGCACAACAGGCTCATGGAGATTGCAGACTGTTGCGATGCGATAATTGATTTCAGGTGGGAGGAGACCACAGGACGAAAAAGACAGAGGATAATGTATTTTGTAAAATTCAGGGGTGCCATGCCCCATCTGGAGGAGAACGATCTCGTGAAGTTCGCATCAAAGATTACGCCTGAAACCGGATTTGAGGTCAGCAATATCAGAGTGGTCATATGAAAAAGAACAGGGTCAAAATGGGCATCGAGGGTCTTGACGACATGATGGAGGGGGGGCTTATCGAGGGAAGCCTGTGTGCGATCATCGGGACCTACGGAACGGGAAAGACCACATTTGCACTCCAGTTCGCCTACGAAGGGCTCAAGAACAACGAAACTGTCGTATATATCAGTCTTGAGGAGAAGAAGGAGAGCATTTATGAAAAGATCGAAGACCGTGGTTTCGACCTTGAGACATACCGTGACCTGACCCTCTTCGTCATTAAACTCGACCCTACGGACTTCAATCTCTCGATAAACAGCATAAGAAACGAACTGCCGGAACTGATCTACGAGATCGGTGCAAAAAGGGTCATCATCGATCCGGTATCCCTCTTTGAAGGCCTCTTTGACGACGAGTCACAGAGAAGGCTTGAGATGTTCAGGTTCGTTGAGATTCTCAGGGACCTAAAGTGCACTGTCATGATGACAAGCGAACATAACCGCAGCGATGCGTACGCGAGCAGGTACGGCCTTATCGAGTATCTCTGTGATACTGTCGTGGTGCTGAAGTATATCCGTCCCGACGATCTCTCCGAGGTCCACACGGCTGTAGAGGTCGTCAAGATGAGGAGCTCGAACCACTCGAGGGAGATCAAGCCCTACGAAATCCAGGAAGACCGCATCAACGTCTACTCTGAAGCAAGTGTCTTCTGAAATTTTTTTTCTTCTTTTTATATTACAAGGGGGTGGAGGTTTCCCCCTCCCTGTGCTCC
>CAYXKC010000065.1:0-4792 GCA_964465295.1 uncultured Methanomicrobiaceae archaeon | reverse complement strand
TGTGCTCCAAAAAACATTTACCCTAATCAATACCTGAAGAAAGGGATCCCCGGTCGAGGCCACCCGGATGGGTGGCGTCCAGACCGGGCTGTCATGACTGCGCAAATTCGCAACGCGAATTCAGCACGGGGCTGCCCCGTCAGAGGCTTATGCCCAATCAAACTCCCAAAATCTGATAAAAATCATAAAGAGCAATCTGATACAGTTATAACCACCAAATCCCAATTTTAAACATGACCGGGCGAATCTCACGCGGCTGGCGGCTGTTTAAAGCTACTTTTGCGATCCTGAAAGCTGAAAAGAGTCTTGTCTTATTTCCGGTGATATCCGGAATACTTGGTATAGCTGTTCTTATTGCCTTTATTTTTCCTGCCCTGCTCCTCTTCGGGTCGACCGGAACGGACACCGAATCGTGGGGCATCACAGGCTGGGCGGCATGGCTGCTCTTCCTTCTTGCATTCTATTTCGTTATTTACCTGATTACGATCTTCTTCAAGGCGGCCGTAATCGTGAATGCAACCGAGGTCATGAAAGGAAACGACCCGACCATGGCGGAGGGGGCCGGCGCATCGGCGGCACATATTGGAAAGCTGGCAGTATGGGCGCTTATCCAGGCCACAATAGGGCTTTTGCTGAGCATGATCAGGAACAGGGACAATATCATAGGAGTCCTTATATCCTCTATCGCAGCCGCGGCATGGGAGCTCGTCACGTTCTTCGTGATCCCTGTGCTAATATTCGAAGAACAGGGAATAACAGGCTCGATAAAAGAGTCATGGAGCCTGTTCAAAAGGACATGGGGGGAGACCGTCGTCTCCGGGTTCTCGTTTATCATCCTCTATATCCCGGCATTCATTATATTCTTCCTTGCAATGGGCTCGCTGTTCCTCGGGAACATGACGATAACAATCACGTCATTCGGGGTCTCTATGATCGTTTTTGTCGCAACGGCAATTCTCGCCTCTACCCTGCACGGAATTCTCGTCGCACTCCTCTATAACTTTGCAAAGACGGGAGAGATACCGGATATAATCGATCGTGATCTCATCGAGAATGCATTTGTAGAATCGAAGAAAGGAAAGGCTCCCGCATATTCAGGCGGGGGAAATATCTAAAAAAAGATTAAATAGAAATTCCTGCAAGATTCAGGACGATTAAAAGAATCGCGCCGGGGAGTCCTCCGAGTGCACATACGAGGACTGCTCCCCAGGTGATTTTAAACGACTCCATCCCGAGTATATTCAGCTGGCTGACCACCACGAGGGTTATTATTCCCACAATCGAATTGATAATCAGCGTCGTCACGTTCTTCAGGAAATACCAGAGGACTATAACTATTCCTGCCGCGATAAGGACAGTGATCAGTGTACCTATCATTACTATTTACCAACGACCCGAAGATTATTAAATCTCACCGAGGGCATGATCACGTTTCCAAGCTCCCGTGACTCTTTTGAGACACCGGCTATCGATTTGAGCATCTCAAATACATTTCCGGAGAGCATCGCCGCACGAACCGCATCGCCGTCGGCGCCTCCCTCCCTCCAGGTCGCATTGGAGGTCTCTATCGAGAAATCTCCCGTTATCCCGTTTGCGGTATGTGCCCCTATCACGTCATGAACGTAGAGGGCCTTCTCATCGAAGATGTCCTGCCGGTCGCCCTCCAGGTAGAGGTTATGGAATCCGATTGCAGGCGAACTGTCTGATCGGACAGCACTCCCGGTCGACTCTTCGCCGTATTTGTAGGCCGTCTTCAGGTCATAGGTGAATGTATTTACCACACCGTCCTTCACCAGGTCGAGAACCCTTGTCGGGACACCCTCGGCATCGATCACCCTTGAACTCTGGCCGTGGAAGGGGTCGTCGCGGAGGGTAAAGGACTCGTCAAGGCACTGCTCCCCGAGTTTATCGGCAAAATAAGACCTTCCGGCCTTTACATTCTTTCCCGAGAGTGCAGGAACAATAATTCCTCCGATGAGCTGTGCGGCAGCTATGGGCGAGAGAATTACATCATAGGTCCCGGTATCGATATCGCCCGCACCGACCGAGTGGGCGGCGAGATAGGCGGCCTTTTTACCGATATCATAAGGGTCAAGCCTGTCTGCAAAGCACGAGGTGTCGCTCTCGTAACCGGTTGATGTCCCGGATATCGTCTCAAGCGAGGCGCTGACGCGGGTCCTGCTGTTTTCGTACACAAGTCCTGATGAGTTTGTAAGTTTATAGAAAGATTGGGAAACTGAGGCTCCTCCGCCTGCGACATCGACTTCATATTCCGAAGCACCGTTCAGGAGCTCCTCAACATATCCTGTAAGCCGGGCGGAGTCTAAGTCAAGGTTCTCGTCGAAGACCTTATCCGGTGTTCCGTTCGGCGTGTATGGTCCTGGAAGACCGCCCCAGTCCTGCACGCCTGCAAACCGTGAGCCTGCCTTTGCGGCATCGAGGCACTCCTCCCACCGCCCGGGATCGTTTGTCATCGAACTGCCGATCCTGCCGCCGTCGATTATACGGATGCAGAAAGCCCATAATTCAGAACCCCCGGCTTCGCCGATCTCTCTTCCCTTAAGCGAGGCATTTATGCTCTTTCCGGTCCCGTAGACCACCTCCACCTCGTCTGCAACCTTCTCTCCCTTACGGAGGATATCGTCAATTATCGAATCACTGTCGAACTCAGGCATCCTGACCACCTACCACTGCATCCTTAAGCAATATATGCGGGGAGCCGTCGGTTACCGGAACCGACTGCCCCCCTTTTCCGCAATAGCCCTGGTTGAGACGGAGGTCGTCTCCGCAAAGAACGATGTTGTGCATCGTCAGCAGGATATCGCCGGAGAGGGATACGTCCCTTATCATACCTGCGAGCTCTCCGTTCCGGATTACATAGCCGTACTCTGCATTGAACTGGAAGACACCCCGGCCCGGATCGACCTGACCGCCCCTTGAGCCCTTTAGCAGAACTCCTTCTTTACACTCGGCTATAATCTCGTCATAGGACGAATCGCCGTTTTCGATGAAGGTGTTGCTCATCCTGACCTGCGGAACTGAGCCTCCCTCGGCACGGGCATGTCCTGCGTCGCCGTCACCTATCAGGGCAAGAGTCTGCCTGTTGTGGAGGTAAGAGCTCAGAATACCTTTTTTGATTATCTCCGTCCTCTTCGGCGTCACGCCCTCTGCATCCAGCGGCATGAAACCGAACTCGTGAAGGGTGGGATCGTCGACAACAGAAAGGGCCGAATCGCCGATCTTCTCCCCTATACGCCCTTTGAGCACCGATATCCCCTCCTTTACAAGGTCCCCCTCGCTAGCGTGGCCGACAGCCTCGTGGGCAAAGACGCCTGCAAGCTCCTGGTCTAAAACAGCGTTCATCTTCCCGCCTTTTGCAGGCGATGCGTCGAGGAGCTTCAATGCCCTCCCGGCTGCCTCGAGTCCCTTGTGCTCCTTATGATACATATTCAGGCCGCCGATGGTTCTCTCGGACTCCCTTGCAGCCTGCATATCGCCGTTCCGGCCCGCGATTGCATTTATACCGTAACCGGATCTGCAGACCGGATAAGAGTACTCGTTCCCGCTGGAATCCATGAAATAAACAGTTGAAGAGCCCTCTGAATAACCGGCACGGGTGCTGATTATCCCGTCGATTCTCGCCGCAGCTTCGATCGATTTCAGGAGTTCGCATTTCTCCTCGAGCGATACGTCGGCCGGATTTCCCTTTATCTTCGGGACAGTCAGCATTCCCGAAGGAGCGTCACCGAGGACGATCTCTTCTTCGGTAATCGACGCATACCTCATCGCCTCTGCAATGAATTCGTCGATCTCTTTTCTGCTCCTCCTGCCGAAGTTCTCAATATTTACAAGACCCCAGCCCTTATTCCCGAGGACACGAAGAAGTGCGACGTCAAGGAAACTGCTTCCCGCCGAGTCGATAATGCCGTTTTCAATATCGATGTGTGTAGATACTCCGCTTATGTGCCGTATATCATAGTACTTTGGCTCTTCCATTCAAAAACACCCTGAAAAATGTAGATTAAGGTTTTCGGTTTACCCGCGAAGAGGTTTTGCGCCGGGGATTGTATCGATTATCTCCGCAGGAGTAATCTTTGCAAGCTCCCTGACCCTCTTCATAAAGTCTTTCTTCCTGTCGGCAACGAGGGCGATATCAAGAACCTCCTCGAACTTCCGGACAGGGATGACCTCGACCATCGACTTGTAGCGATCCTCGATTAGAACATCTGCGAGATTTGACTCGGGGATGATCACGGTCTTTATTCCGGCCTTTGCAGCGGCCTCGATCTTGTATGTGACTCCTCCAATCGGAAGGACGTTGCCCCTGACGGAGAGCGAACCAGTCATCGCAACGTCCTGGCGGACGGGTATGCCTTCAATAGCGCTGATTACCGCTGTTGCAACACTTATCGAGGCTGAATCGCCCTCTACACCATTGTATGTCCCGATGAACTGGATGTGGATATCCATATCCTTGATATCCTTCTGGGTAAGCTTCTTGATGATCGCACTGATGTTCTTGATCGACTCCTGTGCAATCTCCTTCAAAAGACCGGTTGCAATGACCTCGCCGCCGACCTTGCTCTGGGTCGGTGTCGCCTCGGCCATGATCGGGAGAACCTGCCCCGAGTCGTGACCGACGACTGCAAGGCCGTTGACCCTGCCGATCTCCGAACCCGAAACGACGGTGAGCTCATACTCGCGGCTTCTCTGGGTAATCTCCCCGGAGATCTGGTCCTCGACAGACCTTGCGATCTCCTTTGCCTTTAACACGTGTTCGGCGGTGGTAATC
>CAYXKC010000064.1:0-9321 GCA_964465295.1 uncultured Methanomicrobiaceae archaeon | reverse complement strand
CTGAAGAGGAAGGCCCCGGCCATTATCATAGCGACCGAGAACGCTGAGAGTACACCCAGGCACACGAGGGGGTCGATCTGCGATGAACCCGTAAGGCCGTATCTGATTCCCTCCACCCCGTATGTGAGGGGATCATACATCGTAAGCGACCTGAATGCCGGAGGAAGGCCCGTTATCGGGAACATCGCTCCCGAAAGTCCGAAGATCGGGAATATCAGAAAGCTCATTATAAGCTGGAAGCCGTTCATGTCCTCCATCCTGGACGCGATCGAGATCCCGAGGGCTGTAAATGCAATTCCGACAAGTATCATAAATCCTGCAGCGATAAAAAGCCCGAAAATTCCCGGGAACTTAAGCCCGATCAGGAACGAGAGTATGAGTATCAGCGTGCCCTGAAAGATCGCGGTCGTCGCACCCCCGAAGGTCTGGCCAAGCATTATCTCTGTTCGCGAAACCGGGGCGACAAGCGTCTCTTTTAAAAACCCGAACTGCCTGTCCCAGATAATCTGAAGTCCGGCGAAAACCGAAGTGAACAAAACGCCCATAGCGACTATTCCCGGTGCAAGGAAGACGACATAGTCTTCGCCCGTGTTTGGGATTACGACAACAGAATTCAGGCCGAAGCCGAGGAATACGAGCAGGAAGAGTGGCATTCCAAGGCTCCCGACAATCCTGCTCCTCGAACGGAGATAACGCTTGATACTCCTGAGCCAGATAGTATATATAACATCCATCTTCAGTGCCTCCTTGCAAAGTGCATCATCCTCATCCTATCCTTTGAATCGGCTTCGGCATCACGTATGCTTTTTCCGGTATAGTTAAGAAAAACATCTTCAAGGGACGGTTTACGTATTGAAACGGACGATATAGTGATCCTCGCCTTTGCAAGCGCCTCTATGATCTCAGTCAGGTGCTCCTCGGCACCTGAGAGGCCAATATTGAAAAAGCCGTCGTAGGATTCAATGGACTCTATCCAGGGCCGTTTGAGGTCATCCAGTTTACCTTTGTAATCGTCCGATTTAACGGAAATCAGGTCCCCCCCGATACTCCTCTTGAGGTTTTCCGGGGTATCGAGGGCAACTATCCTGCCCTTGTCGATGATGCCCACCCTGTCGCACAGGCGATCGGCTTCATCCATGTAGTGTGTGGTGATTATCACCGAGATCCCGAATTCCCTGTTCAGGTTCTCTATATACTCCCAGAGATAGTTCCTCGTCTGGGGGTCGAGCCCCAGTGTCGGTTCGTCGAGGAAGAGGACCTTCGGCCTGTGTAAAAGCCCCCTTGCAATCTCAAGCCTTCTTCTCATCCCGCCGGAGAATGTCTTGACCAGATCGTCCTTTCTATCCTGGAGGCCGACAAGTTCCAAAAGCTCCTTAATTCTCTTCCGCCGGGTATCGCCCGGTATCCTGTACAACCTCCCGTGAAAGTCCATGTTCTCCCATGCGGTAAGCTCTTCGTCGAGGCTTTGGTCCTGGAAGACTATCCCTATCGATTTTCTTACACCGTCCTCGTCGCCTGCGATGTCATGTCCGTTTACGAGAGCTTTTCCGGATGTTGCATCCGCCATGGTGGCGAGAATCGAGATCGTCGTCGACTTCCCGGCACCGTTTGGTCCGAGTAGGCCAAAAATTTCGCCTTCGTCAATTTCAAAGGATATATTGTCGACCGCGGTGAAATCCGCGAATCTCTTTGTAAGTCCTTCAACTATTACAGCTTTCATCTTCTGCCAGTCTCCTGAGTTCTTCAAGACATTTTCCTGTAATCTCTGCGGCTTTCGCCTCTTTTTCGGGGGGAATGCTCTCAAGCAGATGGTGGATATCTGAAAGGTTCTCCCATGCCGGTGCGTTGTTCCTGCCAAAGATCTCAGAAAAGATCTTCCTGAACATGTACATCTTTTCACCGGCTTCTCTCCTGTGGCGGATTGTTCTTTCAAGGAGATCGTTACCCCCGTCTGTTGTCGTGTATATGTTCTTTGAGCGCGCACCTGTCCCGGATATCCTGATCAGCCCCTCGTCTTCCATCTTCCTGAGCATGGGGTAGAGAGTGCCTTTGCTGGGCACCCAGGTTCCTCCCGTCTTATCCGATATCTCTTTTATCAGGTCATAGCCCGTCTTCGGCTCCTTTCTTAGGGAGTGCAGGATGTAGAGCCTGATCATGCCTCCGCGGCCGTGATGCCCGCTTTCATCGCCGAATCTCATATGCCTGTTAAACCCGGGGATATCTCCGTCTTTGAATCTCATGGTCTCATTCCTTGTGCAGCACAGCAAGGTGCTTTAACGAACAGTTCGATAAAGTACTATTGATACTTTTATGGATATATATTTTGCCAGCCGGCACAGGGAAAAAATTATTATTTCTGGTTACAGGTTATCCCTGATATAATCGCAAAACCTTTCAATGTCTGAGAATAGTCCGGCATTCTCTCTTATCCATCCGATATTCCGGTCCCACCACTCAAACTCTTTAAGGAGTTTTACCTGTTCCTCTTCGAACCTGAGCCTCAACACCCGTGCAGGAACACCTGCAGCAACGGCATAATCCGGGATGTCCTTTGTTACAACTGCTCCTGCACCGATAATCGCACCGTCTCCTATTGTTATCCCGTCAGGTATAGTACATCCGGTCCCTATCCAGACATCGTTTCCGATGGCTATCGGGAGACTTTCTTCGAAGATGGTCTCTTCAGTAAACGATGCAAGCGCTCCCGGATTCCATTTCGAGTAGAAGGCAGGGTGGGTTGCGACAAATTTTCGCGAGGGGTGGCACCCGTAACCGATCCTGTTGTGAAGGGCTATCGAGCAGAACTTCCCCACTTTCGTGTTGTGCATCCCGGACAAGGTATATGAAAAATCCCCGATCTCGGAGGAAGTGATGCCAACCCCCGGGTGAATAACCACGTTCTCCCCCAGCCTGCATTCGGGGGAGACCGTTGCACCCTCAAAAATAATCGCACCGGGATGCTCCTTCATCAGCCTGTAGTTCAGCTTTTTTCCCTCGTGATAAACTGCATACTGGCCTATATATCCGTCTCTCAGGGCATCTCCGGAGAATGCAAACCGCTCGTTGTCCTCGTAAGTCATTACTGACAGGATTCGCTCTTCAAGATAATTATCCCTGATCCTTCACACTTTCCTCCCGCATACCCGGAAACTGTATTAATAAATGCCCCTGAATTGATCTTTATGGACCGGATAACTGAAGCGATAAGGGATGAACTGCGTTCATTTCCCGATGAGGAAAAAACACCTGGATTTCAGCGCTTCTTTAAAGAAGAGGTCAAATGCTACGGGCTAAAAGCCGCTCCTGTAACTAAACTCGGCCGGAGATACTGGGCGGAGATAAAGGATCTTGAAAAAGATGAGATATTCTCATTATGCGAAGAGTTGTTTTCATCCGGTTATACAGAAGAGGCATTCATCGCGGCAAACTGGGCCGAAAAATTATCCGGAAGATTCGATGAAGAAGATATCGATACATTTCGAAAGTGGATCGATCTGTATATCGACAACTGGGCCAAATGCGACACAGTCTGCAACCACGCTGTGGGCGATTACATGATGAAATTCCCGGACAGGATCTCTGATCTGAAGAACTGGGCGAAATCCGAAAACCGCTGGCTGAGAAGGGCTGCGGCCGTATCCCTCATAGTTCCGGCGAAGAAAGGGAAATTCCTTGATGATATATTTGAAATTTCGGATATCCTTCTCGAAGACGAGGACGACATGGTTCAGAAGGGCTACGGGTGGCTGCTGAAGGATGCGAGCATCACGAGAATGGAAGATATCTTTGAGTACGTCATGAAAAATAAGAAAAGAATGCCCAGAACAGCCCTCCGGTATGCAATCGAGAGGATGCCCGGAGAGATGAGGACGGAAGCGATGAAGAAGGACTGGTGATCCGCCGGATTAATTATTTCCTTATATCGCAGAAATTATTATCCTGAATTTTGAAAAATGCAGATACAGCCGCCTGACTCTAAGAGAACACCGCCTGAGGAGAGAATAGAATCAGCTGTTGCAAAACTCCGTTCTGCAGGGACAAAAGGTGAGCTCGCCGAAGTGATATCTTCCGAGGTCAGGAAGTACTCTCTCTACGAACTCCAGGTAATCGGGGGGCTGGTCAGGCGCGAGGTCGACAAACTCCCGAATCCGTATCGCGAAAAAGTCCGGCCTTACTTCCAGCAGCAGCTCTTCGACATATACAACAGGCTCATGTCGATGCAGAGGTCGGGAAAGTTTTCAGGGATGAAAGATGAGGTGAAAGACCCCTCGCTTTTCAATGAGTATCTTGACATGATCCCGGGCGGCTGCTTCAATGACCCGGAGACAACCGGCACCGATTTCAACTTCGAAGATCCGTTAAAGGCGCTCTTTTACTATCTCCTGTCCTGCTTTACGATGTTCGTCCTCGACGAGCCAGGTCATCCGGTCGGAACTCCATTCCCCGGAGGTTTTTCAGTTGAGAAACGGGGGGATGAATACTACTGTCCGATTCGCGACAGGGAAGAAGAAGTCCCTTTTTCGATATGCAATTTCTGCCCTGCAAAACAGATGGAAGGGGTCTGAGATCCTGTTAAAAACTCATGGCAGGAATTATCTATGATATAGTCGTATATTCGGCCATCATATGTATGAGCTGGTCTCACCCGTAGATGTCTCTCTTGTCCTGAAATACACGGGCAGGCTGATGATGGGGATGGGCGTCCTTCTGGCAGTGCCTATGGCGGTTGCACTTGTATTCATAGAGATGCATACGGCTGCAGTTTACGGTGCTACGGGAGTTCTCATACTTTCCGGAGGATATTTTCTCGCACGTTTTCTCCCTGAAGGTGAACTCGGCTGGAAGGAGTCCCTTGTAATCGCCGCGATTGTATTTCCTTTTTTCGCCCTTTTAAACGCCTTCCCATTTGCTCTTTCGACAGGGATGGGCCTTTTTGATTCCTTCTTCGAAGCTGTATCCGGTATTACGACAACCGGCCTCTCAGTCGCACCTGCCGGTGTAGGACCGGTATTTCTCTTTGCAAGGTCCTGGCTCCAGTGGATCGGCGGAATAGGAATTGTAATAATTGTCCTTCTCGTATTCGTTCACCCTGGAACGAGTGCGTTCAGGCTCTTTTCGGCAAATGCCGGTGAAAGCCGGATAAGACCCACAGTTTTGTCGACAGCTTCGGTACTTGTTAAGATCTATATTGCACTTACCGCATTCACCTTTTTAATTCTCATAATCTCGGGGATGCCGGCATTTGATTCAATCTGCCACGCACTGGCAGCCGTCTCAACCGGAGGTTTTTCCACAGGCAATAATTCACTCGCCTCATTTCCCGGGTTATTCATCCCGGTCGCGGTCTTTATCGGCTTTATGGCAGGTGCAGTCAACTTCGGCCTCTATACCCGGCTTTCAGGCGGGTTAAGGGATTTTTTTTCGGATATACAGTTGAGATATTTCATTATAATTCTCCTGCTCGGATTCTCCCTCCTTTTCGCGACTATGCTCCCTGGTATGCCTGCAGAAGAGGCGCTCTCCGCATCCGCCTTCCAGGCCGCATCCGCACTGTCTACAGCCGGTTTTTCGACGATCGACATCGGGAATCTTCCGGACAGTTCAAAGGCTGTTCTCACATTTCTTATGTGGATCGGAGGCTGTGTCGGTTCAACCGCCGGGGGTATAAAGATAATGAGACTGATAATTCTTTTTAAGATAGTTCATCTTGTTTTTATCAGGTTTTTCCTCCCAAAAGAGGCGCTCACACCTCTCAAGGTCGGAGAAGAGGTGATCGATTCCGGGCATGTCTATCATATATTGACATATGTAATCCTGTATGCTCTTACACTGATAATTTCGTCATTTATATTCATGCTCCACGGGGTCGGCCTTGATAATGCGATATTCGAAGTTTCGAGCGCTCTGGGGACGGTCGGCCTTTCCACCGGGCTTACCGGGCCGCTGATGCCCGAGGCCCTTAAATGGACCCTGATCGTGGACATGATCCTCGGGAGGATCGAGATTATACCATTATGTATATTGCTCTTCCCGCGAACATGGGTTAAGAGGTAGCCCTTATGAGGATAATCATTGTGGGAGCGACGCCCCTCGGGCAGGATCTCGCCCAGGAGCTGATAAAGAAAGGCTATGAGGTAATTTTCATCGTCAGGGATGAGAAGCTTGCCCGGACACTCTCGGAAAATCTCGACTGTACAGTCATCAATGCGGAGGGAACGAGGCCCGATACGCTTGAGAAGGCAGAGGTGGAGCGGGCCGATGCAATTGTCGCCTGTACGGATCACGATCAGGACAATATACTGATTGGTGTAATCGCGAGAGGCTACAAGGTCCCGGAGATAATCATTACGACAGAGGACATCCAGTTCATGACCGTTGCAAGAAGGCTTGGCTTCCACCACGTCCTAAATCCTCCCCAGACTACATCGGCGATCGTCTATCACACACTTCGTGGAATCGACACCATAGAGCTGTCGACAATGATGAGGGGGGATACGAGGTTTGTAAGCGTCTATGTTCCACAGAAATTCAACGGGGAAAGATTATCGGGGATATCCCTCCCTAAAGGCAGCGCCTTCATCGGCCTTTACAGGGGTGACGATTTTACGGCCCATCCTGAAGATCCGGTTGTAAAGGAGGGGGATGAGATTTTAATCGTTACAAAACTCGAGTATGTAAATGTCATCTATGACCTGTTCCGGGCGAAAGAGGAATAACGCCGGATAATTCTTTTTAATGCAAATGAATATATCTACTATTCTCTTATAATCGGATAAGCTGAAAAAACGAGTGATATTTATGGTAAAATTAAAAGCAAAAGTACTTGACATCGATTACAGGGGTGTGATAATCAACCGGAACGATGCAAGAAAGATAGGGGTTCTTGACGGCGATCGTATACAGGTAATCGATGAGAAAACCGGAATATTTGCACAGGCTTTCGTATCTACAACCGAAAAACTGATTGGGGAAGGGGAAGTCGGCATATACCATCTTACAAACAAGAAGCTTAATGCAAAAGACAGAGACATGCTTGAGGTCCGTTTCGCCGACAGGCCGGCATCTATAGAATATATCAGAAAGAAGATGGACGGGGGCAGGCTGACAGCCGACGAGACCCAGGCTATTGTAATGGATATCGTAGACGATATCCTGTCTCCCGGAGAAATAACGGCATATATAACCGGCTCGTATATCCAGGGTCTTGACATGGACGAAGTGGAGCATCTTACCCGTTCAATGGTTGCGACAGGTGAAAGGCTGAACTTTACATCTCACCCTATTGTTGATAAACATTCAATTGGCGGCGTCCCCGGGAATAAGATCTCCCTTCTTGTTGTCCCGATAATCGCCGCTGCGGGGCTGAAGATCCCAAAGACCAGTTCCAGGGCGATAACAGGCGCCGGGGGGACGGCGGATCTTATGGAGATCCTGGCCCCTGTGACATTTTCTGCAGAAGAGGTTCAGAAGATGACCGAGAAGGCCGGGGGGGTCATAGTATGGGGAGGTGCGACAAACATCGCTCCTGCGGACGACAAGATAATCATCTACGAATATCCTCTCAAGATAGATGCACGCGGCCAGATGCTTGCAAGCGTCATGGCAAAGAAATATGCCGCCGGAGCAGATCTGGTCGTAATCGATATCCCTGTCGGCCAGCACGCAAAGGTCGCAACGGTTGAAGAGGGAAGGAAGCTTGCAAGAGAATTCATCGATCTCGGCGAACGGCTTGGCATGAAGGTTGAATGTGCGATTACCTACGGTGAATCGCCTGTCGGGCATGCAATCGGGGTAAACCTCGAGGTCAGGGAGGCTCTTGCAATACTTGAGGGTGCAGAAGTTCCGGGCTCTCTACTCCAGAAGAGCATATCGATTGCGGGGATGGCGATAGAGATGTCAGGCAAAGCCCAGACTGGAGAGGGTGCAAACATTGCCCATGAACTGCTCAGGAATGGCAAAGCCCTGGAAAAGATGAAGCAGATTATAGAGGTCCAGGGGGGCGATCCGAACGTGAAAGCTGAAGACATCCAGCCCGGTCAATACTCTTTCAGTGTGAATGCACCGGAAAACGGCTATGTTGTCGAGATGAACAACAAGGCGCTTATTACCATTGCAAGAACCGCGGGTGCGCCGCATGACGAAGGCGCGGGAATATATCTGCACAAGAAAAAGGGTGAACGTGTCCTGAAGAGCGAGCCGATCTTCACTATTTATGCCGACCGCGAATGGAGGCTCGAGAAGTCAATCCAGACAGCAAGGCAGCTGATGCCCCTGATAGTCGAGGGAATGCTGATAGACAGGATTCCTTCGGGTTATATGAGAACCGAGATCTGAGAATCCCTCATCTCAGGTCCGAGATATCCCATCCAAGGTGGTCTCTGATAATAATATAGGCCATCTCAGGAGGGATTGCGCCTTTTTCCGTCACTATCAGGTCCACGAAATCGGCAGGGGTGACGTCGAATGCAGGATTTCTTATTGTTACATTCTTTAGTCCGGCTGCCGTTTCGGGGTCGAGAACCTCCGATGAATCCCTCTCCTCTATCTCGATAAGGTCTCCCGCGATTGTCCTTGGTGCAAACTTGAAGCTCTCGGCTGCAACCATTACGGGTGTCCTGGCTTCCCGGGCGGCAAGCGCAATCTGCGATGTCCCTATTTTGTTGACGACTGCACCGTTCACGGTCACCGCATCGGTACCTATGACAAGAAGGTCTGTCTTCTTCATAAACGAACGGGCAGCCGAGTCGACGATGAAGTTTGTCTTAACCCCTGCATCATTTAAGGCCCTGATTGTAAGAAGCCCCTGGTTTCTCGGCCGGACCTCGGTTGCAAAGACCTCCCTGACCTTTCCCTGTTTGTGCGCCTCGATGATGCAACCTATCGCTGCCTGGGAGTTGCAGTGCGTCATCAGGACTGCATCATCGGGTATGTGCCTTGCTCCGATCTCTGCTATCTTCCTGAGCGCCTCCTTTGATTCGCCGATAAATTCGCTGCTCCTAAGCCTGAGACCGGCCTTTGCCTCAGCAATCGTACCTGCGTTCCTGACTCCCTTCATTACGATATTCACTGCGTTGGGAAGCGAGACGGCGGTGGGTCTTGTTGCAAGAAGAATCTCAGCGGCATTCTCCATCTCTAATCTAAACTCCTGCAGGGGAATTTCCCCGAGCTCTTCCCCATATTCTGAGAGTGCCTGCACTGCAGATCGTGCAATCAGAGCCGCACCCCGTATCTCCATCGTCCTGATCTTTTCGGCTGTATCCTCAAGCGACATGTCTATTAAGATAAAATGATGGCGATGTAAATAGAATTTACGAGCGTTAA
>CAYXKC010000063.1:0-9352 GCA_964465295.1 uncultured Methanomicrobiaceae archaeon | reverse complement strand
GAATGGCTAAAAGGCTTAAGGGACAACCAGGTCACATTCACGTTTCACGGGGGCGAACCCCTGCTTGCAGGTGCTGATTTTTACAGGAAGGCCCTTTTCATGCTCGCCGAAGGCCTCCCGTTCCTCGACCCGGCGTTTGCCATCCAGACCAACCTCTGGCTGATGACGCCGGAGATTGCAGAGGTCTTTTCCAAATACAATATTCCTGTGGGTTCAAGCATCGACGGCCCGAGGGAGATAAACGACTCCCAGCGCGGGGAGGGATACTTCGACAAGACCTTAAACGGTTACAGGATTGCAAAAGAGCAGGGTCTTGATGTAAAATTCATCTGCACCTTCACCGCACAGTCGGTCGAACATAAGGAAGAGATAGTGGAGTTCTTCATGGAGAACGGGCTGACGCTGAAGCTCCATCCGGCACTTCCCTCACTGAAGGGCTCCGACCCCGGGAAGTACGCCCTTTCGCCGGAGAAGTTCGGCGAGCTTTTGGTATATCTTCTCGACGAAGCTCTAAAACACTTCGGGGAGGTCGAGATCATGAACATAAACGATCTCTGCAGGTGCGTCTTCACCAGGCACGGCAACGTCTGCACCTTCGCAGACTGCATGGGCAGCACGTTTGCAGTCGGTCCGGACGGGAGCATCTATCCCTGCTACAGGTTTGTTGGAATGCCCGAATGGGTGATGGGCCATGTCAGGGACAGGCCGCCGGTCGAAGAGCTGATGGCCTCTCCTGCGGGAAAGAAGATGCTGGCCTTCAAAGAGTACGTGGACGAACACTGCGGGAAGTGTTCGCACATAAGCTACTGCCGCGGGGGCTGCCCCTATAATGCAATCGTTCCAACCGGCGGGGAGATAAACGGCGTCGATCCCCACTGCCCCGCGTACAAAAGAATCTTCGACGAGATTAGCGACAGGCTGAATGCCGAGATGTTTGAAGCCCCTCCGGCGGAGATGTTCGGGTTTGCTTCGAAGAAGAAGAGATCGAAACCCGGGATAATGTCCCTTATACAGAATATGGCGTTTAACCGTTTTTAAAAAAAGTTCAGGATGAGATCATCGCCTGGATCTCTTTTTTGAGGATCTCGGATATGACTTTGCCGTCGACACTGCCGCGGACCTCTTTCATGACGACACCCATCACCGGGCCGACCGCACGCATTCCCTGCTCCTTTACGAAGTCCCGCCTCTCTTCGAGGATTCCTTTTATCATTGAAACAAGCTCGTCTTCGGATATTGACGGGGCGATCTGTTCTATCGCATCTTTTACACCCGCACCTTTAGAAACCTCGCGGAGGATATCCGGGATCGCTTCCTTGGCCGCCTTTCCCTCTTCGACTGCAAGCATGAGCCCGACAACCGCGCTGCCGGAGACTGCGCCGACATCCACGCCGTCGCGGGAGAGTTCGCGGAGTGTCGAGAGAAGCGTTCTTGCCGCAAGATTCGGTTTGACTCCCTTCGATACCGCCTCCTCGAACAACGGCGCCTTTGCCGAGTAGGCCATCTGCCTTGCAAGCGCCTCGTCGAGCCCGAGTACGGCTGAAAACCTCTTCTCCTTTTCAGTGATCAGTTCGGGAAGTTCGAGCGAGTCCCAGTAATCGCCGGTGATATCCACCGGGAGAACGTCTGTTTCCGGGTACATCCTCGCCGCACCCGGAAGGGGCCTCATGTAGGCGGTGCTTCCCTCTTCAAGCATCTTCCTCGTCTCTTCGGGCACGCCTTCAAACGCCATCGAGGCCCTCTTCTTCACCTGGCCGATTGCGCATTCGGCCTTCTTTTTCGTATCGGCAACAAGTATCACGCAGTCCTTCTCACCGGCAGAGAGCCGCTCCTTAAGGAGCCCGACCTCCTCAGCCGTGACACCGTACGCGGGAAGCTCGTCGGTATGAAAGAGCCCGCCGACGCCGCACTTCTTCGCGTAGTCCGACATCTCCGATCCCAGCCTTCTTCCGGGCTGGATCTCCTCTCCGACAAGGCCCCCGAATCCCTTCAGGCATATCGCGAGGATGCACTTCGCACGTTTGAGGATCGCCGACCCCGTCTCACTGAAGAGCTCTGTTACGTCCGCGACCTCTTCGCCGACAAACGCGCCACGCTTCTTAAGCTCAGCCGCAATCTCAATCAGGCTCTGCTGTCTCTGCACCTCCCTTCTTACGACCTCGTCGATTAAGTTCAAGTCCTGGACGCCCTTTATCTCGACACGTGCTCCGCCTTTGATCGAGATGTTCACATCCTGCCTGATCGTCCCGAGCCCTCTTTTTACCCTGCCGGTCGAGCGGAGGAGCATACCGATGTACGCCGCGACCTCCCTTACCTCCTCAGGGGTTCTCATATCGGGTGCGGTCGTGATCTCGGCAAGGGGGATTCCCAGCCTGTCGAGAGAGAACGTGTCCCCCTCAACCCTCTGGGCCGCCTCCTCCTCGAGGCATATCGACTCGATCCGTGCGCCTGAAGGAAGAATCCCGTTGAGTGAAACAAGAGCCGTCCTCTGAAAACCGCTCGTGTTCGAACCGTCGATTACGAGTTTCCTCATCACGTGGACCTGCTGAACAGGCGTCATGCCCATCATCTTTGCAAGCGTCAGGGAGAGTTCGAGGGCCTCCGGGTTTAAGGGTGCCGGGGGCTCTTCGTCGTTTTCTACAAGACAGGTCGTATCGTACGCATAGTAGGTGTATGCCCTGTCCTGCTTCTTCATCTCCTCTTCTGCGGCCCTGTCGATCTGGCCCATCTCGCTCTCCGTCGCCCTGAGATAGCGTCTGAACTCCCCGCACCTCTCCCCGGCATCCCTGAGGATCGTCGGGCAGTGGCAGAAGAGCTTCTCCCTGGTATCGAGCTGCTGGTGGATCTCTATTCCGGCCTTGAGTCCTATATCTTTATAGTCCATTTGGCGTGCACCTCCCTAATTCGCCGCGGAGATCGGTCTGCATAAGACCTGCAACCCGTTCAGGATCGCTCTCGTTTCCAAGCACCCACATCAGCTTCACCATCGCCGCCTCGGGCAGCATATCCCCGCCTTCGATTACTCCGGCCTTGAGAAGGTCCCTTCCGGTATCATACACCCTGTCGCAGACCCTGCCGTTCAGGCACTGGGAAGTCATGACGACCGATGTTCCGTCCTTTACAAGCGACAATACCTCCGGGATGCATTCAGATGAGATATGGCCGAGGCCCGTTCCCATGATAACAATGCCCCTGTATCCTTTAAACGCCTCAACCACTGCAGGCGACATTCCGGGGTAGAAGTAGAGGATGCCGACCTTCTCCTCGAGTTTGTCGTTCATCGAGGCCTCGCAGTCCCGCCGCCTTACAGCCGAATCCGCGAGTTTCACATCGAGCGAGGGATAGTCAACCGTTCCGATGACGTCCCTTCCGATGCTTGCAAACGCGTCTCTTCTGGACGTGTGCATCTTCCTCACCCTCGTTCCCCTGTGGATTGCGCAGTAGTCGTCATTTGTCGTTGCATGCATTACGACCGAGACTTCGCCGAGATCCGAGTTTGCCGCCGCCGCACTGCACAGTCCGTTCATTACGTTGTCGCTCGATGGCCTGTCTGCAGATCTCTGCGATCCGACAAAGACTATCGGGACCGGGGTGTCGATCATGAAACTGAGCGCCGCTGCGGAGTATGCCATCGTATCTGTTCCGTGTGTGACAATGACCCCCCCTGCACCGTCTTTTATCTCTTCGAGAACGGCTGATGCGAGCTTTCTCCATATTGCAGGGGTCATGTTCTCCGAGAGGATGGTCGCCGGAACCTGTGCGCTGAATCTTCCAATCCCTGCAAGCCCCGGGATCGCCCTGAGAATGTCTTCGGCCTCGAACTGGCTGGTGACGGCCCCTGTCCTGTAGTCGATCCTTGATGCGATCGTTCCCCCTGTCGAGACAATCGAGAGTGGCGGGAGACTTTCGTCCTGTTCGATCTTTTTTGGTGCAGGCGGTTTTGGAGCATGAGTCTCGAGCTTCTTCATGAGCCCTGCGTCTATGCCGATATTATATCCCGAGTCGAGTTTGATTACCGCTTTTCCGTCTCTTTCAGTAATGAAGAATCCTTCAAGTTCCAACCCTGCATACGTGCAGCTGATCCTGTCTCCTGACTGAATGTTCAACCGATCAGCTCCTCTGCCTTCTTTATCATCCTGCTCTTCGCCTCGTTATTCATCTTTATCATATCGTCTATCCACAAAGTGTCCTCTTTTAGTGCAGATCTTTTGCCTGAAATCGCCGCCTTAACCGCATCCGGCGCCGGGCCTCCCGTCGCCTTCCTTGCATTTACCGAGTACGCGACATCGAGCGCCCGTGAAACGTCTTTTTCCGTCATCCCGAGCTCCTTCAGCGAGATGCCGGCGATCTCTCCTGCCGCATCCTCGAGGGTGTCGATATCGATCTTCTTCATCCGCACGGCCCTGCCTGTAATTCCGTGTGCGGTCCTGAATGAAAGCCCGAACTCCCTGACCATGACGTCGGCAAGCTCGGTTGCAGTTGAAAAGCCCCTGCCAGCCTCTTCAGACATCCTCTCCAGGTTGAACGAGGCCGAACCTGCCATACCTGCGATTATTGCGAGGGATGTCTTCGTATCCCCGACCGTCCGCCAGAGGTGAGGCCAGAGGTCCTGCATGTCGCGGTTGTAGCTCATCGGGAGGCTTTTTACGATTGCAAGCGACGCCGTAAGCGCACCCATGGCCGACCCCGCCTTTCCTCTCATGATCTCCGCACAGTCGGGGTTCTTCTTCTGCGGCATTATCGAGCTCGTAGAACAGTATTCGTCCGGGAGCTCGACGAAATTCACGAAAGAAGAGCTCCAGAGTATAAGCTCCTCGCACATCCGCGAGAGTGTCGTCATCATGATGGAGCACGCGGAGATGACCTCTATGAATACATCCCTTCCCGATACGCAGTCCATTGAGTTCTCAAGAACGCCTGAGAACCCGAGAAGCTCTGCTGTATATTCCCTGTCGATCGCATACCCGGTGGAGGCGAAGGCCGCCGCACCGAGTGGGCATAAGTCGAGCCTGAGGAAGGCATCCCCGAACCTCTCGAAGTCCCTTCCGAGCGCCTGCTCGTAGTTCATAAGGTAATGGGCGAGCGTCGTCGGCTGGGCATGCTGGAGGTGGGTGAAGCCGGGCATATACGACTCCAGGTTCTCCCCGGCCTTTTCGATAAGGATCTCCCTGGCTTTGATAATCCCGGACATGATCTCTGCAAGGTCTTCTTTCAGCCGCACCCTTGCGCATGTTGCGACCTCGTCGTTTCTCGACCTTCCCATATGAAGCCTGCCGCCGGTATCGATCCCGGTCTTTTCGATCAGCAGCGCCTCGATTCCTGCATGGACGTCTTCGTATTTCTCGTCGAATACGGACTCCGGCAGGCCGCCTTTATAGAGGTCCAGCAGGACGGCCATAATCTTTCCTGCCGGATCCGTGCCGATGATCTCCTGCCTCTCCAGCATCAGAAGGTGGGCGATATCGACCAGTATATCGGCCTCTCCGATGAAGACGTCGGCCTCCCGGGACGAGAGATAACTCCAGACTTCGGGCGGACGGCCGTCGCCAAGCCTTCCCTCCCTCAAAGGATCTTTGCTCATAATCTGCACTCCTGACTAATTGTATGACCCGGAGCATATTTAAGGCGACGATAAATGAGTGAAAGAAGGGCCGGGGCGGATTATAAAATCCGCAAAGGCGTCCCCGAAAAAGATTAAAAAATTACTTTGTACTGCGGCCTCTCCTCGCAGACGAATCCGCCGCCGGATGCCTGTACATGAATATGGACATCGATCGATTCGATCTTCATCCTCTTTGCCGCAGAATATGCCTTTTTGACAAACTCATATCCTTCCGGCGGATTGTCGGGGTCGAGATCCTGGGTGTAGCAGAGCGGGCTGTAAGGATGGCTGCACCTTCCGAGGTCTATCACCTGATCGTAGATCATAAAGATCCCTACTGCGGGATCGGGGACCTTCACCCTGAGCTTCACATCCACGGGGCCTAAGAATCCGTTGTTGGGAATTATCTCGAGCTTCATCTCGAGCCTCTGGCCTTTGGACGCCTTATAGCCGCTTTCAGGGGAGTACCTGATCGTGAAAGGGGCTGCGCTGCTTTCGGATCTTCGGCCGGTCTGGTTCATTGCTAAAACATATGCTTTTTTCAAATAAACTTCTTATTGTCAAATTTTCTGATTGGATACTTCCTTAAAAGGGCAAATCTCCGGGGACAATGTGTCCTGTCAGGGAAAAATCCTGTATATAATTAAATAATTTATTAATATCGCGTGTTCCATCTTGTAAAGATCAAAGAGATCTCTGGTGATCGTTATGAAAAAAATTCCAGTAATGTTTGTTCTTGCAGTCGTCTTTGCAGCGGCTGTAATCTGTGCCGGCTGTACCGGTACAGGGGATAATTCCGGCAAGGCCGGGGACGCGGACCTGAAACAGCTCAACTTCGGGTACCAGCCGAGCACCCACCAGATTGCATATATGACTGCAATGGAGAAGGGATGGTGGGCTGAGGATATCAAATCCTACGGTTATACCACAGATGCCGCGAAGAACGAGATGCTCTTTCCAACAGGAGCTCCCGAGATGCAGGCTATGCTCGCAGGTGAGATAGATGTCGCTTATGTGGGTGCAGCACCTGTAGTAGCCGCACTCTCGACAGGGCTTGACGCAAAGATCGTTGCAGCCGTCCAGACCCAGGGTTCGGCACTCGTTGTAAGACCGGATCTTGAATACAACAGTCCTGAAGACCTTAAGGGAACAAAGATTGCAACCTTCCCGTCCGGGACGATCCAGGATACGATACTCAGGCAGTGGCTTGCCTCAAACAACTTAACAATCGGTGAAAATCTTAAGAAAGGAGAGGTCGACGTCCTGCCGATGGGCCCCGGCGATGCAATCACGGCGATGACAGCCGGCCAGATCGACGGAACATTCCTCCCTTCGCCCTCACCAACCACACTCGCTGAAGAAGGCAACGGAAAGATAGTCGTATGGTCGGGCGAGATGAAGCCGAACCACCCCTGCTGCGTTCTTGTCGTCAGCGACAAGCTGATCGCAGAGAGCCCGGAGCTTGTAACCCGGCTTATCAGGACCCACATGAAAGCAACAGATTACAACCTCGCAAACCCTGAAGAGGCGGCAGAGATCTATGCAGGCTATACAAAGAACACAAAAGAGATTGCACTAAAGTCCATTGAGAACTGGGACGGTTCATGGGTCTCTGATCCGAACCTGATCGTCGACGGTGTTATGGACTATGTAAGCGTCCAGAAAGAACTTGGATATATCGAGACTCCCCTGACAAAGGACGAGATATTCGATCTCAGGTTCTATGAACAGGCAACTGCACCAGCCTGAAAAACACTTTTTTATCTTCAGCTATTATTCTTAAAGAATAGTTTGTTCCTGCCTGTTCAGGAGTCAGCCACCCGGAAATATTCTTCACAGGACCGATAATGTTTGAAAATACATATAAAAAGCACAAAAAATATCTCCTCCCCGCAGCCGCGGTAGTCGCCGTAATCGTATTATGGCAGCTTGTGGCAGAGTTCGTTGTGGGGGACCCGTTCATACTGCCGAGTTTTTCAGATGTCCTTGAAGCCCTCTATAAGGTCTCTTTCGGTCCAAGAGGGACGCTCTTTGTAGACCTGTACAAGAGTCTGATTCACTTTGCAATGGGGATCGGGGCCGCTCTTGTTGTCGGGATTCCTCTCGGGATCGCGATGGGATGGTTCAGGGACTTTGATAAGGCGGTAAATCCGATAATCGAGATACTCCGCCCGATACCTCCGCTTGCATGGATTCCTTTTGCGATCATATGGTTCGGGCTGACAGACGCCTCTGCCGGTTTCATCATCTTCATCGGCGCAGTTTTTCCGATCCTGATCAATACGTACACCGGATTTAGGAACGTGCCCAGGGTGTTTATCGAGGCCGGGAAGGTGCTTGGCTGCACGGGGAACCTGGGCCTTATCAGGCGGATTGCATTTCCGTCATCACTTCCCTCGATAATATCCGGGGTCAGGATCTCGATGGGCATCGGCTGGATGTGCCTTGTCGGTGCGGAGATCTTCGGTGCGGGCGGCGGGAAGTACGGGCTCGGCAAGAACCTGTGGACATATTACAATCTCCACCAGATGCCGAGCGTAGTTGTATATATGCTCGTGCTGGGCCTGATCGGTCTTGTAATCGATATGGTCTTTCGGTATTTTGTCAAAAAGCACGGGCTTGGATGGTGGGAGGAGAACGAATAATGGCTGCGGTTGATATTAAAGACCTAACGAGGGTCTTTTCAAAGGAAGGCGACGAGTCGGGGGCCGTAACCGCTCTTGACAACATCAGTCTTCATATAGAAGACAAGGAGTTCGTGTGCCTGGTCGGCCCTTCCGGGTGCGGAAAGACGACACTGCTCAGGATAATCGCGGGACTCGACTTTCCCACATCCGGAGGCATAACTCTCGACGGAAAGCCTGTTGAGGGTCCCGGCCCGGGGCGCGGGATGGTCTTTCAGGAGTATTCGTTGTTCCCGTGGCTGAATGTCTCGGACAATATCGGGTTCGGCCTTACGATGAAGGGCGTTGATAAGGCGGAGAAGACGGGTATCGTCGAAGAGTACCTGGACCTGGTCAATCTCGAGGGATTCGGGAAGGCATACCCGCATGAGCTCTCCGGCGGTATGCGCCAGAGGGTTGCAATCGCCCGTGCACTTGCAAACAATCCCGAGGTCCTTTTGATGGACGAACCCTTCGGCGCCCTCGACGCCCAGACGAGGAATATGATGCAGAAGGAGCTTTTGGAGATCTGGGAAAAGACCAAAAAGACGATCCTCTTTGTAACCCACAGCGTCGATGAAGCGGTATTTCTCTCGGACCGGATTATCGTCCTCTCCCCGAGGCCAGGGAGGATAAAGGAGATAATAGATATCGATCTTCCCCGGATCCGCGAGAGGACCGACCCCGAATTCGCTGTTCTCAGGCGCCGTGTACTCTCACTTATGGAAGAGGTCAGGATTTGATCGTCCGGAGATAGTTAGGTTTATTAGTTTATATCCCCATTTTTTATAGCACATTAGATAGCGAGGAGTTTTTTAGAAATGGTCCGAAAACCCGCGAAAATGTACAGAGCCATATCAAAAAGGGCGTATACAAGGCGAGAATATATGGGTGGTGTGCCCGGTTCGAAGATTGTTCAGTTCAACATGGGCAATCCGAAGGAACAATTCCCTGTAGAAGTTTCGATTCTTGCAGAGGAAGCATGCCAGATCCAGCACAAGGCTCTTGAAGCCGCACGTATGAACGTTAACCGTAAACTTATGAAGGAACTCGGAAGGATGAACTATCACTTCAAGCTCCGCACATA
>CAYXKC010000062.1:0-9450 GCA_964465295.1 uncultured Methanomicrobiaceae archaeon | reverse complement strand
AGCCCGGCCTGCGTTCCGGCAATTATGGTGCAGACTCCTGCAACCGCCAGGAGGACAAAATAAAAATCCCTCTTTTTCCCCTTCAAAGCTGCCATAATTTACTCACCTCCTCTCCAGACATTTTGGTTCGTGCTTATTTTATTACAGGCGACACTCTTGTATTTAACCTAACGGACTTATACGAACCGTCAGAGTAGTACACGGTGGCCGACCCGGATTTTTTGTAGCTTACATCACCAGGATACGCCCCAAAGAGATCCATTCCAAGCCAGTACGTTGTATCCCCGTTATCCTCGAGCTCGTAACTGTACTCGAGGTTTCGAATATTGCGGACTTCTTTATACTTCTCGTCATATGTGCCGTACCTGAGCTGGATGTATATGGTCTGGAATTCGATGACATTTGTATCGGGAAAGATGATCAGGTATTCGATAAGTTCGGGGTATGTATAGCAGATCTCACCATATTTTCCGGGGTCGTTCATAACCTGGAGAAAAGGGTCGGTATAGTCAAAGCAGGTATCGCCGCTGCATATTCTCCCGTAACGGTATTTGAATATGGAAAGACCGCTGGGATCTTTTGCAAATATCGGCGAGTAATCGGATTTGAACTTCGCCATCTTCTCCGGGCTGATGATCTTCTCCGCGTAATCATCGCTGTTGCCGAGATAAAGTTCGGCATATGCATATTCGCCCCTGTCTGAATCGACACCGGTCTTTATTCTCGACTCTCCGCCCGCCCCCTTCAGCATCGATGCAAGAAAGACGGCATAGTCCGCACCGTCTCCGTTAAGCCCCGTATTGATGCTGCTGCTCGCAGGCGTTATATCGAGGAGTCCTCCGCTGCCGCCCGTATATGTCCATTCGGAGATCGTCTTGTCCCATATATCGCATGCCTGCTGAATTGTATATGCTCCTGCATGCTCCGGGGGGATGTATGATACTGCATAATCTCTTGTTGCAGGGAGATAGTAGTCCATCCCCGAAGACACCTGCCTTGAGATAAGCCATTTCCTCTCGTCCCTGGAGAGGAATGAAGGAAGTGAATAAAGTGCCTCCCCTGCAGGGGCGGCCGTCCCGGAGGAAAGATCTCCGGGGGTATCCGTCACCTGACCCCCGGGTGAAGGAGTCTCTTGGCCTGCCGGAGAATTGACTATGAAGGCTATTGCAATAACGATGCAAAGGGCGGCCAGAAATGCTGCAAGGTCAAGGGTCCGGGGATCCATTGTTAAACAGTATTTATCCTGTTACAATAATACCGTTTCTTTATATACACTAGTCTGAAAATCGGTAAAGGTTGAGATACTGGCGGCATTCAGGACACAATGTCTTCTTCTTCCTGTCGAGCTCGTCGAGTGTCTGAGGGTAGAACATTATACATTCCGGATTGCTGCAGTGATCCAGCCCCATGCAGTGGCAGAGTTCATGGCAGCCCTCTTTGACCAGGCGGTCCATGAGGTCGTTCTCGTTTGCCCCCCTTCCGTACCAGCGGTTGTCAAGTCTTGCGGTGGATACGACCGAGACCCTTACCCCCGGCCTTGCAAGGCCGAAGACGAAATCCCTCCCGCGAATATATAGATCCTTGCCTGTAACAACCAGGACCGCCTTTTCGCATCCTGCCCTCCGCGTATATATATCCTGCATGTCGCCTAAGATCCTGCTTGCATCGTTCTGGTTTCTCGAACGATCGAAACCCCTGAGCATCATCTCGTTGCGGCGGGCCTCAACAGGCATCTCAAGAGTGTGTGAAACCATCCTTACAAAGGGCTGCTGCAGACCTTCAGGGACATCGTTATCCCAAAAAATAAGAATCCCCATTCAGATTATATTTTGACAATGGTCGATTATAAGAGTATTGAAGAACGAATTGCAGAATATATCGCCACCCGTTATAAAACAGTCGTAGAGGTCGGCATAGGCAGGAATTGCGAAACCTCCGGGATACTGGCGAAAAGGGGCGTCAGGGTGACTGCAACCGACATTAAGGAATGTCCGTGTGCGGCAGTTGAATTTAGAAGGGACGATATCTCCTCACCTGATCTTACGATATACAAAGGCGCAGATCTAATCTATTCAATCCGCCCGGGAATCGAGATGATTCCCGACCTTATCAGGACCGCCAGGGCGGCAGGGGCCGATCTCATCGTCTACCATCTTGGAAACGAGATATACGAAAGAGGCGGGGAACTGATCGACTGCGGCGTGATTCTCCACAGGTATTACAAAAAAGATTAAAAACCGTCAAAGAGGGTGGACTGTGAACGGTCCTCCTTCTTCTCCTCTTTTTCAGCAGGAACCGGATCTACAGTCTTCTCCACCCGGGATTCGGGAGGCTTTTCAAAAACGGCCTTTTCGGCTTTCCTTGCAGCGGCTTTATTCTTCTTCTCCGCCTTTTCCCTCTCTTTTTCCGCTTTCTCCTTCTCCTTTTCGGCCTTCCTGAGGTCGGCCATCACGGCGGCCGATCTCGCTTTGTCATGGAGGAAGAAGTCCAGTTCGTCCTTGTCCAGGTCGTTCTGCCTGGCAAATTCGTGCGGAGAATGCTCGGCGATAATTGAAAGCGGGATTAACATATCGTCGCGGAGAGTATCCTCGGGCATATGATAGCGCTCCGAGAGATCCCTGAACAGGCCGTTCCTTAGCCCCTTCTGCTTTTTTGCACGCGACATCTTCCCCCACCTCGAAGGCGGCATAAGCCTGCCCGAAAGACCGGAACCTTTGGCAGCGGCGGCTGTGCCGATAAGCATCACCGCTCCCGCGTACCTCCAGAGAGTATAATACTGCCTCCTGTAGGTATCTCCCAGGAAAATATCCGCTTTGGAGATATAACGGTACGCGGCCGCAATCGCGTGCGGGTCCTTCATCGAAGAGAGATTGTCCTCAATCCACTGGCAGGTGGTCTCGGGGGTGTCCGGGATCTCGAACGAGATCGCCATTAGCTTTTTATCGTCGGTCTCCCGAAAGACTGCCGCAACAAGATCGAATATTGTCGAACGGTCGTCTTTTGACGATGTTGCAACATCTCCTTCGCCGACATCAGCTCCCGCCGATGCAGCATGAAGCATATTTATTGCGGATCTAAGGTCGCCGGAGGATTCCTCCGCGATATTAACAAGAGAATTTTCATCGCACTTTATCCCTTCAGATGCGCAGATGTATTTCAGCCGGGGGACGATGGATCTCGCCTGGAGAGCCCTGAACTGGATCTCGGTGCAGACGGACTTCAGCTCCTTTGCAACGCCGTAGATATCGTTTGCAATAAGAATTATGGGCTGGCGTGAGTTTTTTATCGTATCGAGGATTGCTCTTGCACCGCCCCTGTCGGCGTTTCCGTGAAGGTTGTCGGCCTCGTCGAACACGAGCAGTTTCCTCGACGCCCCGGTCAGGCTCATCGTTGTTGCAGTCGAACCGGCAATCTTCTCGATTGCGGATTTCGTCCTGTCGTCACTTGCATTGAGCTCGACGACCTCCCATTTCATATCTGCCGCAAGTGCATATACTGCAGATGTCTTTCCTGTGCCGGGTTTCCCGTAAAGCAGGACGGGATCGTCTCCGGTCTTCCAGTCGACGGCCCACTGGGCGAGCTGCCTGACGGCTACGTTGTTGCCCACGATGTCGCCAAGAGTTTTCGGCCTGTACTTCTCCACCCAGTCCTGCATATGACTCACATAATATTGGCGGGAACTCCTGAAAAACTGAATGGTCTTTTTCCCCCCGGGCAAAAGGGTACCCCGGTCCATATCAACAATGTATTAGTGTATAAAGACCGATTACTTAGTTAAGTTGGTGTTTAGAGTGGAGAAAAGCTGTTCCACCGAGCAGATAGCACAGGCAGTGCGGGAATACGCCGGAGTTACCAGGAAGCACGCGATTGGGGAGATCATCCAGTCGCTTAGAATAGACTCGGGAGATATCGTGGCGTCTTTCGGCGAGGATGCCGCCTTAATAAGAAACAATGACGAAGGCCTTCTGCTTGCCGCGGACGGGATATGGAGTATGCTGATGGAGGCCGACCCATACTGGGCGGGATTTTGTTCGGTGCTTGTGAATGTCCACGATATCGCGGCGATGGGCGGAACACCGCTTGCGATGGTAGATATACTCTCAGTCCAGGACGAGAAGATATGCCACGAAGTGCTCAGGGGAATGGCAGATGCCTCAAAAAAATTCGGGGTCCCGGTCGTCGGGGGGCATCTCCACCCTGATTCGCAGTTCTCAGCCGTGGATGTTGCAATACTCGGGACGGTCCGGCCGGAAGACGCAATTTTTTCGCATACTGCAGAATCGGGTGACAGGATTATCGCCGCAATAGATCTCGAGGGGCGGGTTCATCCTTCCTGCGCCCTGAACTGGGATTCGGCGACCCTTCGCGACACAGAAACCGTCAGGGCACAGATCAGGGTGATGAAGACCCTCGGCGAGAGGCATCTTGTTACAGCCGGAAAGGACATCAGCAACCCCGGTGTAATCGGAACTCTCGGGATGCTCCTTGAAACAAGCAAAAAAGGTGCATCCGTAATACTCTCAGAGATCCCCAGGCCCCGGCTTGAAGAACACGGAATCGATTTCAACCACTGGGTCAGGATGTATCCGGGGATGGGTTTCATCCTTACTGCAGATGAGAAGAATGTGAATGAGGTAATCAGGCTTTTTTCAGGCGTTGGAATGACGGCCGCGGACGTGGGGGAGATCAACGATACAGGCAGGCTCACTGTAAAATACGGCGGTACGGAAAGTCCGGTATTCGACCTGCGTGAAGAAGGTATTATGCACCTCTTCACCTGACCGGGAGGATTTTCGGGATGCATATAGGCATTGGAATAGACACCGGTGCAGAGAAGGTAATAAAGACGCTCTCTTCGGCCGCAGCGACGAACACAATCACCGTCTTTTCACGCAGTCCTATCCGGGACTGCCCGTATGAAACAGTAGTATCCGAAAATGCCGAAGAAGAGCTTGTAAAGGCCCTTTACAGCGGAAGTATTGATGCGGCGGTCCGCGGCACCCTGCCTTCCAATACCGTAATGGCCCTCCTGAAAAAATACGAAGGCACAAAATCCCTGATGAGGATTGCACTCCTGCAGACACATTCAGGAACAAGGTTCCTCCTCGCACCTGTCGGCGTCGACGAAGGCTGGACCCGGGAGGAGAAGGAGGAGCTGGTCAGGTATGCAAAGAAGATCGCCGCAGCCCTGGGTATGAATGAAGGTGCGGCGATTCTCTCAGGCGGTCGCCTCGGCGATATCGGAAGGCACCCGGTAGTCGACCGGACGATCATGGATGCCGAAGCCGTCGCAGAAGAAACAGGATCCGATCATATGGAGATCCTTATCGAGGATGCAGTCGCCGGACACGGGGTAATTATCGCCCCGGACGGCATTTCGGGCAACCTTATCTTCAGGACACTCGCGCTCCTCGGAGGCGGGCGGGCGCATGGTGCTCCGGTGGCAAATCTCAGCAGGATATTTGTGGATACTTCGCGCGCCTCTTCAGATTATTCTAATGCCGTTTTTCTCGCTTCAGCTTTGGCCGATTACTATCGGAATACAAAATGAGTTTTATTTTTGATTTACGCCAATATATGCAATCTTTAACAAATGCACAGATATTCGATTTTATTCTTCATTAAAATCATAAATTGAACTAATAATTTGTTTTTACCCCCCAATTTTCGTTAATTTCCCAAAAAGTATTTATGCTCACCGATATACTTTTTGAATTGAGGTGGAATTAAACATGGCGAATGATCTACCAATAGCCGCAGTCGTAAGGATTGCAAAGAAGAATGGAGCAGAGAGAGTAGGCAGCGATGCCGCACAGGCAATCGTTGACGCATCAGAGGCATACATTGCAAACCTCACAAAAGAGGCATCCAAGTACGCCCAGCATGCAGGTCGCAAGACCATTAAGAAAGAAGATGTTGACATGGCTGTCAACGCCTGAATCTTTTTTCTTTTAATTCGTTCAAAAAAAATATAATCAGATTAAGCCTTTTGTGCTCGGTATTCCCTTGTCAGGGTCGACCCTCGTCGCCATCCGGAGGGCGATGCCAAAGGCCTTAAAGACCGCTTCACACTTGTGATGGGCATTCTTTCCTTCAAAAGATATATGGGCCGTTAGATTCGCGTTAGAGCACAGGCTGTAGAAGAAATGTTCAAGGAGGTCTCCCGGTATTCCGGATACGGGATAGTCCCCAAGTGTTCCGTCCATCACGAGATACGCCCTTCCCCCGCAGTCGAGCGTGACGTACGCGATCGATTCGTCCATTGGAACTGCCATATGCGAGAAACGTGCGATTCCCTTTCCGTCGCCAACCGCTCCGGCGATAGCCTGCCCCAATACGATCCCGATATCCTCGATCGTGTGGTGGCAGTCGACCTCCAGGTCGCCCTTCGCCTTTACGGTCAGGTCGAACATCCCGTGCCTTCCGAACGCGTCCAGCATGTGATCGAGGAACGGAATGCCGGTTTCAGCCACCACATTACCCTTTCCGTCAAGATCGATGCTGATATTAATATCCGTCTCTTTTGTCTTCCTTGACTTTTTAAACCGTCTCATCCGATACCTCCAGGGCTTCACTGAGATTGATCCTGCCGCTGTATAATGCAGAACCCAGTACTATTCCATCTGCTCCAAGATTCTTTATCTTTACTACATCGTCCGGGGAGGAGATCCCTCCTGCAACAACAACGGGGATACCGACGGATTTTACAAGCCTTTCGACAGGCAGGGGATCGATTCCGCCCTGGAGGCCTTCGACATCGACATTGGTGAAGAGAAGAGCGCCTGCACCGGCCTCTTCAAACCTCTTCGCCCATTCGATGTAGTCCCCGGCCGTATCCTCCCAGCCCTTTACGACCACCTGTCCGCCGCGTGCGTCAACACCTGCAACAACCCTCTCCTTCCCGAAGATCGACGAGAGCTCTTTAACGGCCCCCGGACGCTCTGTTGCAAGCGTCCCCAGGATTACCCTGTCCACGCCCGTTTCAAGCCACCTGGACGCATCCTCGACGCTCCTGATGCCGCCGCCGAGCTGGACGTAGACCCCGGTCTCCCTTACAAGCTCCTTTATGAGGCCGGCATTGCCGGCTGAATCCCCGAAAGCGCCGTCGAGGTTGATGATGTGAAGGCGGTCCGCACCCTCATCTATCCAGCGCATCGCACAGTCGAGCGGACTGCCGTACTCGGCACCCGAACCCCTCTTTCCCTGGACAAGCTGGACACACCTGCCCCCGAGTATATCCACGGCCGGAAAAACCTTCATCCCGCACCTCTCCTAGCGGATCATCCGCTCGATGGGAACGACGAGGATGTCCCTTGCACCCGCCTTCTTCAGCTTTCCTACGAGCGAATAGAGATGATCCTCCCTGACCACCGCATGAACCGCGACCATGTTGTCGTCCGAGGATACGTCCATAACTGTCGGTCCCGAAAGTCCCGGAAGCTCCCTCTTGACCTCTTCAAGCGACGCCCTTGTAACGTTCATCATCAGATAGCACTGGCCCCGGGCACGGATTACGCTCTCAAGCGCAAGGCAGAGTTCGGCGATCTTTTCAGGGTGGCGGTCTTTTGCACCCCTGTTTGCAATAAGAACGGTAGTCGATCTCAGTATCTCGTCGACGACTCTAAGGTTGTTGGTTGCAAGAGTCACGCCCGAACTGGAGAGGTCGATTATCGCATCCGCGATCCCGAGATAGGGCGCCGCCTCGCAGGCCCCTCCGACAGGTACAAGTGTGACTTTAATTCCGGCTGCCTCAAAATACTTCGCGGAGATCCCCGGAAATTCGGTTGCAACCCGAAGACCATCGAGATCGCCCGGCCCCTTTATCGGAGAGTCCGACGGAACTGCCAGAACAAGATTTGCGTTTCCGCTCTGCAGGTCCAAAAGCTCCTCGACATCCGAGCCTCTCTCCATGATCATGTCCTTTCCCGTAATCCCGAGATCCGCGGCTCCGTCTGCGACAAACTCGGAGATATCGATTGGCCTTGCGAACAGGACCTCGATCTCCGGGTCGGAGGTTTTTGAGATCAGCTTCCTCTGGACGCCGTTTTTGATTTTGAGTCCGCTTTTTTCGATGGTTTCGATGATCGGATCGGCAATTCTGCCTTTGTTGGGGATGGCGAGCCTAATAACATCCCCTGATTTTGCATCAGGATTCATTCTTGTAAAAAGAGTTGTATTAGAAAGTCTTTAATTCACCGCGAACCACCCTCTCGGTGATGTCGGTGATATTGGCAAGCCTCTCATCGATTATCGAGTTGATATCCTGCTCGACAGACGCCCCGCATTCGTCGCGGGCGATATACTGGGCGCTTGCGACAAGCGGCTGGTCGATGGGCTTTCCGATCTGCGAGAGCAGGCGGATGTAGAGATCCTCGATTCCGTCGATCTCTTTTACGCACTGTGTGGCGATCTCGGTCGAGAGGAGGTTGTAGATCTTTCCGATATGGTTTATCGGGTTCTTTCCGCTGGTTGCCTCCATGCTCATGGGCCTCTGCGGTGTGATAAGACCGTTGCAGCGGTTGCCGCGGCCGACAGAACCGTCGTCGCCCATCTCTGCAGACGTTCCGGTTACGGTTAAGAAGATGCTTCCCTTATCCACACGGTCTCCGGTATTGACCCAGACGTTTACCTTTCGTGAAGTCAGTCCTGATGCAACCTTCTGCACCTCGTCGCGGATGAAGGCGACGGCATCGACATAGTCATCCATCGACCCGCAGAAGCGATCGACCATCGGAACGCAGAGCGTCAGGTCGATCGAGTTCTCCTGGCGGAGACCCATGATCTTGACGTCTGTTCCGATAACAGGCTTTTTTGGCCTGACCTTCTCGTCGATATGATTGCTCACTTTGAGGATGATGTTTTCAAGATCGCTGAAGGGTGCGTGACCGATTCCAAAAGAGGTGTCGTTTGCGTGCGGGACGGGGTTGTCGCCGCATGCCCTGAATACGTCGCGGAGATCCGAAGACCCGACTCCCATCCGGCAGTCGACGATTACGTCCCGGTCCATATCGAGATAATGGAGCGTATCCCTGAGATAATTCCTGGCAGCCTCTACCGCGATTGAATCGGTCGGTATGGTCTTTCCCTCGAAATCCTTCGTCGCACGGCCGGTTAAGAGAATGTAAATCGGCCTTGTAACCCTGCCTCCGCCGAATGCAGGAATCGACTCTCCTGCAACGACCTCGCCCTGGTCGGTGTTGTGGTGAAGAACCGCGTTGCACTCTTCAAGGTAGTTCCTTGATAAAGCCCTTGATACGGCCTCTGCGATTCCGTCGGCAAGACTGTCGGGGTGGCCGATACACTTTCTCTCGGCGATCTCGATCTGCTGCTTTTCAATTGGTGTCTGGAGTAGTTTTTCTACCGATATGTTTCTCTGCATAGCTTGCTCCCAAAAGACAATTCACTAATAGTTTGAATTATTCAGACAATATAATTTGCCTATTGGTTCTG
>CAYXKC010000061.1:0-9594 GCA_964465295.1 uncultured Methanomicrobiaceae archaeon | reverse complement strand
TATATCAGGGATATACAGATCATCGAGACCAAGCCTGAAGATTTTGATGATTTCTCGATTGTAAGAATCTATTGATTACATATTTTTTATAAAAACGTGGACATTCCCCGCCCTTCATCAGGTAGAGCAAAAAAAACATCAGTAAGAAAACCTGAAAGGCTTCCTGTTTATCAGCGAATCCCTGTAAGATATTACGTTCTCTTCAATCTTCTTCTGGTCTATATTGCTCCTGAGGGTCTCGGAAAGAATTTTGAGGGTTTCAGGGCCGAGATGGCATCTCCGGGTGTTCATCTCGTACATATCCTCTGCCAGAAACTCCCGTGCAATTGTAAAAACCACGGAGTCCACCATAAAGGGTTTGAGCGGATCTATAAGGTCGAGAACAAGTGAATTTGCTCCCTCTCTCAGGATTCCCATATCAGTATCAAGATATGCACCGACAAGGGGAACGCAACAGTTGCCAAACAAAATGGAGTAGCCAAGCGAGAGCATCGAGTTTACCGGATCCGTGTGGGGACGAGGCGTTCTTCTTTTAAATCCATGCCGCGGATTCAGGCACCGCCCGAGGATCTCGTAGTACATGTCGGATGTAAATTTATTGATCCGCCTGAGCTCTTCCATCTTTATCAGGTATTCGATCTCCTCAAGAGTAGTGTACAGGATCTCGTCTTCACCCCTGTAATAGAGCTCACTGCCCAGCTCAGCGCCAGCCTTTTCGATCATCATGATCCTTGCCTTAATAGATGACCTGACTATCTCTGCCGCGTTGTTGTATGTAGAACCGCCTGCCTGGAGCCCGGCTATTCCGGATTCCGGACTCTTTCCGAAAGGGCGCAGGATACCAACAGGCGTTCCGTCGGGGTCGAAGAATGAGACTGAGGACTCCTGCCTTAAAAGGTGTATGATCGCTGACGTATGGAGATTGTGCCCTCCTACGACAAGAAGATGATCGACATCCTGAATCGGGATCTCCTCGAGGTCGCCTTTTTTCCGGATTATAAGAGTCGTTCCCGTAGATTTTATATGACCTCCAAAACCCCAAATCACATGCCACGGCATGCCCGAACCACTCATTTCAAAGACTCCGGAATTATCCAGTTAAATAAGTCGATAAAAAAATACATTAATTCATCGTTTGGTTGAGAGCCGGGATGTGTGCCTGGTGCATATCCTCATTGAGGCAGGAAATGATACGACAGAGAGGATAAATACGGAGTCAAAGAGGTTAAATGAACCTACAATGGCAATATGTAACGATATGTTTTAAAAATATCAAGTCAAAATCGTTATATTTCTATTAAGCAAAAATTTTGTCATGACCAAAAAGGTTTATGGTGCAATTCTGGTGCTGGTAATCGCACTGGCTATGGCTTTTTCAGGATGTACAGACACATCCGCAGACAAGGGGAATGTCGAAGAAGTCATCATTATTGAAGAAAAGACAAAGTATGTCGTCGGAATTGACGGGGAATACAAACCCTACAGTTATATCGATACAGACGGCAAGGCAATCGGGTTTGATGTCGATTCGATAAAATGGATCGCAGAACAGAAGGGATTTGAAGTTGAGGTTATCCCGGTTGCATGGGACGGTATCATCCCGGCACTCCAGGCAGGAAAGATCGACATGGTCTATTCCGGAATGACCATCACCGACGAGAGGAAAGAGCAGGTCAACTTCTCGATTGCATACTGGAAGGTCAACCAGTCCGTCGCAAAGCATGACGACAACGATTACACGATGGATGACTTCATGAGCGGGGAGTACATCATCGGTGCGCAGAGAGGAACTTCAGGTGCAGAATGGATCGAGAACAATCTCATCGAGACCGGTATCATGGAGAAGGACAAACTCAAGACCTACGATACATTCCCACTCGCATCTGAGGACCTGAAGAACAAGAGAATCGCATTTGCAATCTATGACAAGCCCCCGATGCTTGAGGCAATCGAAGGAAAGCCCCTATCAATCATTGGCGAGATCGACACGAGTGAAGAGTATGGTGTCGCAATCAGGAAGGCCGACGTCGAACTTCTCGAAACTGTCAATGACGGTATCACCATGCTCATGGCCGACCCGTACTGGGAAGAACTCAAGACCAAATACGGCATGGTAGAGTGATTTTAAAATCATCAAATCAACCCTATTTTTAATAAATTCGTGAGTATTGCGAACTGTTTTAGATCGGCAGAATAAAGACAGATTAAGTTCAAAACTGCGCAAAGAGTTATAGTGCGTAACCGATCCTGCGGTTCGCTGTCTAGGGAATACAATATGGACTTGATATCAATACTCATCGACTGGGCTCCCTATCTTCTGACAGGCGCCTTTGTAACCCTCGGGCTCACCGCCGCAGGACTCGGGATAGGCATAATAATGGGCCTTCCGATGGCAATCGGCCAGGTATACAGTACCGGGATCTGGTGGCTGGATAAGATAATGAAGAGCTTTATCGTAGTCTTCGTGTGGTTCTTCAGGGGCCTGCCTATACTTGTCCTGTTGTTCCTTTTCTATTTCGGCATCTTCCCGGCACTCGGCATGGGCGACCTGAGCCCGTTTCTCGTCGGGGCAGTAGTCCTCGGGCTGAGAGGGGCGGCATACCAGTCCCAGATATTCAGGGGCGCAATACAGTCTATTAACGAGGGCCAGATGACGGCCGCAAGATCGCTCGGGATGACGAAGCTTTCCGCGATTAAAACCATAATTATGCCCCAGTCTTTCAGGATCGCACTTCCCGGGTGGTCGAACGAATATCCGAACATTCTTACAGATTCTGCAGTATGCTATGCAATAGGGGTGGCCGAGCTTCTGACAAGAAGTTCGCAGATTGTTTCGCAGACATATGAACCGCTGGTATATATCGTCTGTGCAGGGATCTTTATATTCCTCAATTATGCAGGTATGAAAGGACTTTTGGTTCTTGAAGACAGGGTCGCAATTCCGGGCTTTTCCGGGAGCAAAGAGGACAACCAGGTGTTTTTATGAACAATGAAGATATTATCCTGAGAGTAGAGGATATCCACAAGAGATACGGAGATTCCGAGGTCTTAAAAGGCGTCTCTTTCAACGTTAAAAAGGGTGAGACGCTGGTATTCATAGGGCCTTCCGGCACTGGAAAGAGCACTCTTCTCAGGTGCATAAACCAGCTGACCGTCCCGGAACAGGGACATGTCTACCTCAGGGACGAGGAGGTCACAAACTCCGGTGCCAGGATCAACCACTTCAGGCAGAAGATCGGAATGGTCTTCCAGAACTTCTGCCTCTTCGATCACCTGACGGCGGTCAGAAACGTCGAGATCGCACTGATAAAGGTCAGGGGGATGAAGCCTGAAGAGGCGAGGGAGAAGGCGCTTTACGAACTGAGGCAGGTTGGAATGGAGGACTGGGCGGACCATTATCCGGCCGAACTTTCAGGAGGGCAGGCTCAGAGAGTCTCGATCGCCCGTGCACTTGCCATGGACCCCGATGTGATCCTCTTCGACGAGCCCACATCCGCCCTCGACCCTGAACTTACAAGAGAGGTTCTTGAGGTCATGAGAAAACTTGCGCAGGAGGGAATGACGATGCTTGTTGTCACACACGAGATGGGTTTTGCATGCAATGTTGCAAACAGGATCATCTTCATGGAGAACGGAAATATCGTCGAAGAGGGAAGCCCGAAGGAACTGCTTGAAAACACTGAGACGTCGAGAACCCGGCAGTTTATCGGCGGACTTTCGATGAGAGAGGACTGAAAGGAATTATGGACACTCCCGGATTTATCATAGAGATCCTGCTTCCGGCGCTTTTGACAGGGCTTGTTGTTACACTCCAGCTTATCGTGGTTTCTGCACCTTTCGGCCTTCTTGCCGGAATAGGTGTAGCTGTCGGAAGGACATACGGGGGGAAAGTCCCGTCATTCCTGTGCAAGGTCTTCGTGATGTTTATAAAGGGATGTCCGCTCCTGCTTCTGCTCTTCATCCTATATTTTACCCTGCCATCGGTAGGGATAGTATTTTCGGCATTTGAAGCCTCCGTTATAGGCTTTATAATGTGCAATGCCGCTTACAACTCCGAGTATATCAGGGGTGCGATAAAATCGGTAAAGGAAGGACAGATAATCGCGGCACGCTCGCTCGGGATGACCAAATACCAGTCGATCTTCTATATAGTCCTCCCACAGGCACTGAGAAGGGCGATCCCGGGACTCTCAAACGAGTTCATATACCTGATAAAATATTCATCGCTTGCATTCATGCTGACCCTCGTAGAACTCACAGGTGCAGGGAAGATGATTGCAACGAAATATTTCACATATACCGAGACTTTCATCTTCGTAGGAGCAATATATCTCGTGCTCGTCACAATAACAACCATCGGGGCGGGGATGATCGAGAAGAAATTCGCCGTCCCCGGAACCCAGGGACACTGATTTTTTTTTGCTTTTTTGAGGGAGGGAGGAGGTGTTTCCTTCTTCTTTTCACTTTTTAAAGGTCATAAACCCCTGAAGGGGCAACCCTGCGCAAATAACATAACCTTCATGCCATGCCATAGCATACCATAGTGGGAAGAAAATGTTCTGGGACAAGGAGACGGAAATGCTTCGCGGAAAGGCACTTGAAGACCTTCAGGTCAAAAGGCTCCGCTATACTATAAGACAGGCCGAAAAGGTCCCCTTTTTTAAAACCCTGCTTAAAGAAAAGGGTGTTTCCGCAGATGATATCAATAAGACGTCCGATGTATCCCGGCTTCCGTTTACAACCAAGAAGGATCTCCAGGGAGGATACCCTTTCGGCTTTTTAGCCGTTCCAAAAAAGGAGGTTGTAAGGATACACACGACATCCGGCACGACCGGAAAACCCACCGTCGTCGGATATACGAGGAAGGATCTCGACAACTGGTCCGAGCTGATTGCAAGAAACCTGACGATGGTCGGCCTGACCGATGACGACACATTCCAGAATGCGGTAAATTACGGACTCTTTACAGGCGGACTCGGGTTCCATTACGGTGCGGAGAAGATCGGGATGACGGTCATTCCCAGCGGAACGGGAAACACGAAACGCCAGATCGAAATGATCGACGATTTCGGTACAACCGCGGTCCACTGTACGCCGAGCTATGCGATGCATCTTGCCGAGGTTGCCGCAGATATGGGATCGAGCCTCGATACATTCAAAACAGGCCTCTTCGGCGCCGAACCCTGGTCGGACAATACACGGAGGACTCTCGAAGAGAAGCTCGGTGTGACCGCCTACGACTCCTACGGGATGAGCGAGATGTACGGGCCGGGTGCGGCATTCGAGTGTCCTGAGAGAAACGGCCTTCACTTCTGGCACGACAGCTATCTTATCGAGATCATCGACCCGGAGACGGAAGAGGTGCTCGGGCCGGGCGAACGCGGCGAACTTGTGGTAACCCCACTCGTAAAAGAGGCGATGCCCCTGATCAGGTACAGGACGGGGGATATCACGTGCATACTCAATGAAGAATGCCCCTGCGGAAGGGGTGCGAGAATCGCAAGGATTACCGGAAGAAGCGACGACATGCTTGTTATAAGAGGAATAAACGTATTCCCGTCGCAGATCGAGCATGTCTTAAGATCCCTTCCCGAGGTCGGCGACCAGTTCATGGTCTATGTCGACAGGATCAATCATCTCGACGAGATGAGCATCGATGTTGAGATCAGGAGGGAATTCTTCTCCGGCGAACTCAAAGATCTCGACAGGATCCAGAAGAAAATTATTCACGCATTAAGGGACACACTTAATTTAAGAACAAAAGTAAATCTTGTTGAACACGAATCGCTTCCAAGATTCGAAGGGAAGGCAAAGAGAGTGATCGACAGGAGAGGTGATGCGATTTGAAATGGGACCCGCGAATAGAGGAGATGCCTGTAGAACAGCTCAGGGAACTTCAGTATAAAAGGATGAAGACGCTTGTATACAGGCTTTACAGTTTCTCGGACTTCTACCACAGGAGGATGAAGGAGCACAACGTTCATCCCGATGACATCACGTCGCTGGACGATGTTGTAAAACTGCCTTTCATGTACAAGACCGATCTCAGGGACAACTACCCGGACAGGCTTTTTACCGCATCGCAGGACGAACTTGTGAGATATCATGTATCGTCCGGTACAACCGGAAAACCAACGGTTGTAGGTTATACCCAGAACGACCTCGAGATCTGGACCACATCCCTCGCCCGGGCCCTTACGGCATGCGGGCTCGGCAGGGGGGACGTCATGCAGGTCTCCTACGGGTACGGGCTCTTTACAGGCGGACTCGGGCTCCATTACGGTGCAGAGAGGGTGGGAGCCACAGTCGTCCCGACGAGCGTCGGCAATACCGAGCGCCAGATCGAGCTTATGCAGGACTTAAGAGTTACAGCAATCGCCTGCACCCCGTCCTACATGAGCCATATCGGCGAGGTCGCGGAGAAGATGGGGGTCTCGATCTCAAAGGATACACATCTTAAGACGGCGGTTCTTGGGGCCGAACCCTGGTCGGAGCAGATGAGAACCCATATACAGAATAATATGGGCATTAAGGCCTACAACATATTCGGAACATCCGAGCTCTCCGGCCCGATGTTCTGCGAATGTACTGAGCAGAAGGGCATACACATATGGGGCGATATGGCCTATACGGAGATCATCGACCCCGATACAGGAGAACAGCTCCCGGCGGGCGAGAAGGGAGAGCTTGTCATGACCATCCTGCAGAAGGAGGCGCTTCCGATGATAAGGTTTAAGATCGGCGACATTACTTCGATGGACGACTCCGTATGCTCATGCGGAAGGACGCACCCGAGGATCGACCGCCTCCAGGGCCGTGTAGACGATATGCTGATAATCAGGGGGATTAACGTATTCCCGTCTCAGGTGGAGCATGCACTCCTCGGCATCCCGGAGGTCACCGGCCACTTCATGATCGTCGTCGAAAGGAAGGGCGCCCTCGATGAGATGCTCGTGCAGGTGGAGATGAACCCCGGGGCCTTCTCCGACAAGATGGAGGATATAATGGAGATCCGGCGCAAGGTCTCGCACGTCCTGAAAAATTCGCTCAATGTAAGCGTCGGGGTGGAGCTTGCCGCACCGGGAGCGCTCCCGAGATTCGAGGGCAAGGCAAAACGCGTTATTGACAGGAGGACTGACTGATGGAAAAAGACGATTATATTATAAAGCAGATCTCGGTATTCTCCGAGAACAAACCCGGAAGGCTTGCCGCAATAGCAAAGGCCCTCCAGGATGAAAAGATCAACATATTCGCCTTCTCGATTGCGGAGGCGAAGGGATTCGGGGTCGTCCGCCTCCTCGTGGACAGGCCCGAACCTGCACTGAAGAAGCTTGCCGATATCGGTTTCATGGTCTCTTTCACCGACGTCATCGCGGTCAGGATGAAGGACGAGCCAGGAGGACTCTTCGATATCGCAAAGATACTCGGAGAATCCGACATCAACATCGAGTATTCCTATGCATACTCTGGAAAAGAGGCTGCGGTTCTTATCCTCAGGGTCGACCGCATCAGGGAGGCGATCGACAAACTGATGGCAAACGGCGCCGACCTTCTCAGGGAAGAGATGTTCCATTAATTACAAACATAACTTTTTCCCAAAAAAAGAACAAATCAATAGAGGCCGTGGATCCATAGGGTAGAGGATATCCTTTTGGGCTTCGAACCCAAAGACGCGGGTTCAATTCCCGCTGGATCCGTTTTCTGTTTTGAAAGTATTATAACGTAAAGACAATTTTCTCCAGTAAAATTTTGATAGTATTGCTCTCAGAAGAGTTCCTTATTTGCCAATATTCCCTGAGATGCCGGGGAGATGGATCTATAGAAATAGCCGCTTTAAAAAAAAAGGGTATTTTTATTCGAGTTTTATGAAGGCGTCTGCCGAAGAACCGACAATTATCGTCGTACTCAGCTCCTCCCTGTCGTCAGACGTGTCAAGCGCAGTTGCATCAAGCCTGATCTTGTATTCTCCGGGCTGTTTGTCGGTGATACCGAATTTGCAATCCTGCGAAAGTCCTGAGACAGGTCCTGCAACGCCCGGCATACTCCAGAATTCGATCCAGAGATTATCCCCGAGCCTCAGGTAGGACAGCGTCTGCGATGCGGTCTTTGAACCTGAATAATCCAGAGTCCATTCAAGATCGATGGTATCCGTAATACTGCCGGCATTTGTAATGTGAAGTCCGGATACATCTATCGTAGTGAAATTAAGCCCGGTGGAGTTGAGATCCGCAACACCTGTAATCCACGTGTCAGGCAGATCAAGGGTATCTGCACCACCGTTGAATGAAATTTTGGACGACTGGTTGAACAGGTTGATGTTTCCGGGCTTAAGAACCTTAAGCGTAAAGGTCGTCTGCCAGGTGTGGTTCAGGTAGATCGTACCTACATCGAAGTTCAGCGAGTGGTTGGCGGTCCACCATTCACCCTGGTCAAGGCACTCTTTTGTGTAAGTTCCGTTATTGTATAAATTCTCTATAAGCGTCGACTTGTCCGGTATATGCTTGTAGTCGAGAACCATGTCGGCTCCTTCATTTGGAACCATTACATCGTTGATCTCGACATTCTGGAACATAAGCTCCATCTCGGTGTCGACACCCGCCGCCTCCTTGAGATCTCCAGCTATATCTTTGTAGATTTCCTTTAACTTGTCTCCATCTGGTGCATCATAGAACTTACCGCCTGTAGAGTTTGAAAGTTCCTGAAGAACATCTTTCGCTTTCTGAACATCCATTTCGAATGCAATGGTGTACACCTTAATGTCATTGTTGTTTGCATATACCCTCAGATCCTGTTCTTCATCTGTAATGCCGGGCATTTTCGTATAATCATCAAACTGCATTTCGTTGCCAAAGTCGTATGAATAGGTATGTGATATTGCTCCACCCGGAACTCCGTCTTCATCCCATCGGCCTGCAAAGGGGCACCCATACCATGAAAATTCACCATCCGTGAGAAGTATCACGGCTTTTACCCCGTCTTCATTGCCTTTTTCCTTTAATTCTTTTAATGAATAAAAAAGACCTTTTCTCAAAGGCGTACCGCCATAAGGAACAAGAGAACCGACCTTATCATCAAAGCCTGAAAAATCATAGTCAAGAACTTTGTCAATTGTTGCATGATCATCATAATTCTTTGGATTATCTTTATAATGATCTATAATATATTGTCCATCATCAGAATATATATCGTCGTTACCGGACCACTTTACATAATAATATTTCAAAATATCTACATAGCCCTTATCTCCAAACGATACCAGTCCCAAGCGGTCTCTACCTTCATTCATCTCACCCGCAAACATCCTCATGGCATCCATAACTGATACCATTCTGTCAGGATACTTTTTCAACATACTTCCTGAGCGATCCGTTGTCAACATCACGTCAATGGGGTCGGGCTGGAGTGCATAACCGTCGCCGATTAATTTGACCTCGACTTCAACAGTATCGTTAACCTTTACTGTCTCCGGAGTAACGTTCGTCTGGACTGAGAGGTACGGGTAATTCTTCCACTCGAGCGTGATATAGCGATCGGTGGTATTCCAGTTTGCATGGACTGCACAGGACGCCGAAGACATCTTCGTATAGTTTACAG
>CAYXKC010000060.1:0-9691 GCA_964465295.1 uncultured Methanomicrobiaceae archaeon | reverse complement strand
GATGAAGGAGGAGCTTCGGGACGTCTATCTGGATATCGAGGGGTGGATCGAGGATGATCAACCACAGAGCAATGCTGATCCAGGAAATTGAGGACCTGACCTGCAATGATTGTTTGGGCTGTGAAAATAAATGAGTATCGAGAACAAATGCCTTAGATTAAGCGAGCTTCCTGATGACGGATCTCTAGCGGCAACTGCGCATGCAAAGTATCCCGGCCAGCACTGCTCTTTTAGGGCGGTGGCAGGAACTGTGCCTCTGATCAAGAATTCCTATGCGCTGCTGTTTGGCCCGGCAATTTGTCTTTACAATGCCAAGCTCTCTATGAACATGAGGTCGCTCACCTCTGACCCACGCCCCAATAATCTTCTATTTGTAAATTATTCTCAAGATGATATCATATTTGGCTTTCAGGAGAAGGTGAGAGAAGCCATCTTTCAGGCCGACCAGGAGTACCATCCAGAGGTTTTGTTCCTGATCACCTCCTGTCTGCAGGAGATCGTGGGCGAGGACTTTGACGCTTGCATCGATGAGATCCGGCCCTCTGTCAAGGCCAAGCTGCTGACAATTCATACTGAAAATTTCACCTGCGAGGGAGCAGCACCGGGAGTTGAGAACATGTTCAAGTCCCTCTTTGAGCTGATGAAAGAACAGCCGCAGGAGGAAAGAACCGCAAACATCCTGGGCCTGTGGACCTCTACTGCCAGAAAGACGGAGCTTGTAAGATTGCTAAGCGGCAAAGGGGTCCGGATCAAGAACGTCATCCCATCCTACTGCACGCCCTCTGAGCTCGAAGAGGCTCCTGGGGTCCAGCTCAATATCGTTTTGGACCAGTATGGCCTTCCATTGGCCAGGATGATGAAAGAAAAGTTTGGCACGAATTATATTTACTGCCGAAAACCCTATCATCCAGACTCGATAGAAGAGTGGTATCAAAATATTGCATCCGCTTTAAATGTCGATCTGCCGGTCGAGGTCGCGGACTTGAAGAAAAAGACAGAAGCTCAGCAGGAAAAAGCCCGTGCTGCCCTCTCCGGCATGACCTGTGCGGTTTTCGGCACCTCTGGCCGACCGTTCGATTTGGCACACTTTTTGGCGAATATTGGCATCGAGCCAAGAGCGATGCTGCTGCAAACGATTCAGCCTGAAGACCGGCCCGACATCCAATCTCTTTTAAATGCTGGATTCGATCCGATCGTTTTCCGGGGAGATAACTCCCTGCAAAATGAAGAGCTTCTGGCAGAACTCTCTCCGGACATCTCCGTTGGCACTTTTGAGCGCTCTTCATTGGCCCGAATGGGAATTCGGCTTATAGTCCTTTCAACGTCTAATTATTTGTTGGGCTTTGATAGCACGCTTGAGGTTTTGCGGCTGATTATGGAAAAGCCACCAGGCCTTGAGGCTTTGATGTTCAAGGAGAAGATCCTGGCCGGTGGAGAGTGCTAATTCATGGACTTAAAGCACAATGGATTTCCGGTTCCTTCCGACTATTTCGGGGTCCTCTGGGCGCTTTCTGGCATCAAAGACCTACTGATACTTGAACACGGCTCCACCGGCACCTGCAACTACAATGCCTTCAACTACATGATCATGAACCGGCAGTCCCCCAAGGGCAAGCTCTTCTCCAGCGGAATGGATGAGGACGATGTAGTCATGGGCAGGGACAAGAAAATCAAGGAGGCGATTGTAGAGCTGGACCGCAAATACCATCCAGAAATGATCGCCCTGGTGGCCACGGGGGTCACATCCGTGATTGGTCTGGATCTGCAGGGGATCATCGAGGAGATTCAGCCGACTATTAATGCTCGCATGCTATCTTTTCCCAGCGGCGGCTTTGCCGGAGACTACACTATAGGAATTCGGGAGGTTTTTGGCACTCTGGCCAGAGATATTGCAGAGGATTGCACAAAAAAAGTAAGGTCAAATGATGCGCCCTCATGGACAAAACCCTGCACAGTTAATATAATCGGCCCGACTATCGATTCCTTCAACATCATATCCGACCTGGCAGAGCTGGAAAGGATGCTGGGCCTCATGGGAATCCGGGTCAACACGGTCTTTACATGCAATACCGATGTGGACGCGATCAAGAATATGGCATGCGCCTCCTTGAACCTTGTGACAAGAGACATCGGGCTTGAGGCCGCAGCAATCCTGAAAGAGCGCTTCGGCACTCCCTACTACTACGGCCTTCCCTTTGGAGTCAAAGGTTCCATTGACTGGATGAAGGACATAGCGAGCATTCTGGGAATTAGCCTGGATAAAGGAATGGTGAGGGCTGAACTGGAAAAATACGGATTTTCCATATTGGAGCTGGTTAATTTTCTGCAAAATATCGATCACTTGAGAGCGGCGATATCATGTCCCTTCGATTATTCGTCTGGGCTTGCTGCAATGATGCGGGACGAGTGGGGCATCAATCCATCTTTAATTGTCCTGCCCGCATCCCCGATCTGGTCGCAGAGATTGAACCGGGAAGCGAATTTTGGCCTGGGGAAGGATGTGAGGCTTCTGATCGAGCCGGATAGCTGGACCCTGCAAGATGCCATTTCCAGCATGAATCCGCATATTGTCTTTGGCAATTCCTACGACCTGCAGATATCCAGGAATGTGCCAATAAGGATTCATGCCGCGTTCCCGGCTTTCGATCACATTTACCGCTATGATGGGACCCCGTTTGTCGGCCTGCGCGGCCATGCTTATCTTACACAAACGATCGTCAATCTGCTTAATCAAAATCCTGAGGTGTTCCGAAATTGAAAAAAATCGCTATCTACGGCAAGGGCGGAATTGGAAAATCAACCACTGCTGCCAATCTCTCTGCAGCGCTGGCAAAGCAAGGCAGAAGGGTGATGCAGATCGGCTGCGACCCGAAGGCGGACTCCACCTGTCTCCTAATGAGCGGGAAAAGCGTTCCTACCATCCTTGACACATTGAGGACCAAGGCCACTTCGGTATCTTTGGAGGACATGGTCTATCCCGGTTTTGCCGGAGTTTTATGCGCCGAATGTGGAGGGCCGACGCCGGGAGTGGGCTGCGCCGGACGGGGTATCATTGCCTCCTTTGAGAAGCTGGAGGCATTGAAGGCCTACGAGACCTACCGACCCGATATAGTCCTTTACGATGTCCTGGGCGATGTGGTCTGCGGGGGTTTCGCCATGCCGCTTCGCAGGGGCTATGCCGACGAGGTTTACATCGTCACATCCGGTGAGAAGATGTCCCTCTTTGCCGCCAGAAACATCGCTCAGGCGGTGGGCGAATTCAAAGGGCGCGGCTATGCTCAGCTAAAAGGAATGATCCTGAATGCGCGGGGAATTGTCGATGAGTTGGAGATCGTGCGGAGGGCGGCGGCTGAGATGGACACAAAGGTCGTAGCCGAAATTCCCCGAGATCCCGCCATTCAGGCCTGCGAAGAGAGGAATGCCACAGTCATCGAAGGCGCTCCCGATACGAGCCTGGCGGAGAGATACAGGATGCTGGCGCGTTCGATTGTGGGTTGATTGCTAATTTTTTTAAAATTTCAATTCAATGATCTTATCAGACCACCGAAAGCTATTTAACTCAAATAAATTTGCTTTAAGGCAAAAAATATTGATAAAAGACGGAGAGTCAAAGTTGGGGAGGTATTGGATTCAATGGCAAGGAGACGATGTATGAGGACCACCACTAATATGCGCCTCATGATGACTATGGCGCTATGCGTTTTGTTTTCGATTCAATCAGGAATAGCATACAACTTCGCTCTAGGCATCTTCGGAAACGCCAATATGGATGATACAATTGATGAATCGGATATCGCTTTTATTCGGGAGATCATCGGCGGCACGCAAAAGGCCACGGCATTTGCAGATGCCAACTACGACGGACGGATCGATGAAAAAGATATCACTCAGATCCAATCGATCATCATGGGCAATGAAACAAACCTCACGATCGTCGACGGCGTTGGAAGAAATGTAACCGTTAGCGTGCCAATAGAGAATATCGTTACTATAGCCGGAAGCTATGGTCCTGAGATGCTGCTTGCCCTGGGCATCAAGCCGCTGGCTATCAGCGAATCGAAGAGCCATGCAGTCCAGCTGCAGGATATGCTAAAGGATGTTCCGACGGTGGGCAGCAGCAATGAGCCTGATTCCGAGGCAATCCTCGGATTGAATCCAGAGATCGTGCACTGTTACGAAAACTTTTACAAACAAGGTTCCTATGAAAAAATGGAGAAAGCACTGAACTCCAGGGGAATTGGCCTTATAGCCATGGATTTCCACAAGCCCGGCAACTTCGATAATGCCATCAGAATAATGGGATATCTGCTCGGCAGGCAGGAGAGAGCTGATTCACTTATCGACTTTGAAGAGTCCAATATGAACCTCATCCAGGAGAGAACGAAAAACCTGACCGACGAAGAGAGAACATCTCTCTATTTCGAAAGCAGCAAGGATTTTGCAACCCGAGGCCCTGGCGACAATACCTATGACGCGATAGTTCTATGCGGCGGTCGATCGATCTTCGATGACATCGCGGAACCTTATCCCACTGTGGACCCTGAAGCCATAATCCAGAGAGATCCGCATGTGGTAATCAAGACTCCGGACGGATTTGCGGCGACAAATAACGCAGAGCCATTGATTGAGGTACTAAACAGCCTTAAGAATCGCACCGGTTGGCAGGATCTCAATGCAGTCAAGGATGGGCGCTTATACTTCCTCAACGGCGGAACGAGGTCAGTTCATAACAGCATCTTTTGCCTTTTCTTAGCCAAAGCTCTCCATCCAGATCGGTTCAATGATGTCGATCCGGAATCGATTTACAGACAATGGTACAATAACTTCTTGGGAATAGACAATAATCTGGTGATGGTCTATCCTCCTTCGGAAAGCTGGCAATAATCGGGGTAAATAATATCTAATATTTTTTAATTTTTAAATTTTAATGAATAAATTTATCTTATATAATTTCGTCAATTACTTCTTACTCCGGAGGTCTTAAATACAAGTGATTTTGTCTTAAATCCAAAAAATATGTCTTGAGGATGTTACAATGATAAGAGAAATAATCATCGCGTTAATAATCTGTTTTTGCCTATTGATTCCTGTATGCAGCGGGGATACTATCAGTGTCGTTGACTACACCGAAAAGCAGGTGAATCTATCATTACCTGTAACTAGCATAATTTCCCTGTCCAATATGGCAACAGAGATAATCTGTGCTCTGGATGGCGGAAATAATCTAATTGGCCGGCCGAATTCAGTTTTTCCCGCATATATCGATAAAGTGGAGATTGTAGGGGAGAACTCCAGGTCGCCAGATTTGGAGCGCATCGTGCAGCTTCATCCCGACCTCTTGATAGCAGACGGGATGCTCTCCGATGACAATCGCAAAGAGATAGAGGATGCAGGAATTCCTGTGATTATTGAAAAATTCACCGATCCGGCTCGCGTGATCATCATAACAGAAAATATGGGACAAATCCTGGGAAAAGAGGAGCGGGCTGGAGAGATCGTTGACTTTGTCAATGAGTATGAAAAGTTAATTGATAGTCGAACTGCAGCTGCCAAACCGGATGAGGAGACAAGCGCATATGTCGAGTGGAACTCAGCATACCGTGCAGCATCAACGAGCAGCGGCTATAATAATTTCATCGAAAAGGCCAGCGGATCCAACATCGTTACCAATTCATCAGTACAATACCCGACAATTGATCCGGAATTCCTAATACAGCAAGATCCTTCTGTAATCGTCAAAATGCTTTCAAGCACCAAGGAATACCGCGAAGAAGATTTGATCAAGGAGCACGATGAGATCTCTAGCAGATCCGAGCTAAGTTCTCTGAAGGCCGTCGAGGAAGGAAGAATATATATTTTAAGCGGAATTGTTGCTGGCGGAATGCGTTCTGTTATCGGAGAGCTCTATTTCGCAAAGTGGCTCCATCCTGAGCTTTTCCAGGATATTGATCCGGAGGCGATTCATGAGGAGATGGCTGAAAGATTTTTTGGCCAGGAGCTTGAAAACGCCTATGCCTATCCATCATTAAAAATGGACTTGAGCCGAAAATGAGGTCGAATACCACAAAGATCACATATATTAGCGTCAGCGGTTCGGATATTTCGCCGCTGGCCTCGGCCTTCAGAGAATTGAAAGAAGAGCTGGGCGATTTTGCAGCATTGCATCCAATTGCAGGCGAATCCTTAATTCGGACGAATGAAGTAAAAGACATTGCTATAAAATCCGATTTGGTCATAATCAGGCTGCATGGCGGAAAAAAGAGCCTTCCTGGATATGATCGACTAATTTCTGCCATCAGGGAGTCTGGGGCCCTTCTTCACGTTCAGGATGCAAGCTGTATTGATCCTGAGTTTGTGAACGAATCAACGGTAGGAGATGCGTACAGGAGAATTTTTCAGTACATCAGCTTTGGAGGAAGAGAGAACCTCAGGAACCTTCTGCTTTTTCTGGCTAACCTGCTTGGTGATGCGGCCCTTCCGGTGATCGATCCAAAAATGCCTCCCTGGGAGGGGATCTACCATCCGCAATTCGATCACGTACCATCTCTGCAGGAGTATCTGGACAAGAGGTTTATTCCAGGAAGGCTCACTGTGGGCCTTTGGTTTAATATCAGCATGTGGCAGGCTGAGGATCTGGAAGCCATCGATTTGATTATCCAGGAGATTGAAGCAAAAGGCGCAAATGTCATTCCGGTGTTCCTGCATACCCGCAAGGATGAGCAGCTTGGAAGCGGCGGTTGGGAAAAGGCCGCAAAAGACTATTTTATGAACGATGGCCATCCCATAATTGATGTATTGATCAGCACATTGATGTTCTCTCTCACGATCGGACCGGTCGCAAGAAACTTGCCAGGAGGGAGCGATAGCGACTCCTCTATGAGGGGCTCTGGAACCAGGGAACGGCTGGATGGAGCCAGTTCAACAGAGAAGGCAGCAGCTGAAGGGGCATCGGCTCTTCAGGAGATGGGAGTTCCGGTTATAAAGGCCCTGCTAAATTATTACAGCACAAAAGAGGAGTGGTCTGCCTCATTCCAGGGGCTTGGGCCGATGGACGTTACTATTAATGTGACCCAGCCAGAGTTCGACGGAATGCTGATAAGTGTGCCTGTCGGATTCCGGGATCCGTCCGGCAGAGATCCACTGACCGGAGCCAGACTTTCCCGATTCAAGCCCATGGAAGAGAGAATACAAAAGATCGTGCGTCTGGCTCTCAACTGGGCGCGCCTGCGACATACAGCCCCAGAGGACAGGAAGGCGGCAATCATCTTTCACAACTATCCTCCAAGGGACGATCAGATTGGAACCGCCATCGGCCTTGATTCTCCGGAGTCGGTTTATAGAATCCTGCACGGGATGGCCAAGGAAGGATACAGGCTCGACTGGCTGCCTGACAGCGGCCAGGATCTGATGAATAGGATCCTGAAGGGTGCTACTAATCAAAAGAAGTTTTACAGCATGCAGTGCCTCCTTGAGAGGGCGGACGCTCTAGTCTCCGGCGAGCAGTACCGGGCATGGTTCGAAGAGCTGCCTGCTTTGGTCCAGGAGCAGATGACGAACGCCTGGGGAATGCCGCCAGGAGATCTGTTCGTCCACAACGACTTCATGATCATTCCCGGCATCGTCAATGGCAATGTCTTCATAAGCATGCAGCCTCCCAGAGGCTTGCTGGAAAATCCCGAAGCGATCTATCACAGCCCGGATCTGCCATTTCCTCATCACTACTATGCCTACTATCGCTGGATCAGGGACATCTTCGGCGCTCACGTGGTCATGCATATTGGAAAGCACGGGTCGCTGGAATGGCTGCCGGGAAAGTCAGTGGGCCTATCGGAGAGCTGCTATCCGGATATCGCCATATCCGATCTTCCCAACATCTATCCTTATATCATCAACAACCCTGCAGAAGGCACCCAGGCCAAGAGACGCAGCTATTGCTGTCTGGTCGATCATCTGGTTCCTGTAATGCGCAATGCCGATACATACGAGGAGATAGCAGAGCTGGAGGTTCTCATAAAAGAATACCGGCAGGCATCTATTGAGGATCGAAAAAAGCTGCCTGACTTAAAGGAGCGAATCTGGCAGAAGACAGTAGAGGCCAACCTCGATAGTGACTTGGGCCTCATGGAGTACCCAGAAGGCCGTCAATTCGATGAGTTTGTAGAGAAGCTCTGCGACTACATTTATGAGCTGTCCGATTCTCAGGTGCGAAACGGTTTGCATATCCTGGGATTGCCGCCATCGGGGATCAAGCAAGATGAATTTTTGGTATCCCTTACCAGGCTCAAGAACGGGAGCGTTCCATCCTTGAGAGAGGCCGTCTCAAACCTGATGGGATACGATTACGACCAGCTCCTGGACGGCAGGGCAACGACTGTCGATGGCAAAAAGACGGGTGGGGAAATTCTTCAGGAGATCCATCATCATTCTCTTCGGCTGATCGAGGAGCTTCACAATAGCAATTTTTCAACTGGCGATCTCCAGGAGGTGCAGCTTGAAATCTTGGGAAGAAAGAGCCGCGAGGTTGAATCAGTCCTTCGCTATATCTGCGAGTTCCTTGTTCCAAGATTGGAGGAGACCGTACAGGAGCTTGATAGCATCCTCGATGCGGCGAGTGGTGGCTATGTAATGCCAGGTCCTTCCGGCGCTCCCACAAGAGGCATGGCCGATATCTTGCCAACTGGGCGAAACTTCTACAGCCTGGATCCGAGAGCCATACCCACCAGGACGGCTTGGAAGGTTGGCGTATCGCAGGCTGAGTCGCTACTGGAGCGGTATATTCAGGATGAAGGTAGCTATCCGGAGAATATTGGCATAATTCTCTGGAGCACCAACACCATGCGAACCTGTGGCGATGAAATTGCCGAGATACTCTATTTAATGGGAGTCCGCCCCGTTTGGGAGGAGCGAAGCGGCCGAATCGATGGGCTGGAACTGATCTCGCTGCAGGAGCTGGGAAGGCCTCGCATCGATGTCACGGTGCGCATAAGCGGAATCTTCAGGGATGCTTTTCCGAATATCGTGGAGCTGATGGACGAGGCGGTACAGATGGTCGCGGGTCTCAAAGAATCCCCAGAGGAGAACTATCTGGCTTATCACGTGGTGCTCAGGATGAAGGAGAAGATGGATGCCGGCAATTGCGAAGAGACGGCCAGGAAGGAGGCGGGCTATCGCATCTTCGGAAGTCGGCCCGGAACCTATGGCGCGGGAGTGAGCGCTGCCATCGAGTCCAAGAACTGGAAGGACTGCCACGATCTGGCAGAGGTCTATATGGTCTGGGGAGGATATGCTTATGGTCGCAGGTCATTTGGGGTTACAGCTGCTGAGGAGTTCAGGAGGCGCTTGGGCAGCCTGGACCTGACAGTAAAGAACGAGGACACAAGAGAGATCGATATGCTGGACGGCGACGATTTTTATTCGTTTCACGGAGGCATGATCTCCGCTGTAAAATCCATCAAAGGTGAGCTGCCTAGGTCTTATTGCGGCGACAGCTCCGATCCTGACAGGGTGAAGACCAGAAGCGCTGCTGAAGAGACGAAGCATATTTTTCGGACGCGCATTCTTAATCCCAAGTGGATCAAAAGTATGCAGGAGCACGGCTACAAAGGCGCAGCCGATTTTGCCAGGGCCGTAGATATATCCTTCGGCTGGGATGCCACTGCAGAGGTCCTGGAGGACTGGATGTACGAGGAGC
>CAYXKC010000059.1:0-9730 GCA_964465295.1 uncultured Methanomicrobiaceae archaeon | reverse complement strand
GACATGTCTATTAAGATAAAATGATGGCGATGTAAATAGAATTTACGAGCGTTAAACAGGTTTTACAAAAAAAAAGAAAGGGACCCTGATCTCTCAGGAGATCTCGAGATATTCAAACATAAATGCGTTCATGATCTCATCAGTGGTCTTTTCATCGGTACCATATAATTCTGTAATATACTCGCGGGTCCAGGTTTCAATATCAATATCCTCAAATTTGTCAGGATAAACCGCCTTTGCAGCAATCATTAGGTTGACAGGGAGTTCAAGCCTCTCCGATCTGCATGGTGTTGCTGCAAGAGAGTAAACTTCACCGGATTTGAGAGCAGTCATCTCCTGTATGCCGCTATACATTTCCTCATCATACAGCTGTCTCGGAGGATGGTATCCGCTATATGTACACAGGATGATCTTATCCGGTTCAAGTGAAAGCATCTGTTCGGCTGAAACCATGTTAGTGCCACCATCTGCATAGACATTGTTTGCATTTACGACATCCTCTATGAAGGAAATTTCTATTGTTCCACTTCCGACTGCATATCCTGCACCGCCATACCTTTCTTTTGCCCATGTGGGAGCTCCGAAGTAGAGGACATCTACTTTTTCTTCTTCAGGTATTCCGGCGGTTCTTTCGGAAATGAAATCAACTCTTGATTTCATCGTGTTTACAATCTGTTCGGCCTCATTCTCGTTCCCGAAGACTTCTCCGAGAAGAGTCACTTCTTCATAAATGGTGTCTATACTGGGATCATCGTAGCATGCCGGATACTGAAGTACTACAACAGGTATTCCCATGGACTCTAATTGTTCGATAAATTTATTTGTGTCTTCAGAACTTGCACTCATATCCCTGAGAATAAACAGGTCCGGGTCCAGTTGAGCAACAGTTTCCGCATTCGGAGTTCCGTAAGGGCCCCCAAACCCTCCAATATTCGTCAGGTTCAGGATTTCAGGATAAAGGATCTGGCCGATCCACGTGTTGACGGTGTAATCTTTCCCGTTGAGCATATATGTCCCGGCTGCTGTTGGTTTTGTTGAGATACTTGCTCCGACTATCTTGTGGCTTTTTCCGAAGATATACATCGTAGTGTCGATGAGGGAACGACTCATTGCAACCACCCTTTGCGGATCTTTCGGGATAGTTACTTCCACTCCTCTCATGTCGGTGACCGTCTTATAACCGGAAGTTTGCTCAGGGTTTATTATATCTGAATTGTCTGAATTTGCGGTACAGCCGGTTGCAAAAGCAATTGAAATCAACAGGATAAAGAGAAAAGGCTGTGTATTTTTTTTATTTGACATATTCATCACCCGCAGGTAGGGCATACTTCTATACACCAGTCCATCCATTGTGCGGAGAGCAGTTTTTCTGCTGTTGCCTGGTCCACATCATATACATTCATGTAGAAATCAATAAGCCATTCCTCAAGAACGATATCCCCGAATAATTCTGGATATGCTGCTTTTGCAATTACCATGATGTCGATGGGATATTCCAGTCTCTTTGCACAGTTACATGGCTCCCATGGGAACGAGGAGACCCTGCGGTTCTTTATCGCTGAAATCTCCTGCAGGTCCTGGTAATACGGTGCGGAGTAAAGCTCTTCAGGGGGATGGTACCCGGATGCAGTCCCGAGAATGATGACGTCGGGGTTGATTGCAAGCATCTGTTCGGCCGAGACGACTACAGAATTGCCCGGCTCCTGGTAGGCATTCTTTACATGAGCTATCTCTTCTATGAAGTAGGATTCAATTGTGTCGGTTCCCTTGACACTGCCTGCACCCCCGCTCTGCCTTGTTTTTGGAGACGCTCCGAATGCAAGAACTGTTGGTTTTTCCGAATCCGGTATGTCTTTTGTTCTTTCAGATATCATTTCTGTCTGTGATTCAAGATAATCGGCGAGTTCTGAAGCTTTCTCTTCCTTTCCGAATACCGCTCCGATGATCTCGATCTCGTCTGATATTGTTGTCAGGTCAGGATCGTCAAAGCAGGGATGGGCTTTGAGAACCACTACTGGAATTCCGAGCGATTCCATTGTCTTGATCGACTTCTGGACCCCTTCATCATCCATTGATCGCAGGGTACATGAACCTACACGGGCAATAACAACGTCCGGATCGAGGCCGGCAAGTGTTTCATAATTTATTGGCGAACCGGATTCTCCGACCCTTGTAATATCCATTATCCATTCCCTGTTAAGGTAGGTCACGGGATTCATGCCGTCTTTATATTCGTAACTCTCACCGCCGGTTGTCGGGTAGGTATAATTGAAGTTTCTCTGGATACACGATGATCCAACCCCGACGATTTTATCTTCTTCTCCCAGAATGGTCATGACTCCCTCTACTAGGCCGTCGGAGATCGTAACTACGCGTTTAATATCTACTGGCACCTGGACCTCAACTCCGCGTGAGTCGATAACAGTCCTGAATTCTCCATCTTCACCGGATACAGTTGCCTGACCTGACTGGTCAGTACATCCTGTACACATTATAGTCATGGCAACCAGAATCATGACTATAGCAAGAACCTTTTTCATTTCATAACCTCCAGTCTGAGTTTTAGTTTACGTGATTTTTTCTATGATTATCTCTATTTCAGGGATTCAAGAAACCCTGTTATTTTTTCAATAGAAGGATCTTGGATGTCCATTTCCACTCCTTTGAGTCCTTTGTTCAGGATCTCACAGTCTGCCGGGATTTCTCCTAGTATTTTTGAGGGGTCAGAGACCTTTTCTTTTATAATTGTAGATCTCTCCGGGTTTGTTTTATTGAGTATGAAATAAAGTGGAATTTCCAGCCCTTTTGCCATATCCGAGATTTTTTCGGATAATTTAACCGATTCATTGGAGGGATCAAGTACAAGGAGTATAAAGTCAGCGTGCCGGTCGATTCCTCTTCCAAAATGTTCAATTCCAGCTTCTGTATCTGTTATGACGATGTCATTTTCTTCAAGCAAGAGGTTCTCAAGGAACTGGTTTGTCAGGATACCCATTGGGCAGGCACACCCTTCTCCGGCATCATGAATTTTACCAATGGCAACCAGCCTGATACCATTTTTAAGGCTGACATATTCTTTGGGTAGCTCTTCAAAAGTCCATTTATCTTCGAAAAGTCTCACACTTGTTGGGTCAGGCATTGCTGCCATCAGTTTTTCAGTAATGGCTTTCTTACCACCAAAGTATTCCATCAAATCCTTCGGGCTGTCGGTACCAAGTATGGAGTAAAGCCCCATATTGGATTCATCCGTATCGACAACGAGTACATTCTTCTTCTGCCTGGCGTATTCGTGAGCCATCAATGCAGCAATGGTACTCTTTCCGCTTCCACCTTTTCCGCATATTACAATCTTCATTTTCACTATTTCCTTAATATAAACTGATTCTCATTTTCCGGTCTCCCACCAGAAGGCGGTGCCGGTGTTGATTTCAGAAAGTGCATAACCGTCTTCATCCTCTACGAGATTTTCACTAAGAAATTTCCTGAGAATGTCTTCCTGTTCTCCGTTTTCGACATTGTATGCCGGGATCAATTGGGAAACCGCAGAATTAAGATCTGCAAAACGTTTGTGGCTTTCAATCTCCTTAACTTTGATATTCGGGTAGATTCCCATCGAATAGAGTATGTTATAGATGATGTCAGCCTGGGGAGTGTAGCAAAACTCCTTTCCATGAAGTTCCGGCCAGAGTTTTACGAAACCTCTTTCCCATGACGGAGTCCCGGAGATCCAAAAAATGTAGACCCATTTTGATGAGATATCGCACATCATCCTGATGGATTCGCTCAGGTCCTGCATTCCAAGAGAATATGATGCAAAAACCAGATCATAGGGTCCGTTAAGGTCCGTGGAAAGGTCAATATCCTCCCACTTTTTTCTTACAATCTCAAGGTTCTTTATGCCTTTTTCTGCAGCATATTCTTCCATAACGTCTGCCATTCCAGGTGACGGTTCTACAGCTGTTACATGCTCTACATAACCGGCAACCGGTACCGCGATCGTTCCAGGGCCGGAACCAATGTCGAGGACTCTTAGTTCCGGTGAAAGGGGGAGGGTTTTTAGGATAAATTGCGCACGTTTGGGATTTGTCAATGAATTTTTGAGATACCATCTTGCTTCTTCTTTGCTTTCCCATATTTTGGCGCACTCTCCAAATGCTCCGGAATTTATATTTGCCCCGTTCACTTCATTCCAGATCGCATCCCAGTCGATGCCATAGTAATTCTTCATAGGTTTCCCCGTACTCTCCTCAGTTGCTTTTAGTCAACGCACCAGTCCATCCACTGGGCTGTCCGCAGTTTTTCTGCTGTTGCCTGGTCCACATCATATACATTCATGTAGTATTCAAGAACCCAGTCGTCAAGTGCTAGGTCTTCGAAAAGTTCGGGATATGCCGCTTTTGCGATTACCATCACGTCAATCGGGTATTCCAGCCTCTTTGCACAATTGCACGGAGTCCAGGGGAGGGACATTACACGTCCGTTCTTAACGGCCGAAAGCTCCCTTAGCGATGAATAATATGTGGCATCTGTCAGTTCACCCGGAGGGTGGTATCCCCATGCAGTACAAAGTACAATGACGTTGGGATCGAGGGCAAGTACCTGTTCCGTGTTGACGATCTGGAATGTACCTACATCCACCTGGTAGGCGTTTTTGGCATTGACTACATCCTCTATCATATAGGATTCAGTTGTTGCGAGACCCTGTACTACTCCTGCACCTCCCTGTGCACGGTGTGTCGGAGAGAGACCAAACATAAGGACAGATGGTTTTTCATCTTCGGAGATACCGGATGTACGCTCTTCAACCAAAGCAACCTGTGATTCCAGGTATTCTGCAATCTCAGCGGCTTCCTCTTTTTTGCCGAACACATCGCCGACTATCCCGATCTCGTCTGAGATCTGGGTGAGGGACGGATCACTGAAGCAGTTCGGGCTGTAAAGGACTATGAGCGGGATTCCGAGAGACTCGATAGTCTCTATTGTTTTCTTTGCAGTCTCACTGTCCTTCTCCTGGATTGAGCAGCTTCCGAGCCTGAGGAATACCACATCAGGGTTTAATGACGACAAAGTCTCGTAGTTCATTGCCGCACCCGACTCCATGACGAGCGGGATCTCTTTTATCTCCGGATTCAGCACCTGCATAACGTTGCATCCTCCTGAGCCGTTTACAAAGCCCCCGTCATCTGTCGGGTAGGAATATGTCCAGTCTTTCTGGATACAGGAAGATCCGATTCCTACCTGAGTATCTTCTTTTCCGAGGGCATACATAACTCCCTCTACCAGACCTTCCGATACCGTTACGACCCTGTTAATGTCCGATGGTACTTCAACCGCAACACCGCGGGAATCGATTACCGTCCGGTACTGATCCCCTGTTGTCTTCACAACTTCTTGTTCTGTTCCATGGCCTGTGCAGCCGGCGAATACCGCCGCCAACAGTAGCGTTGTAAAGACCAGCCCAATAATAAATGCCTGTTTCATAGTATACTCCTCTTAGAAATCTTCTTCTATTGTCCAGTCGAGCCAGTGCACCGAACGCATGCTCCTGGCTGTCTCTTCATCCACGCCATACAGGTTCTGGTAGTATTCCACCACCCATTCACTTACCCTGATGTCCTCAAACCGATCAGGATATGCGGCCTTTGCAATGATCATAAGCTCTACCGGGCATTCAAGTCGCGAAGCGTCACAGTTGCAGGGTGTCCATGGTAGTGAATAGACGTGGTGCTCTTTAACTGCCGAGAGTTCCTGGAGATTTTCATAATAAGGTGCACTGTATAACTCGCTGGGAGGGTGATAGCCGGAGGACGTTGGAAGTATGATGACATCAGGATCCAGTGCGAGCACCTGTTCTGCATTTACAACACCTGTATCGGAGTCATACCTTGTTACAGTGAATGCATTTGCGGCATTGGCGATATCTTCAATATAATATGCAATTATGGCCCCCCTGACATTGCCTGCTCCACCAGCCTGTCTTGACTTTGGAGATAACCCCAATGCCAGCACCCTTGGTTTTTCATCTTCCGCAACATCTGCAGTGCGTTCCTTTATCATCGTGACGGAATCCTCAATAGTTTCAACAATCTCTTCAGCAGCATCTTCTTTGCCAAATACCTCGCCGATCACTCTGATTTCATCTGAGACCGTATTGAGATCTGGATTCTCGTAGGTTGGGGGTGCATTGACGACTACTGTGGGGATTCCTAATTTTTCAATTCTATCTATGTTCTTGTTCAGGCCCTCATCATTCAGCCCCCATGAAGCAGCACATGATCCCCTCCTGATGATTACTACATCCGGCTCAAGAGAAGCCAGAGTTTCATAATTAATGCCGGGTGATGATTCCTGAACGAGAGGCAGATCATCAAACCGGGGATTGAGGTACCTTACAGGATTCATACCGTTTGAATAGGTATAATTCGATGAAGCATCGGGGAAAGTGTACTCATAAGACTTTTGAAGGCCTGAAGATCCCAAACCAACGATCTTATCTGATTCTCCCAGAATGGTCATGACTCCTTCTACAAGACCATCATCAATAGTCACGACTCTCCTGATATTTACCGGCACCTGAACCTCTGTCCCACGCATATCGACCACCGACCGGTACTCGGTTCCTGCAGTATTCTGGTCTGCTGTGGTGGTGGACTGTTCCGCCCCGGTACATCCTGCACAGAGCACGAGTAACAAGGCTAAAAGAAGGGCAGTGGCCGTCAGGTCGTGGATATCAGACAGTCTCATCCCTTCACATCCCACCAGAGCCTGACTCCCGTGGTGGTTCCGGGGAGTATATACTGGCCGTTCTCCTGTTTAATCGATTTATTCAGGTAATCGTTAAGGATCGATTCCTGTTTGGGAGTAGATATGCTATACTGCTCTTTAAAATCCTGAAAGGCGGTGTCGTAATCGGGGTATGTTGAATCATTGATAAAAACTCCTGATTCGACATTAGGGTAGATATCCATTGAATACAGGAGATTGAAGATAACATCCGCCTTGGGGCCGCATGAATACTCTTTTCCGTAGAGATCAGGCCACAGATCTATCATTCTCTGCTCCCATGCAGTGGTGCCCCCGAACCAGAAGAGACAGACCTTCCCGGATGCAACGGCTATCAGGCATGCCAAGTGAATGGGAGGCAAACACGATATCATACGAATCCCCGAGGTCAGTAACTGGATCTACATCCTCCCATTTTTTCCTGACAACCTCGATATTGGAGATCCCTTTTTGAGCAGCATAATCGGTCATCACGTCTGCCATGCCGTTTGATGGTTCGACTGCGGTCACGTGCCCTGCCACTCCGGCCAGTGGAACTGCAAGTGTTCCCGGCCCTGCACCTACATCAAGAATGCTGGAGTGTTTTTCCGGCTTCAGGATTTTAATAACACTTTGTATACGCCCGGGATTGTTGTTTGACCGGTCAAGGAATTCCCTGGCCTTCTTTTTGGAATCCCATATTGTTGCACAATCCCCTCTCCCCCTTGATTCAATGTTTTTTTCGTATTCCTGTTTCCAGACTTCATTCCAGTCGATAGAATTGTAATTCATTGGTTGTAATCCTCCGTTTCATGCTTTTGTTTCAAGAATTTTACATTGGCTGTAAGTTTCTTCAGTGCTAGGATAGAGGCTGGATTTTTCAGATGCCGGTGCAATGCTCCTGGGCATTACGACCTGAATGTCTCCTGATTTTCGGACCGAGCAGGTATCGGCATATATCATGTCCAGTATCTCTTCATTAATTGTAATTTCAGGCGGACCATCAGCGACAATACCGTCTTTTGATACCACTATCACTCTATCGCAGAACCATGCCACGTGGTTGGGATCGTGACTGCAGGCAAGGATTGTCTTCCCTTCTGCTGCAATGTCTTTCATAGTCTCCCAAATCTTCATCTGGTTCTGGAAATCAAGAGCGGATGTGGGTTCGTCGAGAAACATCATGGGCGTATCCTGGGCTATTGCTCTTGCCATGAGTACCATCTGCCGTTGTCCCCCTGACAGCTGGTTGTACGGTCTGTCAGCAAGCTCAGATATTTCGAGCTGTTCCAGAGCATCAAGTGCAATCTCTTTATCCCTCCGTTTAACGCCAAAAAAGCCCCCAAGATGGGGTGTTCGCCCCATCAGGACCACTTCTCTTACGAGATATGGGAATGGGGGTTTATGCTCCTGGGGTACATAGGAGACGGTTTTTGCAAGTTCTTCAATAGATCTTTTCGTAGTGTCTTCCCCTGCCATATGGACAGATCCTGTGTGATATTTCAGGAATTTAAGGCAGCACTTGAACAGGGTGGTTTTTCCGCACCCGTTCGGCCCGAAGAGTCCGCAGAGCTCTCCTTCGTTTACAGAAAATGAAATTCCCGATAATACGGGAAAATCACCGTAATTGAAATGAATGTCTTTTACATGAAGCATAACCAATCACCCGAATATTACTCTCCCTTTGTGTCTCAGCAGATAACAGAGATAAGGAGCTCCAAGAATCGATGCAATAATTCCTACCGGAATTTCAGAAGTGGTAAGTGTTCTCGCCAGTGTGTCGCAGATGATCAGGTAAATTCCCCCCATCATCATGGATGCCGGGATTATGAACCGGTTGTCCGGTCCGAGGATCATCCTTGAAGCATGAGGCATCATCAGGCCGACCCAGGCAATAATCCCTACGAGCGATACTGCAAAAGCCGTAATTGCAGTGGCAATCGTGACCACTATGAATTTATACCTTTCAGGGTTGACTCCGAGGGTTCTGGCCTCGTCGTCTCCCATTGACAGGATGTTAAGTTTCCAGCCCATTGCCCACAATATTAAAAATCCCACTGTGACCAGGGGGGCTATCATCCAGATGTCATTCCATGTTGCATAATAGAATCCTCCCATAAGCCAGAACACAATCTCTCTTAAGGCGGTATCATCTGAGATATATTTCAACAGTGATACAAGTGCCGAGAAAATGGATCCTATGATCACACCGGCAAGGATCAATGTAACTATCGGGGTCTCACCCCGGACACGGGCCAGGGTATATGCCATTGCAACCGCCAGTGCCCCAAATGCAAATGCGGATAGCTGAATCGAGAAAAAGATTGCCGGAAAGACGATTCCCAGAGCAGCACCGAAGGCTGCTCCCGAAGATACTCCTAGGATATAGGGTTCTACAAGCGGATTTCTGAAGACGCCCTGAAATACAGCGCCTGCAATGGCAAGAGCCCCGCCTACAAATATCGTAAGCAGTATTCTTGGGACCCGGATGTCCCAGATGATTGTATTATGAAGCTTTTCGATATTCGAGGTATCTCCGAATGTAAGGTGGGTTAAAATTGTAGTATAGACATTCTGGATCGAGATGTCATAGGCTCCCATAACCACTGCAGTAAGTGCAGATGCAAAAAGAAGCCCGGCAATTACAATCAGAATTATAATTTTTTTGTATTCTGAAAATCCTGCGACGTCTTCATAACCCAGGGATTCCAGAATCTTTCTTATACTGGCGATTTCTGTCATAAGTTATCACTTTCTCCTCTAATGCTGGATAACGTTTAAGTGAATTTATGAATCTATGTAATACTTTCATATTAAATTTTATTATTTAATAATATTGATGTGGCAATATAATCTTTTTATGTAAGTTAAAATAACAATATTAATCTATTTATTATTTTTAACTTAAAGTATGTTTAATAAGAACAACAAGATGTTTTTAATTTTTTTACTACTCGCTATCGTAACC
>CAYXKC010000058.1:0-9807 GCA_964465295.1 uncultured Methanomicrobiaceae archaeon | reverse complement strand
AAGAGACACTTGAGGTGAATTATGAAATTGAAAACATGAACTCCCTCATGGCATTTTGTGTCTACGGATATGCAAAGAATCTATTGTCGGGTAGCACAGTGTATCACAATTCAACCCAATGGACGAACGCTGTCGGGACCAGCGGGTGGTATGTATCCGGAGCACCCCTTCCCGACGCCGCAAGCGTCGTGATCGATCTCGTATCAGCAGAAGTTCCTGTGAATGGGAAGCAACAGTTCACCGCGACTGCATATGATTCCGACAGCAACGAGATCAACGGTGCTCTGATAACATGGACGAGCAGTGTTACCGGTGTTGGAACAATTGATTCCGATGGTCTCTTCACACCAGTATCAGAAGGTGCGACTATCATTACGGCCACAAGCGGCAGTGTCTCGCAGACGGCATCTGTAACTGTTACCGCCGCAGTCGAGAAGGTGCTGACAACGAGCACTCTCGATCCGGATTCGGTTCTCATGTATAACGACCAGATAGGGAACCTGACATTTACAGCGACAGGCTACGATCAGTTTGGAGACGAGATCTCCGCTGTCTATACATGGTCGAGCACCGTTCCGGTGGTCGGCTCAATCGATGGGACAGGTTTCTTCACTGGGAAAGCGGAGGGAACGACAGTTGTCTCTGCAACAAGCGGAAGCGTATCGCAGACCGCAACAGTTGTGATAAAAGAGCATCCCGACTGGGATGTAACCCTCATAGGTACGATCAACAGGACACTGAACAGGTCGGATATACTCGATCTCGCATCCTCCGGAACGATGTCCTATACGGACAATAAGGGATATCTTTGGGAGGGTGTCAGTCTCACGTCGGTTCTTGCTCTCTTTGACGACCACGATCCGTCGACCTTCAATACCACCCTTGCAAACCTCGACTATAACGTCAAGATTAAAGGGCAGGCCTCAGGTAACAACAAAACTGTACTTATCACAAGCCTTGAACTCATCGACACCGATAAGAGTTTCATCACAGCCCATATTCTGGACGGCTACGAGATCCCGGAGACTCCCGTTTCGGGCAGGATCTACTGGCCGCTGAAGCTTACAGGCTCTGCGATTGCAAATTATGGCCGGAATATCGAGGAGATAACTAACATAACGATCGAGTTCCCGCTGGATGTCCGGAGAATCGGCATAACCTCCGATTCGGTCATCACCTTTGTGGCTGGTTCGACGATCCAGTTTGCCGCAACGGCGTATGATTCCGCTGATGTTGTGATTGAGCACATTCCGTTTACCTGGTCGGTCTCGGACAGCAGTATCGGAACCATCGATGCCGACGGTCTCTTTACACCAATAAAAGCCGGAACTGTGAATGTCACCGCGACCTACAAATTAGTAAGCGAATCAGTGACGGTCACTGTTCTTGATGATAGCGGTGCAATTACCTGGACTGTGGATCAGGGTGGAAACGGGGACTTTACGACTATACAGGGCGCAATCGACTACGCCCGTGACGGCGACACGATAATAGTTCATGACGGTGTTTATTCTGAGAAATTGACGATCGACAAAGGCCTCACGTTCCTTTCTCAAAACGGCTATGAAGCAACTGTGATTGAAGATTCCAACCGTGAAGAGTATGCCGTCACCATAACGGGAGATAATGTCCGTATTACCGGGTTTAACATATCCGGCTATAAGGATGCCAGTCTTAGTTCAGAGGGAGCAATGAAGATAATCGGTTCGGAAAACTGTGTATTGTCCGGTAATTTGTTCCCTACCAGAAAATCGATTATAACTAATTCGGTGGATAATTTAAGAATTGAGAATAATTACTTTGCAGGTATGAGCCCTGTGGATTTGACAGGTGCGACGAATTCAGTTTTTTTCAATAATGAAATGACATCGACTTCCGAATTTAGTATTCATGGAGGATCAAACATTACTATCTCAAATAACAATATCACCGGTACCGGGATTAAATTGGATTATAGCTGTGATAATATCACAATCTCGGATAATATATTTGAAGGTCCGGGGACAGGTGTCTTTGCTGAAAGTGGTAGCGATATCCGTTCAATGAAAATTTTGGATAACGATTTTGTGAACCCGGTTTCCAGGGGAATTAATTTCGAAGGTTCCGGAGAAAATGTTGAAATAGCCGGAAACAGTATTACCAATCCCGGAGTCTATGGCATTAGTTTTAGTGCTGGACCATTTGATAATTTTTCAATCCATAATAACAAAATTATGGGTGGCACAACTGCAACGCTTGAATTTGAGATGATCAATTCATTTAGTTCTTTAAATCTCTATATGAATGATGTCTACACTCATTCCCCGTCCATGTATGGCATAATTGATTTCTGGGAGGCACCTGAAATCAGCCTGAATTCCACCTCTCCGGTAACATATGTCTATAACGGGGAGACATATACCGGATTTGTCGGGAACTGGTATGATTCATATGGCGGAACAGATACTGACGGTGACGGACTCGGTGAAACTCCGTTTAACGTATATGCAAATCATTACCATTCGCTTGTATCAAAAATAGCCGACTACCTGGTCCTTGAGGCAAAGAGCATCAACCTCACCCCTGCCTCCGCAACGATTGAAGTCGGTGAGAGCACGAACTTCACCGGCCGTGTTCTCGACCAGCGTTGCATCGATTTCCCTGGTGCAGTTGCTGTATATTCTTCGGGGAGTCCGTCGGTTGGAACAATAAACATATCCACCGGGCACTTTGTGGCATTGCATCCCGGAACCACGACCATTACCGCATCCTATGAGGACCTCCGCGCAACTGCGGATGTCACAGTAGTAAAAATGACCAAAAAGAAGGTTACTACCAATTTCACCTTTGGCAGCTGCTGTTTCACTGATGACGGCAACGGAGGATCTCTGGTGTCAGTCAGCGCCTGTGATGCAACCATCCAGGACGATTCCATCTTCATGCAGGGCAATGGTTTCAATCTCACCGTCCGAACTACAGGCACACCTGTAATCTCCGGCGGCCGGATAAGTGAAACCGTAAGCGGGATCGTGCTAAATACAACCCCGGTCAGCGTGGATCTTCAGCATCCCGGCAATGTATCGGCAGGGTTCAGCCTGAATCTTAACAGTGTTCCTGAAGGAGCCGGCGTAACGACAACCGTCACACAGAATATCGACAATGAATCGCAGTCCGCATTCCAGCTCGCCGCTAACTCCGCCGGCTTGAAACTTAATGCGGTAGCATATACGATGAATGTCGCAAAGAGGAACCTGACAAACGGCAATGACATCATCGACGCCACCATCCGAATGTCTGTCATATCAGAATGGGTTGTAGCCCACGGGGGAAGGGATTCGATAAAGATCCTCAGGTTCGGGGAAGACGGTACAAAGGAGGTTCTCAACGCCACCTTCATCGGAACCGACGGTGATATGGATGTCTTCGAGGCATTCTCTCCCAACGGTCTTTCAATATTCGGTCTTGTATCAACAGCCGTGATCCCGCAGACAACACCGGTTTCAACTGATCCGAGGTCCTATTCAGTCGCTTCTGCTGCTGGCAGCCATAGTTCTGTTGCAAGCGATTATGTGGAGAACATCGGTGCAGGAGAAGCGGTTTCACTGGTATTTGACGAAACCGCAATTAGTAAGATCGATGTAAAGGCGACAGCCGATATCCTGAAACTGATGCTGACGGTTGAAGAGATTGAGAAGCCGTCGGTAATAGACGATGTACCCGAAGAGGTGTACCAGTATGTAAAGGTTGTCAGCTATTATGCACCTGAAGAGAGCATCAGCATGGCAACTCTCCATTTCGACGTCCCTAAGGAATGGCTCGGTTCGATAAACTCTGATCCGTCCACCGTATGTGTCTATCGCTATGACGAAGAGGATGAAGACTGGGTACTGCTTTCAACCGTGAGTGAGGGAGGCGATATCTACGCATATAACTTCTTTGCAGATACATCTGAATTCGGTATCTTTGCGATAGTGGCAAAGGGAAATACCGCAACATCCGAAGATGCATCAAACCCTGCCGGTTCGTCTTCAGAACAGGGAGCACAGCAGTCTTCAGGGAGTCAAAGCACCGGCGATGACGGGCAGGACATCCCGCTTCCATACCTTGTCCTTGCTACAGGTATGATTATTGGAATTCCTGTGGCAGGATATGGGTGGCTGAAGAGGAGACAAAAATAATTTTATGTGTGAGGCCTTTCAAATGACGTTTTATGGATTAATTATTGTAGAAATGAGGGGCTATGAAGGGAATTAAAAATTACTATTTTATATTTTTTATTATTGCCATCGTTCTGGTCTCTACAGTGTTTATTGTATTCGCGATTAATAGTGAAACAGCAGATGCTCCGGATGAAGGAAAATCCTGTAAATCGGCCGGGGTTAATGAAACAATCAGTGAAATGCTCCTGATAAAGGAAAAAAGCGATTACACCAGAGGTGAACTCCTGGCGAGACTGGAATCAGATTTCAGGAAGAAGGTGAACGTGAGTGCAGATGTCTATTCTGAAACTATGGCGGAGGACATTTATCTCGATCTTATCACTGTTTTTCCTTCCATGTCCGGTGCGGGTAAAAACCCGCTTTTCTATAATATGACATTGGAGCAATTGCCAAAGAACCCGGCCATATCGATGCCCGAATATCTCGGAAGGGACTATGGCCTTACCATAAATATTGAATGCAGTGAACAGTCCGGGAAGATTACGGATACAGCCTGGTGGTACGCCTGTGACGCCACCCGGGTTGCAAAAGCTATATTCAACAGCAAAATCGGAAGCAGAACGGGTGTCCTTGGAATTGTCTTCAATGAGCCCAATAACGGGAAAAAATATTCATTTATTCTTTACTCAGCAGACGCCGAGCAGTTGAGGCCTTACTGGGAAGAGGAAGGAAGCTGTATAAAATTCTCCGACTGGTCTTCAGTCGATACAGGTATAAAGAATCCGATAATGTATCAAAATCCGGCTTCATTGGTAAGTATCCCTCCTGGTCATTTATCTGGATCTTATTCTGATTATCCGGTCGTTAAAAGTGATGCGGATTCACTGATATCAGTTTCCTCAAAGGAGATTCTTCTTTTATTTGATGAAGTGAACAGGGCAGTTGATGAGAAGAATTACGATAAAATAGTATCCTCTTCCGAAACCCTTCTTTTAAAATGTCACTTGGAGAAAGAGAAATTCAACAGGCTGTATTCACATACTGACAAACCTGATATGACCGGATGTTATATCGAGGCCCTCGATCTCTTTTCAGCCGCGGGATCGGAATACTGGTACGGGGCGGCATATCTTGACCTGAATAAGTTCTCTGCAGGAAACAAATATTTCCTGGGCGGAGTTGAAATGCTGGATAAATTCTCCGGAACTTCCGGTGAATCCTTTGTACTAAAGGGGCAGGTATCAGAGATCGTACCCTCCACAGTTGTAAATTATCAAAACCTGAATACACCTGTGCATTATCGTGATGCCGGCAATTCCAATGACATTTCTATAAATGCAGAGTGCTATCAGCTGGCGCAGAATCTCTATCTGAAGGATGGGAGTACTGTTAAAACAGTAAGATCCAAATACGGCAGTATCTTCGTAGCTGTGGTTGTGGATATTTACCATCTGGGTTACAGGGGCGGTGGAAAGGAGACAATTACGACTCCTTCAAAGAATGATTTCACATTGATATATGATGGAATAAAATACAAGGATATCACACCGAATCATTACATCAGAAATATTGGTGAGACATATCAGCAGAAGACTCTCAACAGGCTCGAGCATTATGAGACGAATGTGATTTATGAAATTGCGTATGATGGAGAATTCAATCCGGGTCTCGCCTCTTTTAAGGTAAATTTAGGCAATGACTGGGGAGAGCATCTCTGGAAATTTGAAGAGGAATAATCTTTTTTTTAGAATTGTTCCTGAATTCAAATTCATTTAAAATAAAATAGGGGCATTATTCAGTATACCTGAATGTTCCCGTGTTTTTTGTATTGTATCCGCCAAGAGATTCCAGGATCCTTTTGAATTCATCCGAAGATATACATCTGCATATCTCAGCGGTTCGCTCGTCATCAAGCGTATCTTTCAGCATTATCAGTTCATACTTCTCCGTTGCAACCGGCCTGAATTCAAGTCCGAGGGCTTTTGCCGCACTGTATGTGCACATCCCGGCCTCGGCATCCCCGCTTTTTACTGCAAGGGCAATATCGAGATGTGTATTCATCTCCCTTTCATAGCCGGAAATCTTCGATGCATCCATCCCCTCTTTCTTTAGCATATAGTCGAGAAGCATTCTTGTTCCCGACCCCTTCTGGCGGTTGATATAGGTATGGTTTTCCAGTTTGCCAAAGGTGATCCCGTCTTTGGATACAATGCCCTGCTGCCTGTCCGCGACACATAGAAGGGCAAGTCCTGTCTCAGGCATGTATTTTTTCAGGTATTCAATGTTGTAGTCGCCGTCGTCGGAGAGAAGGTGAGAGGGTGCTGCATTGCACATCCCTCTTTTAAGTGCGAGAATACCTCCCATACTTCCTACATGGCTGGAATGAACCTCTATGCCTTTTGCAGCCACCATCTCTGCGATGTAATCCAGGCTCGGGTCATGGCTGCCTGTAATCAGGAATGCCCTGTCTATCTTTTCTTTCTCTTCCAGGAGGTGGATCTCTGTTGGTCTCCCCGCTTCAATTCCTTCGGAGGATGAGGGAATCTTCAGGTATGCGTTTGCCCTGACAGCACTCATCTGGACTCCCGAACCCCTGGACTGCGGAACAGCAACATATCTTTCGTTAATCTTTGCGACAGATACCAGGACGAATTCGTCCGTTCCTGCAGGTGAGTGGATAGTCTGCGAGACTTTGGCCTGGAGGACTTCCGGAGAAGGGGTCCGGAGTCCGTAGTTTTCAAGCAGCGGGTATACTATCTCCCGCATGATTGTCCATGCGGCAAGCGGATATCCGGGCAGTCCGATAACGGGCTTTCCATTAATTTTTCCGACAATTGCAGGCTTTGCAGGTTTTATGGAAATCCCATGGACAAAGAGTTCGCCGAGTTCTGATATAATATCCGCGGTAAAGTCCCTTGTACCTGCAGAGGACCCTGCAGAGATCAGGAGAAAATCGTTTTCGCTTATTCCTTTTTCAACCGCACGCCTGATCTCTTCCGGTTCATCCTTTACAATGCTGTATCGTTTATATTCTGCACCTGCCTCTTTGAGCATTGCTGCAGCCATAAGCGAATTGCTGTCTATTACACTGCCTGCTTTCAGGGTATCCCCGTACTCAATAAGCTCTGAACCTGTCGGGAGAATTCCGCCTTTTACATCGATAACATCCACTTCTGTGATCCCGTAGCTTGCAAGGGCGCCGACATCGGAGGCTTTGATCCTGTGAAATGAAGGAATTATCATCTCGGATTCGCCGATATCCTCACCGACAGGCCGGATATTCTGCCACCTGGCGGCCGATTTTCTTATGACGTATCCGTCCTCCTCCTCTCTCACATCCTCGATCATTATCACGGCATCATATTCGCGGCTTACGACATTCCCGGTATTAACCCTTGCCGCATCGGTTATTTTAACAGGATTCTGTTCTGAAGCGCCTTTGGTGTCGGGTGTTTTTACTGCTATGCCGTCCATTGCCGAAAGGTGGACCATCGGTACAGAATATCTCGAAAATACCGGTGCTGCGGTAATTCTCCCCTGGGATTCAGGAAGGGGTACAGATATTTTTCGTGCTTTATTGTCGAATCCTGTCTTCAGGATCTCCCTCGCCTCTTTGAGAGGGATCAGGTTCAGGTACCTTTTTACCAGAGGATCACCTCCACGATCTCATCCTTTTCAAGACCTTCCGAACCAGTCGGGACTATGACGAGCCCGTCACTGTCCCGGAGTGTATTAAGGAGGCCTGATTTTCCAAATACCGGGATTGCAAGATCCTTCTCCCTGTCAAGTGTCACTCTTGCATAATCCTCCCTTCCGATTGATGAAGGGATATTCTCCGCAAGTCTGGCTTTCCGGGTCACCCTTTCGGGCTTTGTCCCCTGCATCCCGCGAAGAAGATCTTCGACAAGTGCAAAAAGGACGATAAACGCCGATCCCGGGTGGCCGGGGAGGCCTATCACCGGCTTATCTCCTGCCTTTCCGATTATCGTCGGTTTGCCGGGTGCGATTGCGATTCCGTGGACGAGGACTTCTCCAAGCTCCTCTATTGCAGCTGCCGTATTGTCCCTTTCGTCCTTCGAGCTTCCTCCTGATATAAGGACAGCGTCGCATTCATCCTTTGTCTTTGTAAGAGCATTCAGAAGCGTTTCCTTTTCATCCCTGACAATCCCGTATTTTTTCGGGATGCATCCTGTCTTTATCAGGAATGATTCGCAAAGCGATGAATTGACATCTCTTATCTGCCCGCCTTCGGGAATTTTTGAGACGGGCACAAGTTCATTCCCTGTTGAGATTATCTCGATAACCGGCCGCTTTGCAACTTTCAGCTGTTCATTTCCTGTTGCTGCAAGGACACCGCAGTCCTGTGGTCTTAATATTGTTCCGGATTTTATGGCGATTTTTTCCTTTGAAAAATCCTCTCCCCTGAATATGATATTCTCCCCGTTTGCCAGGGGTTTGTGAATCAGGATCTGATCGCCCATATCCTCACAGTATTCGATCATTGCAACAGCATCGGCGTTATCCGGAATGGCAGCTCCTGTTGGAACGTACATGCACTCGCCGGGATTTAGAAGAGAGTCCGTTTCCTGGCCCATCTCAATTCTCCCACTGTATTTGAGCATGGCAGGTATGGCTTCTCCGGCTCCTGCGGTATCAGAAGAGATTACTGCATATCCGTCCACAACAGACTTTGAAAATCCGGGGATGTCCATATCCGGATAGATGTCTTCCAATAGGACTCTTCCGTAGCATTCATTGAGTGCAACACTCTCGGGCTCAGGTTTTGGAGTTATTCTCCTGATAACCTCCCGGGCTTCTTTTACAGATATAATCTCGAGAAACCTGGTCATTTAAAGCAGCCCAGCTGGCATCCCCTGATCTTTATCTTGTTTTCATTGCAGTACCTTCCGACCTCCATTGGGGTTATACTGAGTTTTTCAGCGATCTTAAATGCCTGTGGGCAGAGAATCACTTCTTCTATACCATCATTCACAAGTTCTTCGAGAATCATGTTTTCAGTATCCGTATCCATACAGATACTATATCTGCCAATGAAAAAAGAGTTTACTGATTTGACTAAACTTTTAAAAAATATGAAGGATTTATTTATTGTCTCCAGGTTTTTTTTTGATAATCTCCCTGATAATTTCCACTATTTTAGCAAATTCCTCTCCAGAAACCGGTTTTTTGGCATATCTTGAAATTTCAGTAGACCTTAGAATTCCGGCTGCTTCAATGTATTCTTTCCCGTATTCAGAAAAGAATTCAATACATCTTCTGTCAGAGAGCTCCTCTCCTGAAAAGAACTCTGATGATGTCCATTCTCTAAGTGTTCTGGCGGCACTGCATACTGCCTCCTTCCGGTATCCCAGACTGAAGAGTTTTTCGGACTCATCAAGCCTCTCCAGCGCAGAATTGTTTGAGTTTTGAAGAGGCTGTTCTTCAGGCTTTATTCCTGTCTCCCTTTCAGCCTTAATTGAAAAATAGATGTAGAGGGCAGAGGCATTGATAACTGCAAGCACAATAATGATTAGCGGGAATGTGTAGAATGGAAGATAATTGTCTTTTTCCATCTTCAGGGACGTGATATTGCCGTATCTGGATTCTGCAGCAACAGATGCGCTATAAATCCCCCTATTCATTGAGATATATGCCTGTTTTCCTTCAC
>CAYXKC010000057.1:0-9820 GCA_964465295.1 uncultured Methanomicrobiaceae archaeon | reverse complement strand
CCGAAGACGAACGGATCATCCAAAACGATCTGGTCCCCGACACCCGATGCGGATACCTTTGACTGGCTCTTTGAAAGCCAGAGGAACATATCCCTGAAATTGTTGTCCTTCAGTTTTACCGGCACCCTTGTCGGCGGGGCAATCTTTCCGAGGGTTTCGAGGTCGGCATTCTCAACGCCAACTGCAAAGAAGAGGAACTTTCCTTCTCTCTCTCCGTCATGAACAAGGGAAGTCACCTCGTTCCAGAGTTCGTCCCCTTCGTTCATATCCGTCGGCTCACCGTCGGTTATCAGGAAGATCCACGGCCGGTAATAATCAATACCCTCCTTCTTATACTCCTCTTTTCTCCTGTCAAGCATCTTTGCTGCGGTTTTTATAGCTTCTCCCATGGGTGTTAAACCGTCTGCAACAAGCTCTTCAGGTTCGAACTCGTCGATTGATGTAAAATCCCGGATCACATTCACTCTCTGGCCGAAACTTATGACTGCAAGGTCAAGCCTTTTTCTGGCGAGTTCATCCTTCCCGATCTCGTCCTTAAACAGTCTTATCCCTTCATTAAGACGCCTGATCTTATCGTTCACCATCATCGATCCCGAGGTGTCGAGTATCAGGATCGTCGGGCAGTGAGGCTGCTGGGGGTATGCAATGTCAACAATATCTTCAATGGTCATGAGGATCCTACCTTATGGTTTATATTGTTCTGATATCTTTCCGGAGTACATAAATAATAATTGATCTTTCCTTCCCCGGCATTTTTAGTCTTTGACGGTTAAGATGCCTACAATCAGGATAAAGAGGCCTGCGAGAGCAATTACCACTCCGATTAACCCTTTTACCACGAATATAAGTTCATCGAGGAAGTACCATGCCCCGTAGATCCCTGCAGCCAGGAGTACAAGGCCCGCAATTATCATTATCACAGCGTTTTTGTCCATTTTACCACAATGATATAGTAATACATATTCAAATAAATCTGTTCCTGTCCGGATGCCCGTGCACTTTAAGGACAATAATTAATGATTCATTAATCTGATATCTTATATCGAAACATTAGGATATACGGGTGAATTGCATGAAAATATCCATAGTCGGAGGAGGTTATGTCGGTCTGATAACCGGTGCATGCCTTGCTGAAACCGGCCATGAAGTGACAATAATAGATATAGACCGAAAGAAGGCGGATGCCATAAACTCCGGCAGACCTCCAATATTTGAAAAAGGACTAAAAGAGCTCCTGGTCCGCCACTCAGGCAAGAATCTTTCCGCCTGCTCTGACTTCAGCCCGGTTAGGGATTCGGACGTCTCGATAATCTGTGTTGGAACTCCCCCGGCAGAAGACGGTTCGGCCGATCTGAAATATATAAAGTCAGCCGCCGAATCGATCGGGGAGGAACTGAAGGATAAAAAAGAATATCATGTCGTTGTAGTCAAGAGCACCGTTCCTCCCGGAACAACCGGTGAAGTGGTGATTCCTGCAGTCAGAGGTTCATCCTGCAACAACCCCGGTATCGGATTTGCCATGAATCCCGAATTTTTAAGGGAGGGAATCGCGGTGGATGATTTCATGAACCCGGATCGTATCGTAATCGGGAGCGATGATGAGCGTGCAGGGGATATCATAGAAACACTATACTCCGGATTCGATGCAAAGATCCTCCGGACCGGCCTGATCTCCGCAGAGATGATAAAATATGCCTCAAACTCTTTTCTCGCGACAAAGATATCGTTCTCAAACGAGATAGGAAATATCTGCAAGGCCCTGGGCATAGATGTCTACGAGGTGATGGAGGGCGTAGGCCTCGATCATAGGATATCTCCTTATTTCCTGAATGCGGGCTGTGGTTTTGGCGGCAGCTGCTTTCCCAAGGACGTATCCGCTCTCGTTCATCTCGCGAAGTCGAGAGGGATCGATCCGCTTATTCTTGAATCGGTTCTTAAGGTGAACGAGGCACAGCCCCTTGTAATGGTCGATATGCTGAAAGATCGAATCGGGAGCCTTAAAGGAAAGCAGATCGCAGTCCTCGGACTCGCATTCAAGAACGATACCGATGACATACGAGATTCAAGAGCGATTCCGGCCATTGAAATCCTGTTAAACGAAGGTGCAAAAGTCCATGCCTATGATCCCATGGCGGCCGATAATATGAAAGAAGTCTTTCGCGGGATAATCTATCACAAATCGGCTGCAGGTGCCCTTGAGGGTGCTGAAGGCTGTCTTGTGATGACCGAATGGGATGAGTTTTCAAAGCTTGATAAGGAGTTTGACAAAATGAAGAACAGAGTGATAATTGAGGGGAGAAGGATATTGTCCGTCTCCGGTACGGAGGGAATATGCTGGTAAAGACCGGGCTGATCCCCGCCGCCGGATCGGGAACCCGCCTCGGGCCGTTTACAAATGCCATACCAAAGGAGCTGCTTCCTGTCGGGGAGAAGGCGGTTATCGAGCATGTCGTATGTGCAATGACGCTTGCAGGTATCGAACATATTGTAATAGTCGTAAGCCCGAACAAGCACGGGCTCTCGGATTACCTGGGTTCAGGCAAAAAGTTCGGGGTCAATATATCCTATGTGGTCCAGGACGAAAGAAAGGGTCTTGCGGACGCTGTTTTAGCAGGCGAACATATAATCGATGATGATTTCACAGTGGTCCTCGGCGACAATTTCTTCTCTCCAAAGACATTCTTAAAAGACCTGATCGATTTTCATGTTGAATCGTCTGCGGATACGACCGTTGGGGTGGCCGAAGTGGAGGATGTGACCCGCCACGGTATTATCAATCCTGACGGCATTCGCATCCTTGATATGGTCGAAAAGCCTTCTTTAGAAGATGCAAAGAGCAACCTGGGCGCTCTTGGCGCATATGTCTTCAATACCGGTATATTCGATGCAATCAGGGATACGGAGCCCGGGTATAAAGGGGAGCTCCAGCTGACAGATTCGATAATGACCCAGATTTCCGGGGGGAAAAAGGTCTTTTACAAAAAAATTGAAGGGATTCACATCGATGTGGGAACGCCGAGAGACCTTATGAGAGCGAATGAATGGTATCTCAAACACGGTAACGGTAAGATTTGATTAAAGCCATCTCTTTTTCCTGAAATATATTACCATGGCAACTGCCATGGCTGCCATCAGAACCAGAACTGCCGGATAGGCAAGAGGGTGTTCAAGCTCGGGCATATGACTGAAATTCATCCCGTAAAGCCCTGCAACGAATGTGAGCGGTATGAATATCGTGGCGATGATCGTAAGCACTTTCATCACCTCGTTCATCCTGTTGGATACCCCGGAGAGATATAAATCAAGAAGTCCGGCCGCAAGATCCCTGTATGTCTCGATCGTCTCTGAGATCTGTGCGAGGTGATCCTGGACATCACGAAGGAAGAGCTCCGTATTCCCGCCGATGAGATCGTACTCCCCTCTCGATAGTTCAGCAACCACATCCCGAAGGGGCCATATCGATTTCCTGAGCCATATGAGGTCTCTTCTAACCGAATAGATCTCTTCAAGGATCTCAGGTTCGGGGGAGATTATCACTGCTTCTTCTATCTCTTCAAGCCTCTCGCCGGTGATCTCGAATATCTCGAAGTACTTGTCTACAACCGAATCGATGACGGCATAAAGGAGATAGTCTGCATCGTTCTTCCTGATCCGGCCTTTTGATGATTCCAGGCGCTTTTTAAGAGGATAAAAGATCGAATCGTCATATTCCAGGAATGTAAGCACAGTGTCTTTGAACAGTATGATGCTCGCCTGCTCGGAATAAAAACCCCTCTTATCTTCCGGGAGTATGACTTTGATTACGAGGTAGAGGTAGCTGTCGAATGATTCGAGTTTGGGTCTCTGGTGCGTGCTTAAAATATCCTCTGTCGTAAGAGGGTGAATTCCTGAAATTTCACAGATCTCGTTTACCAGCGCTGAACCTGCAAGCCCGGTGACGATGATCCATTTTTTACCTTCTTTGCCTGTTAATTCCCTGAAATCACTGAGGTCTGCTCCCTGTTTCTCCTGATAACCGTCTTCGTCATAATGGATAAGGGTTATCTCGGTCTCTTCAGGCGCCCTCTCCCCGGTATATACAGGTGTTCCTGGAGGAAGTCCGCTTTTGGATGAAATTCCGGCTGTCTTCTTTTTCATATCTGTTGACATTGCCCGTCCTCCTTTCTTTGATTCATCATATAGCTCCCATAGGTGATTATCCATAATACAAGCGGATATGCAATCAGGCGCTCCATTCCGCCGGGTCCGAGTGATAGATAAAAACCTGTTTTTAGGGCTGTGAGGGCTGCAAGTCCTGTCACTCCCATTGTCGCGGAGAAGAAAGAGAACGGTCTCTCTATCTGCATTGATGCCGCGATTGCCGATATGGAACCGATGATAAATGCCGTTCCGGCAGAGACGAAATGCGGCAGCCCTGTGTCTTCCGGGAAGACTCCGACAAACATCACCCCGAAACCGGCGATGGCAAGGCCGTAGATGAAAAATTCTTTTGAACCGCTTTGAACCAGGATTGAGGCACCCGATATTACACAGATCCCGAATATGATTGTTGAAAGATTGAAGATTATTCCGGCCGGCCACGGGCCGGTGCCGAGATCGCTGATATAATTGCTGTTAATTGAATATCCGGGGTACAGGGCTTCTGATATTATTATTGCCAGTATCCAGACCGCTCCCCCTAAGAGAAGCAGCGCCCCGGCATTCTTCCCTGTATTTGGGAGACTGCAGTCCATCAGGTTCTTTGTCTACCTTTCAATGTTTAATTATTTGGGTGATTTTAGAAAAAAAGAGGTGTATTTTATTCCCCTGCGGGATTTGAGATCCTTCCGATGAAGAGGATGTTTCCTGTCTCGTCGTCCTGTATCAGGAAGACGAAGGGATGATCGGCCCTGAAGACGGGAACGGGAACAGGATTCTTGTCGGGAGGGCCAGCCATGGTGTGTACCACAACAGCCGTCGCTGCCGCCGCCTCGGTTCCTTCTTCATCGACTTCCACGAATGCCTTGTGGAGCACCTGGCCGATGTAAAGCCCGCCTGTCCCGTCCATCCCGGAAAAGTCGGCGGTGCCGGTGAACGCTGTCGGCATTCCCATTGCTTTCAGTGTATCCGCAAGCCGATATCCTGTTTCAAGCCTGAATCTGGGTATATGTACTATTACACGCCTTGATTTTATGGATTTCTGAATCTCCTTTATCATTTCGCCGTTAAGGGAAACTTCTGCCGCCCCGAGATCTTTTTCCTTTGGGAGAAGAACGAGCATCGAGAGTTCTTTTCCGCTCTCGTGCTCATAAGGCATCTTTAAGACCTGAAAATCTTTTGTCTCTGCATAACCGTAGACCGCTTTCCCGTCGGTTCTCTTCATCATGTCGACCTTAACAATTTCTCCTGATGTCGTCGTAAAATCCGTTTCATATGTCCCGTTCTCTTCAAACCGGAGATCCCATGTCCCCCTGAAGTATATGGCATTCGTGATAACAAATCTTGTAAGCGGATCGATCATCCCCTCCTCGATAAGGTCCTTAATCCGGTCTTTAGTCTTCTCTGCGACCTGTTCATTGATGGTCACCCTTGATTCTTCGGGGTGATTCACAAAGTCGAGGTTCACTGTTTCTGTGAAATAATAATCCTCCGCTGTACTGATATAATCATCAAGGAATTTGTATGTCTTCTCCGCCCAGAGTCCGTTTGCGACACTGAGTTCGTATTCGGGATCGCCGGCATTTATCCCTGTGTAAATCGAGAGGTAGTCTTCCCTGAGTGTTCCGTTATCATCCGGAAGGTGGAGTACAGATTTAATCTCCTCTGCAGTCTTTCCCTCTGCCCCTTCGTATGCTATCGCAAGAGCGGATGATATGCTGAAGGGCGAGAAGAAGATATTCTCGTCCTGGCTCTTATCAGATGCAATTTTTTTGTAAATATCAAATGCAAAGAGATTATTCGCGTCGATGGCGTTCTCAGCGATGATCACCGTCTCCTGTACACCCGTAGCTGGTGATTCAGTGACTGGCTGTGTTGAATTCCAGGATTTCTCATCTGTTGTTCCGGTACACCCGGAAAGGAGAGCGCAGATTATCAATGTGATAACAATTGCCCCTGTAGTTATCCACGATCTGTTCATTATTGATGATTTGTGTTGCCTTTTATATAATCTGTTGGCACCGGGGAGGTATTTTTGGGTTCAGAAAAAAAGAGGTGTATTTTATTCCCCTGCGGGATTTGAGATCCTTCCGATGAAGAGGATGTTTCCTGTCTCGTCGTCCTGTATCAGGAAGACGAAGGGATGATCGGCCCTGAAGACGGGAACGGGTTCCTCCTCAATAACTGCCGTAAGCTGTATAACAACTCCGGTTGCTGCGGCCGCCTCGGTTCCTTCCTCATTTACCTCGACGAATGCCTTGTGGACCACATCGCTGATGAACAGATCTGTTTTACCGTCCATACCGGAGAAGTCAGCGCCAGCGGAGAACGCTGTCGGCATTCCCATGGCTTTGAGGGTGTCGGTCAGCATATATTTGGTCTCCAGTTTGAATTTCGGGAAGAAGACCTCTACCTGTTTCGATTTTAGGGAGTTTCTAATTGTTTCCAGTCCGCTTCCGCCCAGGACGTCTTTTACAGCTGAAAGATCATTCTCCTTAGGCAGGAGGACGAGCATCGACAATTCTTTTCCGCTCTCGTGATCATATGGCATCCTGAGTGCCTGGAGGTCGTCTGTTTCCGCGTATTCGTAAACTGCGTCCTCGTCAGTCCTCTGCATCATGTCGACCTTTACAGTCTTTCCTGAAGGGGTTGTGAAATCTGTTTCAGATGTCTTGTTCCCGTCGAACTGGAGAACCCATGTTCCCTTGAAGTAGATCGCGTTCGTAATCACAAGTCTTGTAAGCGAATTGATCATTCCCTGCGGGATTAAATCCTTAATCCTGTCGTTGGTCTTCTCCTCGACCCAGCTGTTTATTGTGAGTCTCGACTCTTCAGGCTGGTTTACGAAATCGAGGTTAGTAGTCTCTGCAGAGTAGTATTTCTCTGCGTTGCCGGTGTATTCTTCAAGGAACTTAAATGTCTTCTCGGCCCAGAGTGCGTTTGCGACTTCAAGTTCGTATTCGGGATCTCCTGCATTTATACCTGTGTTGATCGCGAGGAAACCGTCCCTGAGCGTTTCTATACTCTCCGGGAAGTGGAATACCGTCTTTATCTCTTCTGCCGTTTCGCCTTTTGCTCCTTCATATGTCAGTGCAAGTGCGGACGATATGCTGAACGGAGATAGGAAGAGGTTTTCGTCTTCGCTGTTCTCAGAGGCGATCTTTTCGTATATGTCGAATGCGAACAGGTTGTTTGCAGCGACGACGCTTTCTGCCGCAGTCCCTGTTTCTCCTGCTGCAGCTGTCGGAGTGGGTGTAATTGTCTCTTCAGGTCCCGTATCCGTTGTACCTGTGCACCCCGCGAGGAATGAACAGAATACAACTAGCAAAACGGCCGCCCATGCCGTTACCTTTACATGCTTCATGAGAGATAATAGGCGGTATTTTTTATTTAATCTGGCGTTGACTGCGATCTTTTTCGCAGTTATCTCCCGGATAAAAAAGAATATTTGATCAGGCACCGGCAGGGTTGGAGATCCTGCCGATAAAGAGGATGTTTCCTGTTTCATCGTCCTGGATCATGAATACAAACGGGTGATCCGCCCTGAAAACCGGTACCGGCTCTTCCTGCGGTGAAAAACCTTTACCCATTATTACAGCGGTCGCCGCTGCAGCTTCGGTCCCTTCTTCATTGACTTCCACAAATGCCTTGTGGACTACATCTGTTATGAAAAGTCCGCCTGTTCCATCCATGCCGGAGAAGTCCGCTCCGCCGGAGAATGCGGTCGGCATTCCCATATCCGACAGGGTTTTTGAGAGTTCATAACCTGTCTCTATTTTGAATTTCGGGAAATAGACCTTTACGCGGCTATTCTTCATTGAATTTTTCAGTGCTTTCAGTCCGGCTGTAGTTAGCGTTTCCCCGGCAACTCCTATATCGTTCTCCTTCGGGAGAAGGACGAGCATCGAGAGTTCTTTTCCGCTATCGTGCTTATAAGGCATCCTCAGGAGCTGCAGGTCACCGGTCTCGGCGTACCCGTAAATTGCATCCTCATCGGTCCTCTGCATCATATCGACCCTGACGATATCTCCTGAAGATGTTTTGAAATCCGCCTCTGAGGTCTTTCCTTTGTCAAACTGCCAAACCCACTTCCCTTTGAAGTAGATCGCGTTTGTTATGACAAGACAGGTGTCGGTGTCAATTATGCCCTTTTTGATTAGTTCCTTAATCCTGTCGTTTGTCTTATCCTCCACCCATTCGTTGATTATAACCCGCGATTCTTCGGGGTGGTTTTTAAAGTCGAGATTAGTGGTCTTTGCCGAGTAATAGTCAGCCGCAGTGCTGATGTAGCTCTCCAGGAAGGGATATGTCTGCTCCGCCCAGAGTGCGTTTGCGACCCTGAGTTCGTATTCCGGATCGCCTGCATTTATTCCTGTGTTAATATCAAGGAACCCGTTTCTTAGATCTTCGATATCGCCGGGAAAGTGGAATACCGTCTTTATCTCCTCTGCGGTCTCTCCTTTCGCCCCTTCATATGTCAGCGCGAAGGCGGATGATATGCTGAACGGGGATAGGAAGAGGTTATCGTCTTCGCTCTTTTCAGAGGCGATCTTTTCGTATATATCGAATGCGAACAGGTTGTTTGCGGCAACGACACTTTCTCCCGCAGTCCCCGTTTCTCCTGCTGCAGCTGTCGGGGTGGGTGTTATTGTCTGTTCCGGCCCCGTATCAGTTGTAACTGTGCACCCCGCAAGGAATGAACAGAATACAACTAGCAAAACGGCCGCCCATGCCGTAGGCATAACATTATTCATGAGTTCTGATTTGGATTCTTTTTTATTTAATCTGGCGTTGACTTCGATCTTTTTCGCAGTTATCCCTGCACGTCTTCATACCTGAATATTGTATACCTGTAAATAGCATCCTGCCCTAACTGTAAACTGATATCGTTCTATGCCGCAGATAGTTCCTGATTATGACGTGATAATAACCGGAGGAGGGCCTGCCGGGCTATTCTGTGCGATCCATTCTGCGTCCGCGGGGAGCAGGGTTCTTGTCCTCGAAAAGATGCCCTCATGCGGGAGAAAACTCCTGATCACAGGTTCCGGCCAGTGCAACCTCACCCATGAAGGGGAGATTTCAGAATTTTTTTCTCATTATGGTGCTGCAGGAAAATTCCTACGCCCTGCTCTTATGAATTTTACAAATAGAGTTCTCGTGGATTTTTTTTCTTCCCGCGGGGTTTTGTTTGAGACCGATAAGAACGGGAAGATCTTTCCCACTACGAAGAAAGCCGGGGATATACTATCTGTTCTCCTCCGGGAGTGCGAAGAGAAGGGTGTTTTGATCCGCTGCGGTGAGGCAGTAATCTCTGCGGAGAAGAAGGATGACAATTTTATTGTTAAAACGCAATCTGGCGAGTATGTCTCCGGAAAACTTGTCATATCGACCGGCGGGGCATCTTACCCGCAGACCGGATCCTCGGGCGACGGCTACAGGATTGCCAAAAGTCTGGGCCAGCCCGTAACAGAGATCGCCCCTGCGCTCACACCTGTCTATGTCAATGATTATCCTTTTGGGGATCTTTCAGGGATTTCATTTGAGAATGCCGGGATATCACTCTTCAGGGGTAATAAAAAGGTCGTCTCCCACACCGGCGATCTCCTCCTGACCCATAAGGGACTCTCAGGCCCGGGGATTCTCGACTTTTCAAGGAATGTTTTACCCGGCGATCAGCTGAAGA
>CAYXKC010000056.1:0-9895 GCA_964465295.1 uncultured Methanomicrobiaceae archaeon | reverse complement strand
ATATATACAGGCGGGATATGACGAGATTCTTCAGGTTCAAACACCAGCTCTTCTCATCCCTTCTCCAGCCGGCGCTATGGCTGGCATTCTTCGGTATGGCAATGGCAGGCAATTTCGACCGGATACTCGGAGGTACAGGGGCGGCCCCGCCTGGAATCATGAGCGTGGACTACCTGACATTCATGTGTGCAGGTGTCCTTGCTGCTACAATCCTTTTTACAAATATCTATGGAGGGTTTATCCTCCTCTTCGATAAGAACTGGGGGATAATGAGGGAGATAATTGCAAGCCCGATGCCGAGGAGGGATCTGATCACAGGGATCGCGATGTCGGGTATCACCAAATCATGGATACAGTCACTGATAGTAATAGTCTTCGGCCTCATTCTCGGGGTGTCATTCTTCTCAGGGAAGGGGATTTCCGGGATTATCGTATCACTGGCCGGAATCTTCCTCTTCATCGGGCTATTTGCAATTGCGTTCATATGCATATCCGCATTTATCGCCCTGAAGATGGACTCGCCCGAGGGTTTCCAGGGAATATCCACCCTGCTTACAATGCCGCTCTTCTTTGTCTCGAATGCACTCTACCCTTCAACAGGCCTTCCACCCCTGCTCCAGCAGATCGCGATGATAAATCCCCTGACACACCTGACAGCCGGGATCAGGTATTTTGCAATAGGGGATCGTTTTTCGGCTATCGGGATGGAGTTTGCATACACCACCGGGGATGTACTGGCATCGCTGTTGTACCTGGCGCTCTTTGCAGGCGTTATGTTTCTGCTTGCATGCAGGGCCGTGGATAAGGCTGTCATTACCTGAAATTACGGACAGGGATGATAAGGGAACAGGACAAAGATCATCATGACGGATATGAAGAAAGTGATAATACTCAACGGAAGTCCGCGTGCAGGAGGAAATACGGAGATCCTCTGCAGGACATGTGCGGATGCCATAGAGAAGAACGGATGCGAAGCCGAGATAATATCCTTCAGGGGCAAATCCTTCAGGTCCTGCATTGCATGCAACACGTGTAAGGAGAAGAAGGGAGAGTGCGCCATAAAAGACGACGGCCTCAATGAGATAATCGATAAGATAAAGGACGCAGACGGCCTTATTGTCGCATCACCGGTATATTTCGGGACTGCAAGAGGGGATATGATGTCTGCCATACAGAGGATCTCGATGGTCTCTTACGGCGGAGACCGCTTCCTCTCGGGAATGGTCGGGGGCCCGATAGCTGTCGGAAGGCGCGGGGGCCACACCGCAACGATCCAGGAGCTCCTGATGTTCTATTTTATAAATAATATGATTGTCGCTGGTTCGGATTACTGGAATATTGCATTTGGAAAGCTGCAGGGCGAGGTCGAAGAGGATACGGAAGGTCTCCTTACGGTTGCAAAGTTCGGCGAAAATGTTGCAAAGATAATCGTCAAACTCGGCACAGGAACACCATAAACCTGCATACAGTTTATGGACGAAATAGTTATAAGGAAGGCATTGCCCGGCGAAGTCCCTGTTTTCATCGACCGGGCGGCAAAAGAAGGCTGGAATCCGGGGATTCACGACGGCGAGTGTTTCTATGCTGTCGACCCGGACGGGTGGTTTGTTGCATCCTGCGGAGACATGATTATCGGGACCATAGTCCTGACAAATTACGATGAGATGTTCTCTTTCGGCGGATTCTTCACGATAAAGGAGGAGTTCAGGCACACCGGCCTCGGCTGGAGGTTATGGAACAGTGTCAGGGACCACTGTGGCGACAGGACTCTGGGGATCGACGGAGTTTATGAGATGCAGGACAGTTACTCAAAAAACTCAGGGTTCAGGTTTGTATACAGGAACATCAGGTGGGAAGGCAGAGCAGGCGGAAGTATTGATGAAGGGCTTGTTGCTGCAGGAGATCTTCCCTTCGCCGTGATTGCAGATTACGACTCTCTCCATTTTCCGGCACGAAGGGAGGCCTTCCTTGAGAAATGGCTGAACATGCCCGAATCAACCGCACTTGCATATACCAGACGCGACGGAAGTCTTGGAGGATACGGGGTGATCCGGAGATGCGTAAACGGCTATAAAGCAGGACCTCTTTTTGCAGATACTCCGGATATCGCCGATAAGATACTCGGGGGACTCACCCATACGATCAGGGGCGAAACCTTTTACCTCGACACCCCGGAGATAAACAGAGAAGCCGTAAAAATGGCACAAAAAAAAGGAATGACAGAGGTTTTCGGGACTGCAAGGATGTATACGGGAAAGATTCCCGAACTCCCCGCAGAGAGGATCTTCGGGGTTACGTCATTTGAACTCGGATGAGTCATAAACCATATAGAGGTTTATAGTAAGAGATATGGGAATATTCACGGAAAAGAGGTGCTTTTTTTGGGGAGATGCCCGGGCCTCTCCCTGCAGAACAGTCTGTTCCCGGCTTTTTGTTATTCAGTCGGCTTCGTCCCTTTCGGAAACGAATGAGATAACATCACCTGATTTGATGCAGGACCTGTAATCGAGCGAAGAGAAGCTGTAACCATTCACGGGCCAGTACTCATCATGTTCGTAAAGGTCAGTGTATTCCATCGGTTTCAGGTATTCTGACAATTCGTTAAACCCAATATGAATCATTTCTCTGAATCAGAAGTTTATTAGGGCCTTATAAATAGTTGTTGGTCATAACAGGGGCAGAAAAAACCCTCTTTATTGGATCAAACCTTATAGAGCAGGATTATTCAGAATATTTGCGACCAGAGCGGATTTTCAGGATATTCCGATATCCTTAAATAAAAAAAATCGGTTATGAAAGAATAGAGATTTGAATCGCCCGTATGAACATGAAATAATACATAATATCGCTATTTTTAATTTCAGAGCATTTTGCAGTTTTATCAGGCGCGCAGGACAACTTCACCCTACAGACGGAACCGGGCGGAATTACGGCATTTCTCTTCCCCCGGCACTACCCTGCCGCACCTGGTGAAGAGAAAGAAAAAACACGGGAGGAGATCACGGAGCTGCATCCGCATCCTCGTCCGTCCCGGACTCAACTGTATCCTCAGAGAGGTTGTCGAACCCACCGGCTGATTCCACGTACTTCTTCACCTTCTCGTACTCGAGCCATTTCATGTCGATATTGTAGATCAGCTCTGAGAGTTCGGAGAGAGATGCGGCGATCTGCATCGACTCAAATGGAGGACTTATCTTTACCGCATGCTTTTTGATCCTGTTCAGAGGCTCTTTCAGCCCTGCACATAGGTCTCCTATATCCTCCACATTTCTGGCATAGGCCCGGAGACTGAGGGCCAGCTTCTCGTTCCTCTCCTCGAATTCGACATACTTTGTAATATCTGACATTATTATCGCCGCGTAGACCGTTCTCCCGTTCTCGTACATCGGAATGGTCTCGATCCTGAATGTGCTCATCCCGCTGCCGGTCTTCCATACCCTCTCGCGGGTATAGCCGACACCGGATTCGAAGGCCTCCCTGAAGTCGTATTCGCTGCCGAAAACCTGCGGCGGAAGAACCTCGTATGCAGATGCCTCGCCGGCACCCGGCGATACGCCGGCACTTTCGCAGAGATCTGCAAACGCCCTGTTATAGAGGACGATACGGATACTTTCGTCGACCATAAAGACCGGGTTTTCAACTGCATCCAGAATTATCCTGTAATGTCCGGCTTTATCCTCAGCAGACTTTACCGCCGTTCCTTCCCCGGGAATAAATACGAAGAAGAACTCTGCAGGATGCTGGCGCCCGGCACGGACATATCCTATGTTCATGGAGAGATCCTGCCTCTCACCCGATTTCGTTGTGAGCGAAAGGCCGTCGATCCACGACAGCAGGGTTCTCTTCTCGAATACGTCGCTCTTCAGCGAATTCATCGCAGAGAGAATTTCCTCCCGGTCCAGCGAGAATATATCGAAGATATTGCTCCCTATAGCCTCCTCCCTGCCAAAACCCGTGAAGGCCTCGGCGGCAGGGTTGATCCTGGTGATAATTCCGCTTTCGCCGGTGGCAACCACCGGGTCGGATACGAAGTTCAGCGTCGAATCCACGGCCTCTTTGGGGCCTGTATCAACCTTCTTCATAATCCTGTGCTTGTGAAGCGTTATCTCAATATTGGAGTAAAGCTCCCTGTCGTTGAAAGGTTTGATCAGGTACCCGAATGCATTGGTTTTAAGGGCCCTCTCCAGTGTCGCCTCGTCCGAATGGGCGGTAAGGTATATGACCGGAATATCGTAATTAGAATAGATCCTGTCTGCGGCCTCAATTCCGTCCATATCGCCCTTAAGAATTATATCCATCAGCACAAGATCCGGTTTTAAGTCGCGGGCCATACCGATCGCCTCCAGTCCGCTGGCGGCCTCACCCACGACATTGTAGCCGAGATTCTTCAGGGTTTCTGAAATTTCAAGTGCTACAAGTGCCGAATCTTCGACGATCAGGATCTTTTTCATCATCTTAACACTGCTATAGGGTTGATCTTTTCACATTTCATTCGTTCTTTGCAAGTACTATTCTTTTGGCGGGAAAGTAATGATAATAGTTGTTCCGGCACCCCGCACAATCTCAAGACTTCCGTTCAGCTGGCGGACCAGGGCACGCACGATCTTTAAGCCGAGGGTATTGGTATCCTCGATCTTAAATCCCGGCGGAAGACCGATCCCGTCGTCGGAGTATTCGTACCTGAACGGGCCATCAGGTTTCCTTTCGACCGATATTCGGATCTTCCCCTTCTTTTCGACAGGAAATGCATATTTCATAGAGTTTGAGATCAGCTCGTTCGTGATCAGTGCCACAGGAACGAGAGCGTCGATATCGAACTCGATATCCCCGCTGCATTCGACCGAAAACGAGACGTCCTGCTCTGCGGACATATACTCGATGAGCAGATCCCTCGCCAGCCTCTCCAGGTAGCCGCCGATTCCTATCGCAGACAGGCTGTCTGAACGGTATATGTTCTCGTGTACCATCGCCATCGTATAGACCCTGTTCTGGCACTCCTTAAGCGACCACCGTACGTCCTCGTCGGCCGTCCTGTTCCTCTGCAGCTTAAGTATGCTGACGATCTCCTGGAGATTGTTCTTTACCCGGTGGTGTATCTCCTTTAAAAGCGTCTCCTTCTCCTCGAGCGACCTTTTAATCTTCTCCTCGGCGATGACTCTCTCTGTAATATCCACAAGCACCATTATGCAGGATTCGGGAAAGTTGTCCTCGCCATAGAGAAAGCTGGAGAAAACGTTGCAGATATGCGTGATACCCGATTCGTCGATTATACGTATAACAAAAGAGTCCTGCTCGTTTCCCGCCGGTTTGGGGTTCATAAGCCTCTCTCCAATCTCGATAAGACAGTCCTCGGGGATTATTGAAAGCTGCTGAACCTTCTTCCCCCCGACAAACTCCATATCGTACCCGAACAGGGAGAAGAACCGCGAGTTCACGTCCACGATCGCCCCGTCCGGCCTGAGGACTATGACCGGTGCAGGCGACGTTTCGAAGAGAAGGCGGTATATGTTTTCGCTCCTGTGAAGGGCCGCAGATAAAAGAGAGACAATGAGGGCGACGCCAAAGAGCACTATGCTGTTCTCCATCACCCTGAGCTCAAAGAACTTTACGGGGGAATACTCCCATATCAGGACTGAAAATATTGCAATTATCAGGAAAGATGCAAAGAGGCCCTGTCGCCTGAAGAAGAAGGTTGCAATAACGACAGGGATCATAAAGAGGCTTAAGGCGGGATACGGCGGGTCCATCCGAAGCGTGAACAGATTCACCCCGGCTGCAAGTACGGTGAATAATGCAATGATGGCAACCCAGTGCCTGTACTGGAGATAATCTGATTCAGCACTCTTCACCATAGCAACCCTTAAGATTCAGATTGGCCTGAATAGAGATAATAGTGCCGAAAGAACAGTTATTGAAGGAGATGGACCCCGAGTTCGGATAAGAGATCCTCTTTTGTCCTTACGACGACCGAAGACTCTTCGAGCATCAGGTTTACAAGCTCATGGCAGCCGACGCACCTGAAGTCGGTCCGGAGTGAGATTACAGTCTTTCCCTTTGCAAAACCGTAGCCCATCTCCCATGATGTCCCTGAGTCGGCATCTGCACCGTCTATCACCGATATGATGATGTCGCATTCCTCAAGTGCAGCGAGGTGCATCTCGAATATCCGGGCATGCTCCTCTTTGTGGCGGGTATTCGAGGTATCGCCGACATCCTGCGGAAGATAGACGTCATAGAGGTTATCCTCGAGAAATTTATGGATCTTTAGGTTGAAGTCGGTCTCGGCCTCGGTAAATAGCGGGCCGGCGAGATATATCCTGTAACGGCAGAAGTCTTTGACATCGACCGCCTTTATCTCAGGGAATCTTGAAAGAAATGCACCCCTTCCCCGGGATTTTTCTTCGGTCGCATATGTCATGTTGACGCCGCATGAAGGGGATGAGTCGACCCCGATGATGCAGAGCGGATCGCCCTTCTCTTCGATTACCGCCCTGACCTCCGCCTCAAGCCTGTCGAGAATAGCTGAAAATTCTTCGTTGTCGAGGCTTCCTGCAAAATTAACCGGCCCCCTGCCTCTCCCGAGAAAGACGGTTTCCGGGCACGGCAGATTCACGATCCCGATCCCGAACCTCCTGCAGCGTTCTATGCACCTGTTGAAGCAAAAAATATCATCGTCCCGTGTTATTCCCGCCGCCCTTAACCCCGGATCGGATATGCACGGGCACATAAGTACATACATTGATAGCATTTAGGTGACCAAAACAATATGATGATGCCGCTTTTTGCGTGGAGGGACAACTCCTGCGACCCGAGAGTCTGCTCTGTAAAAAAGCTTGAGAGAGCAGGTATGATCAGGGTTGCGGCAAAGATCTCCAAAATTCCAAAGAACACCCTTCTCCTCGACCCGAGATCTCCACAGGCACTCTCACCGGCGGACAGGATAGCGCCTTCCCTGACAGTTCTCGACTGCACGTGGGAGACGCTTGAGAAGGTAGATGTGGGAGATATCGCCCGCAAAAGAGCGCTCCCGTTTCTTGTTGCTGCAAATCCGGGGCACTTCGGCAGGCCGTTTATGCTGAATTCCGTCGAGGCTCTTGCCGCGGCACTGTATATCATGGGCGAAAAGCAGCAGGCAAAAGATATATTATCGAAATTCGGGTGGGGGCTCAGGTTTATTGAGGTGAATGCAGAGCCGCTCGAGGAGTACTGCCTGGCCGCCGATTCGGCGGAGATAGTAGAGATACAGTCGCATTACTATTGATTTTATCCTGAAATCAGGGCCGCATTCTTCTCAGGATATATACTGCTCCAAAGAGGACAATCACCCCTGCGGCGATATAATTCCTCAGTTCGTTCCCTCCGCCAAAGCCCCCCGTCTCCTGGTCCGGGTAGGCAGGAGTCTGCCGGCCGGATAAATCCCAGTCATACCCGAATACCCCGGTGAAGTAGCCTGCAACTCCGGGATGCTCTATTATCAGGCCCGCCTCGCGGTTATATGAGGGGGAGTTCTCGTTCCAGTTTATTGAGCTTACAAGAACCGACTCCCCGTCGACAATCACGCCCTTATTGTGAACCTTTTCAAGATCTCCGGAGCCCGGATCGATCAGCCTCGCCTCCAGAGGCAGGGATTCTGAAGCAGCGAGAGAGTTTATGTAAGCCGCAATCTCATCGTTGTCATCATCCCCTTCAATATTGTAGTAGTAGGAATCAAGGATAATCCTGACCTCCGCACCCCTCCGGGCCGCCTCTATCGCCTCTTTTAACCACGGGTTTTCACCATGCGACCAGTTTTTAATGTATGCCTGCTCGATATCCACCGACCGCTCTGCACCGGCGATCATCTCCCCGACAAGATAGCTCGTGTCCGGAGATATAACCGGCGTTACCCTGGTTCCCTCGAAACGCTCCGGGGCAAACCTGCCGGTTTCCGCTCCTGAAATGGCATACGGAGAGACCGCAGAACCCCCTGTCATCTCCGTCGTCCAGCCACCTGAGGAGTCCCGTTCGAATACATCCTCAAAATACGATGCAAGCTCCGGGCTTTCAGCAACAGACCCCCAGCCCCTGTTTCCGCCGGTCCCGGATGCGGGATAACCTGTCTCACCGAAGTTTTCACTCGCGACAAGCACCCGCATACCGTCCGATATGACATACTTTGCATGATCGAACCTGTAAGGGGCATGAAAAGCACCGTTCTCAGTCGCCATCAAAAGAACATCTATCCCCGCTAAATTCAGGATAGCAACAACGTCCTTTTCTTCCCCGGAAACGCCCCCGACCGGCGATCCCTCGACAAGCACCTCCACATCAACACCCTTTTCTGCCGCACCTGCAAGAAGGCCGGCAATCCCGGGGCAGGTAAACTCATATACATTTACAAGCAAAGAGTGCTCCGAATCCTCAATAAGGTCCTTAAGGACCGTATAAGAACAGTCGGGGGAGACGAAGACGGTCACGGGAACATCCTGAAAAGTCTCCGGTACTAAGCGGGACTGGCCGAGATAGTACGGCCTCTCGTCCCATATGCCATCCGAATATACATGCACCCTCCCCTCGCCGGATTTTACATCCCCTGGCCACGAGACCTCCTGCAGGATGGAGACACCCCTCATGAGAATAAGTTCGTCTCCTCCGTTTCCCATCTTCAGTGTCCCGGTGCGGATCATGTCAGGAACAGACGGATCCGAGTCGTATATCTCAAAGTCCGGTTTTTTACCATGAACCTTCGCGTACTCCTTCGACCTCTGGGCCACTACAACACTGCCCTTCGAAACCGTCCCGTCCGGAAATTTGGCGCTGCCTTCATTATCTGTGACAAAATAACCTGTAAGATCTCCCTTTCCGCCGATGACAAAGTACTCGTCACCTTCTCCTGAAAGCCAGGTATCGGGGCAGAATTCGGAGATTACATATCCTGCCGATACGGGAGCGGTGCAGATCAATACGCACAGGAGGAGTATGGAAACTATCGCCCGCAGATCCATTGATGAGATGTTTTTCCTCCCGTTATATCTAAATAGCGAAAAGTCCCCCGCAGGAATGCTTCCAAAATGATAAGGTGGAAGGGGGAATATATCTCTCAGGATGGTCAGGATAAAAGAGAGCGATCATTATATCGTAAAACTCGGGGGAAGCCTGATGGAGCATGCGCCGGATATCATGGACATACTCAGGAATTCAGGGCTGAATATCACAATCGTTCCCGGGGGAGGTCTTTTTGCCGATTCTGTCAGGAGGCTTGACCTCGACGACGAGTCTTCGCACTGGATGGCAGTGCTGGCGATGGAGCAGTACGGGTATTATCTCCATTCGCTGGGCCTTCGCCTGCAGGAGAATCCGGGTAGAGAGAAAGGCGTTCATGTCCTGTTGCCTTACAGGTGCCTGAAGGATGAGGACCCTCTCCCCCATTCCTGGGATGTGACATCAGATACCATCGCTGCATGGGTGGCGGAGAAGCTGGAATGCCCTCTCGTACTCCTGAAATCGACAGGCGGAATTCATGCAGAAGGAGAGATTCTTGCTGTCGTATCTTCACAGGGCGAATACCCCGAGGTCGACCCCTGCCTTATTCCCTTTGTGCTTGAAAAGGGTATCCATACAACCGTTATAAACGCCAAAGACGGTATAACTGCAGAAAAATTTTTCAGGGGCTCTGAAGTCAGGGGAACTGTCATCTTCAGAAGTGTTTAAGAGTTGCCGGGTTGAAATAATAAGATAATTTTCAGGTGACATAACAATGCAGACCGAAAAATGCACATCATGCAGGGCGCCTCTTTCAGAGCCCGGCTGGACAAAATTCGAGTGCCCCAAGTGCCGCGAGGTTATCTATCGCTGCCACAAATGCAGGCACCAGAGCGTACCATACGAATGCAAATGCGGATTCCAGGGGCCCTGA
>CAYXKC010000055.1:0-10114 GCA_964465295.1 uncultured Methanomicrobiaceae archaeon | reverse complement strand
GGACCCGTATCTGCATATTACGAGATGGTCCTCGGCGAACTCGGGCCCGACTGCGTATGCGTAGGCGAGGGCGAGGAGACGGTGAAGAGGCTTGCAGCGGAGGGTGTCTCTGCGGACTGCCCGGGTCTTGCATACTATGACGACGCAGGGGAGATCGTTTTCACAGGAAAGGCGGAACCGGTGAATGTCGAACACAGGCCCGTGCCTCTCATCCCTCCTGATATCGGGTCCCAGGATATAAGAGGCGCCTCTGCATATATCGAGACTCACCGCGGCTGCACCGGCGGCTGCACCTTCTGCCAGGTCCCGCGTTATTTCGGCAGGGAGATTAGGAGCAGAAGTATAGAGGATATACTAAAGGAGGTCCGCGAGTTTAAGAAGAGGGGTGCGAAGAGGCTCTCGGTATCGGGCGGAACCGGCTCGCTCTTCCAGTCTAAGGACGGAAAGATTGACGAAGGGCAGTTTATCGAACTGATGAGGGGGATGGCGGAGATCATGGGCCCGAAGAACATATCCTCCCCCGACATCAGGGTCGACTGTATAACAGACGAGATTCTTGAAGCGATCCGTAAATACACGATAGGATGGATCTTCTTCGGCCTTGAATCGGGCAGCGACAGGATACTGAAAAGGATGGGGAAAGGAGCGACACCGGAGCAGGCCGCAGGTGCAATCGAGGCCTGCAGGCAGCACGGTCTTAAGGCCGCGGGCAGTTTTATCGTCGGCTATCCGGGAGAAACCTCTGAGGACTTTGAGATGACGAAGGATTTCATCACGGAAAATCCTCTCGACGACGTCTTCATCTCGATCGCCGAACCGATCCCGAAGACGCCCCTCGCCGACCTCGTGCTTCGGACTCCTGATGAAGAGAATCCGGTCTTCATGCCGCATACTGGTGAATACCGGTCATTGAAGCTTACGGAGGCGGAGGCGAGATCCTTTGACCTGATGATGCACGCGGATCTTTTCCGGACCGCAATGAGGCCTGTTACAAACGATATCTTCGATACCTATCTTAAATGCGTGAGAAAGGACGGGGAGGATATCAGGCGGGCCACCGGAGCACTGAAGAGATACTATGGTGACTGAATCACTGAAGTGACTGAATCACTGAAGTGATTGAATCAAAATTCTTATCCGCCCGGCACGATCATAAATATTAATCTATTATGATCCGGAACACCATGGAAAGGATAAGGTCAAGGTTTTCCGATTATCTTTTTTTCCTGGGTCCCGGACTCCTGCTGGCGGTTGCGGCGGCGGGCGAGAGCGGGCTTTCGGAGGTTATCGCTTCAGGAGCTCATTTCGGTTTCAGCCTTATCTGGGTCATCATAATAACCCTCGTATTCAAGTACGCATTCACCACCGGGATTGCACGCTATACGCTTGCGACCGGGGAGACGATATTCGACGGTCTGAGAAAGGTTCCCGGCCCTAAAAACTGGAGTGCCGTCTTTATAACCGTCATCTATCTCCTGGAGATGTTCGCCTTTGCGGGGATGCTTTTAATGGGCGGAATATTCCTCGACTATCTCATCCCCGGCTTAAACCCCCCGTGGCTTCTTTCAGGAATATCCCTTGCCTTCATCCTCCTTCTGCTCTGGAAAGAGTCATACGAGAGGATCGAAAAGATCGTCGTGGTAATTGTCTTATTCCTTTTTGGAGGAATTATCCTCTCGCTCTCCCAGTTTTATATAAACGCCCCCGCGATTATCGAAGGGGCCGTACCTTCGATCCCCGCCGGATCGATCATCACGATAATGGCGCTGATGGGTTCGGTAGGATCGGGATTGAACATCCTGCTCTATTCGGTCTGGCTCCACGAAAAGACCGGCGGCGAATACGGGGAGAGCTACTTTAAGAGATATTTTAGGAGCGTAAAACTTGACCTGGTCCTCGCCTTCTCGCTTGTCGGAATCATCACAGTGATATTTATCGGTCTCGGGGTGAGCGGTTTTGTGGTCTCTTACCTCGGCCACGGGGAGGAGGTGACAACGGAGGCGATAATCTCGCAGGTGCTCTATATCGTCGGGGCGCTGCCCTACGGGATACCGGTCTTCCTGATCTTCGGGTATATCACGATGTTCGGCGCCACCCTTACCGGAATTGACGGAAGGGCGAGGGCGGTATCGTCCATGGTTAAGAACACCCTCGGCCTGAAGCTGAAAGAAGAACTCCTGTACAGAGTCTGCCTTCTTGTCTTCTCCATAATCATTCTCGGCTCGTTCTTCTTCTTCACCGATCCGTCGGTGCTTCTCAGGCACGCTTCTGCGATTGCATCCATCATGTTTGCGGTATTCGGCTTCATCATAATCTACCTGGACCGGAAGCTTCCGAAGTATTCCCGGGGAAGCAGGCTCTGGATTACCGTCACCGCCGTTGGAAGCATCGTGTTCCTCTATATCGCTCTCAGGCTTGAAAGCGGCATCCTCGAGTTCGGCCTTCCGCTTGTAGAACGGCTGCTTCTTATCGGCTTTGTTCTCTTCCTCTTATCGAAGACCGAGATGTTTGAGAAGATGCTCAGCGGTGCCGCCGATACATTCGATAAGATGTGGATTGTGATGATATTCGGCGTAATATCGATATACGGTACATACAGGGGTATTCAGTACGGCGATATCATCCTCAACTTCAGGGACCTCGGCCCGATTATGGCCGGTGTTTTGGGCGGACCGGTTGTAGGTGTTTTATCAGGAGTGATCGGGGCCGTGTACCGCTACTCAATCGGGGGATGGACCGCGACTGCATGTATGGCGGCAACGATATTCGCGGGTTTCTTCGCCGGTGCGTTTGCCCATTACTACAGGGGTGAGATCACCTATTACAGGGCTGTGTTCCTTGTTGTAATCGTGGAATGCGCCCATGTCCTGGTTTTCGTTCCGCTTTTCGTAAAGGACCTGACGATGGAGCAGTTTTTGTGGGTTATCGACGCCTCCCTGCTCCCGATGATCTTCGCGAATGTCATCGGGATGATAATCTTTACATATATCATAAAGATCACAGGCCGGGAGCTTCACGACTACTGGCCTTTACGTAAAGAAGCTCCAGTGAACGACGGACCTGCCGGAGGTGACGAAGATGAGTAGATCTTTTTCCTTAGTCCTGTTTGTTGCCGTGGGGCTGTTGTTTGCCGTTGTCCTCTCTTCGGGGTGCACCATCCTTAAAGGCGGCGAGGTTCCTGGTGACGGGATAAAGGTAGGTGTCCTTCTTCCGCTTACAGGGAATATGAAGGTCTACGGGAACGGGTTTATGGAGGGGATCGAAATGGCCGTATCGGATATCAATAAGAAGGGAGGTATCCGCGGCGTCCCCGTCACCCTGGAGGTCCAGGACTCCTTCGGGACGCCCAACCTCGCGATCTTCGGTTTTAAGAGGCTGGATGAGATGGGAATCCCGGTTATTATCGGTGATGCGTCGAGCACAAACACCCTGAAGGTCGCACCGCTTGCAGAAGAGGCCGGAGTGGTTCTGATCTCCCCGGGGTCGACAGCCCCCGGACTCTCCAGCTACACTAACTATGTATTCAGGACGATATCCTCAGACACCTACCAGGGCCGGGGTATTGCAAAGGTCCTGGTCTCGCTCTATCCCGGGGCCGAAAACGTATCGGTCGTATATGTCGACAACGACTACGGCAGGGCCCTTGCATCTTCATTCACCGTCGCTTTTGAAGAGAAGGGGCGTCGCGTCTGTCAGGAGATCGGCTTTGACGAGGGAACCAGCGACTATGAGTATATAGGGCGGCTGTTAAAGGAGAGAGATCCCGACGCCGTTGTTCTGATCAGCTACTCGGTCGATGCGGCGGAGATCATGAACGCTGCAAGAGTCCAGGGTGTATCGGACAAGGCCTGGGTCGGTTCCGAGGGCTTAATCGACGAGGAGCTCATCGACGGAACGGGGGATTATTCCGAAGGAATGGTCGCGACCATGCAGGCCAACCGGATAATATCGGACTCTTTCATCGAAAGGTACAAGGAGGAGTACAACCGCTCTGCAGTGGACTGGACCGTTCCCTACGGATACGATACGATGATGATGGTCGCAGAGGTCATCGATGCGAAGGGCTATGACCCCGCGTCAATCAGTGAAGGCTTAAAGGAGATCAGGTACATCGGTGTCTGCGGTGCGAAATCATTCGACGAAAACGGCGATATATATCCCTCTTACGATGTCCTCCAGGTCCGGGACGGCGAATGGGTCCAGATCAGGTGGAACGAGATCCTTTACGGGTCGGCAAAATATGACGGTCATCACTGATCAGGCCCCGAATATCCTTCTTCTCTCCGCAATCTTTTTTGAAACCAGGAGAATGACATAGACCGCCGATACGAGAATGATTATCGTCGCTCCCGAGGGGAGGTCGAACAGTGCGGATGCCATTATCCCGCCGGTCGTAAATACCATCCCCAAAATTGCCGATAAGATCATCATCTTTGAGATACTGTCCGTAAATTCCCTGCTTATCGCCGCCGGAAGGGCGAGCAGTGCGATTACGAGGATTACGCCCACCACCTGGATGAGTATGACGACGGTTAAGGCGGTCAGTACTAAGAGTAGCATCATTACCGCTTTGGAGTTGATATTCATGAGCGTGGCATACTCCTCGTCGAAGGTTACCGCGACCAACTGGTTGTAGAAGAGAAAAACGATCGCGAGGATGAGAGCTACAAGGCAGGCCATCATGACAATCTCGCTGAACGGAACGAGCAGGATATTTCCGAAGAGGTAACTCATGAGGTCGGGGGCGAATCCGGGAGTCAGGTACACGAACAGTATCCCGAGAGCCATGCCGCCCGACCATATCGCACCGATCAGGGTGTCTGTGTTCTGGTGTGCAGTGTTTCTTATACGGCTTATTGCTGCAGCCGAGCCGACGGCGAAGACCGCTGCTCCGATGAGCGGGTTTATCCCGAGATAGTAGCCGAGCCCGATCCCGCCGAACGCCGAGTGGGAGATTCCGCCTGCAAGCGAGACCATCCTTTTGACGACGACGAACGATCCAATAACCCCGCAGGCGATGCTCGCGATGATCCCGGCGAGGATGGCGTTCTGGAAGAACTCATAGCCGAGAACCGAGATTATACTCACTCGTCATGCCTCCTGAAGACCCTGTGCGGAACGCCGTGGCCGATGACGTCGATAGGGCAGCCGTATGCGGCAAGCAGCATATCGTCGGCGACCTCGTTGTCGTGATGGGTGAAGATCCTGTGGTTGAGGCATGCAACCTTGTCGACCTCGGGGGTGAGCGATCCTATGTCGTGCGTGATCATGACGATCGCCATCTTCTCCCTGAGCGATAAGAGGAGTTCGAAGAACTTCTCTGCTGTCGGGGAGTCGATATAGACCGTCGGTTCGTCGAGTAGCAGGACCTTCGGGTTGCCCGCGAGTGCACGGGCGATCATAACCCTCTGCTGTTCGCCCCCGGAGAGCTCGCTGATGTTGTGGTCTGCATAGCGGGATATGTCCATTATCTCCATCGCCTTATCCGCCGCCTCCACGTCTTTAGGCCGGTAGGTCTTCCTGATCCCGCTTATGTGGCCAAGCCGGCCGGAGACGACCATCTCCCTGACGGTTATCGGGTACGAGAAGTCGTATGTTCTAAACTGCGGGACATAGCCGATCATGGAGAGGTTCTCCCCCGGCCCTCCGCCGGCAATGGATACCGTTCCTGAATCGGGTTTTATCAGCCCGAGGATAACCTTTAGGAGCGTAGTTTTACCTCCGCCGTTCGGGCCGATTATTGCGTGAAACTCGCCGGGATATATTTCGATCGAGACATCGTCGAGGATCTTATGGCCGTTCATTTGAAGGGTGACGTTTTTTACTTCGACAAGCGGTTCACTTTCACTCATGCTGCTGCTCCTGAAAAGGCCTTTGAGACCTTTTTCATGTTCTCTATGTAATCTTTTGCCAGGGGGTCTGCAACCGCCACACTGCCGCCGATCTCATTTGCAATCGCCTTTGCGTCTGAATCACTGAACTCCGGGGATACGAATATCACCTTTATGCCATTCTTATCTGCCTCTTCTATCATGTATCTGATCCCGGCGGGGGTGGGTTCTTTTCCTCCTTCCGAGATTGCGATCTGCTCAAGGCCGTAGTCGCGGGCGAAATATGTCCATGCCGGGTGGGATACCATGATGGCGCGGGTCCCTGATGATTCGATTGTGCCTGATATCTCTTCATCGAGTATTGCAAGTTCAGATATGTATGAATCTGCATTCTCCCGGTAATATTCTGCGTTTTCAGGGTCGAGTCCTGCGAGTCCTGAACGGATATTTTCTGTTATGGCGATTGCATTCTTCGGCGAGAGCCAGATATGCGGGTCGGGCGCATCACCGCTATTTTCAGGCATGATTCCGGCGGACGAGTCGATTATCACCATACCGGGGTTTAACTTCCGGATCTTTTCCAGCCAGAGGAGTTCGAACTCGATCCCGGACCCCATGATGACATATACGTCCGATTCGGAGACTTCGGCGAGATCGGACGGGGTCGGTTCGTACGAGTGCGGGCTTGCCCCGGGCGGGATGAGGACGAATACTTCGGCATTGTCCCCGGCAACTCTTTCGACGAACTCCTTTTGCGGGAGGATCGTGACGGTGACTTTTATTGTATCTCCTGCCGGCCCCGGCTCTTCTGTGGATGTACACCCGGATAAAATGACTGTAAGGACGATGAGCACCGGTATAAAAAATATAAATCCCTGTTGACGATTCAGGATCTCCGCCTCCTGTACAGTTAGATCAAAAAAGATGTTATTAAGCGTTGCTCATGATTTTTTCGGGTTTGGGGTGATTTTGAAATACCGACATCTATACCGGCGGTTTTATCTCTTATTCAGCCTGTTTTCTCATATAAGCGCCGATTCGATCCCCGGCATTCTTCCTTAAGTTTTCATAGAATATCGCGTAGTCGTACATGTGATAGATTCCCTTTGGGAACGTGACGCTCGTTTCCGGGAGTTCCTCCGGGTTTGAGATGTCGGTTATCACCAGTGCGTTTTTAACCTTCTGTGCGGCGGCGAAGTTTTTGTATCTCGCAGGATTTGGGGGGTCTTCGTGCCTGAAGAACGCCGCCCCCAGGTTCATATCCGCCGGGGCGGGTTCCTGATCGGTCCTCCAGTTTAGGGGGTTCACGACAAAGGTCCCGGGTATTATCGTCGGGCCTTCCTTTTCCTTGTCCTTTTCATCCGATATTGTATTGTAGAGGATGAAGCAGCCTGTATCTGTTTCGCTTTCGCTTATCCTCATCAGGGGGTTTGTTTCAAGATCCTCTTTCGTTATGGAGTAACCGATTGTATATGCGGCAACAAGTCTGCCCAGGGATTCTTCATCGCCGAAGAGGAGTTCTCCCTCCTTTGCGAGTTCGACGGTCCTCACCGAGCCCTGGCTGTGGGCGGCGATGATTATGGGGCGCTCCCCCCGGTTGAAGTGTTTGAGGAAGTAGTCGAACGCCGCAATGAGGTCCTGCTGGCCGAGCCTGAATATGGGATTTGCATCCGTTAACATCAGCGGGTTGATCTTTACATTGTTCTGCCTGTAGAACGGTGCATAGATGTTCGCCTGGCTGTCGAATATGCTGGCCTGCTCGACAAGCGTCCATTCGGCCTTCTCCCTGAGCCGAGGATCGGAGATGTCCATCAGGTATGTTGAATCGTCGGAGAGGATCGTCGGGTATACCCAGAAAACATCTACCGGCTGTTTTTCTTTACTGAAGTGCTCCGGCATCGTCAGCCAGCAGTCCGGATTCGAGTAGTCCGGGGCGGGGGGCACGTCTTTGTCCGGGTCGAAGGGGGGCAGTTTCTGCGGGATTCCGAGCTCTTCTCCCCTGAGATCTTTGAGGGTTTGTTCGTCTGTCATATTGATATCTCCGGATTTCCAATTGTTTTTACATGAAATTTACCTTGTAACTTAAATGAAACAGCGCCTGAAACATTCGTTTCATTCACGTTTTAGGGACGATCTTTAAAGTATCTTTTTTTCTGCATATCTCCTGCCTGCGCAATTGACTCTCCCGGCCAGCGGCCTGTCTTAAAATGAGACCGGGAGGTATTCCGTTTTGTTCGAATTTTCTCACAGTACTCTTAACATACCGGATGGACTATAAAAAATGTAAACAGGGGCAGAGAAATGAAAATCAAGTTAATCTATCTATTAACCGCTCTTGCAGCGGTTTTCCTTGTAGTGTCCCCGGCAGCGGCCGGGTTGAATACAGACCTGCAGACGACAATCGAATCATCCGGGGAGGGCGTATGCCTTATTGGTGAAGAGATCACCTTCTCGGGAACGAACACCGGCTCGGATTATACGTACCTGTTTATCACAGGGCCGGGCCTTGAGGAGAACGGAAATAAACTCAATGAACCCGAAAAAGCCGCACTTACAGACAGGAAGGACACTTTCGTCATGACCCGTGTGGATAAAGACGGCAGGTGGGAATACACGCTTGATACCGAAGGAATCGGCCTTGAAGCGGGGACATATTTCGTATTTGCCGTTACGGAACCGGACAATAAGGCGGATCTTTTAAGAGGCACATACTCTGTCACCTCACTGATATTACTGGACCCGAAGGTCCAGGCCGGAGGTATGTCGCAGACGACCGGCGATTCACTGGTTACAATCGTATCATCCGGAGACGGTTCATATTATATGGGTGAAGAGATCATGTTCTCGGGGACAAACGCAGGGTCGGATAATACATACCTGTTCATCACCGGGCCGAATCTTCCCCCGGACGGCGGCCATCCCTTAGATCCTCTCTCGGGGGTTGTCTCAGGTAATGCGGATACATTTGCCGGGTCGGCTGTTAATTCCGCCGGCCTGTGGGAGTACAGGCTCGATACCAACGGCCTCGGGCTTGCTCCCGGCACCTACACCATATATGCCGTAACCGGGCCGAAGAGCAAGGCGGACCTTTCAGGCGGGATATATGACACTGCAACGATCGTGATTAAGAAGCCGTTCATTACCGCAGGGCTCTCATCCCCGAAGATTATACAGGGCGATGAGCTTGTGATTACCGGCACCGCCGAAGGAAACCCGCATTCGGTCGGCGTATGGGTCTTCGGTTTTGATTATTGGAACGGTGCCAAGACAGGTTCGATGGCGACCGCCGTTCCTGAAGACGACGCATCATACAGGTATGTTCTCGGCGGGGACGAGACCGCGAAGATGGAGGCCGGAGAGTACATAGTCGTCGTCCAGCACCCGATGTATGACGACGAGCCCGATATCATCACGACTCCCGGCGCCGGAAAAGACGTGTTCGTATCCGATCTTTCGGGCGGGATAAATCCGGCGAACCTCTTTGTCGTCCGGGGCGATTCCGCACTTAGAGGATCTGATGCGGCAGAGGCGCTTATCGAAGCGATCAATTCGGCTCTTGTGGACGATACGTATGCAAAGTGCACGTTCGTCGTCGAGGAAAAACCGGGGAACGAGGGCGGATTCTTTGCCGCGATCGGGAGTTTCTTTTCAGGGCTTTTCGGGTAGATAAATCACAGAGACTTAACGATAACCGATCTGTCCAGGAGATTAAAAATTTTCGACAGGTCGTTGTTAATGTGTCAAACATCTCCACTCACTCTCCTTTTTAAAAATCCAAATGATAAAGTAATACTTAAATAGGACTAATCTAAGCCCGGATTGCCGAAATTTACATCCACACAGAAGCCCTGGAGTCCACGATCCCGGCTTCACCCGGCCCGGACATCCTCTGAAAAAACAGGGTAAATACGTGCCGTCAAATCGATGCGATCCGGCGTTTATGCGGCGTAATACCGACACATCTCCGCCCGAAAAAACAGTTGTCTTAAAAGCCCCTTAAAATGAAAAAAGAAGCCCGGATTGCGGGCGCTTTATTTGATCTTTTTCTGGAGTTTCTTAAGCTTCTTCTTTGCGGCCTCACTTCCCCCTTCAGCCTGCTTGGCAAGATCCTCTGCTTTTGCCTTCTTTACTTTGTTTAGTTTTGCCAATTGTTTTTTTGTCGCTGCCATATTGTCATCTCTTTATGCTCGTGCCTGTTTTTATTTATTTTATTACTTTTTTAAAATGTCCCTTGATTTTTTCTGTTCTCTGGTTCTCAGGTATGGATGCAGACGGAGAAGATT
>CAYXKC010000054.1:0-10154 GCA_964465295.1 uncultured Methanomicrobiaceae archaeon | reverse complement strand
CAAACATCGTCTGAAAAAAGGGGGCAATGACGTGCCGTTATATCCTCAAGATCCGGTGGCTGATTGGCCTGTGAAGGCTGATTTGGGGCTCTTATTATCGGGAGATTTAATCTTCCCAAAAGAGGGGAAAATAAGCCCAAATTGCGGTTTTTTGGAGTTTGGTTTTCACATTCATGAAAAGGGAGGGGAATTCCCCCCCTTCAACCCTCCCGCGATCGCGATAGATCGCCGACGGGATGGACGAGCCTGAAGAACTCCCCGGCCTGCATGTGGATCTTGTCCTGAAATCCGGGATAAAACAGAGAAAAAGGGTATTCGACCGAAATTGCAGAGGACGCAGTATATGTCAAAGCGTGACCTCTAAATCCTTTTTGATGATATTCTTGTGGTTGATAACAGCCCGAAAAAAACTTCAAGGCCAGCATAATCCCTTCGCTATTTTTTTGCACATTCGCAAACAGTTTAAAGATATTGTGTTATAATAATGGTTATGGCAACCATCACCGTAAATGATGAAGTCAAACAGGAACTCAAAAAAATAGGCCGAAAAGATGAATCATACAGTGATATTGTTAATAGGCTGCTAATTTATTATTGCACCAAAAAACTGGATGTTGAATTAAACGACATCCTGGAAAACGAAGAATTCACTCCCCTGGATCTGGAAGCAATGTAATGGCTTTTTCTCTTCTTGCTACAAAAAGATTCAGAAAGCAGCTGGACGAGCTGGATGAATTAACTAAAAACAGAGTTAAAGAGGCTCTTAAAGGGCTGACAGAAGACCCTTTTACATCCCGGTCAAATGTCGATATCAAACAGCTGAAAAATACAAACCCTACAAAATACAGATTAAGAGTAGGTAATTACAGGATTTTTTATTTTATAGGCAATGAAGAGATTAAGTTGCTTAAAATTGCAGACCGAAAAAATGCATATAAAAGATAACGGATTCTTTCACCTTTTTGACTTCTTAGCTGCCCTCTATTCCGGCAGGCACCCATAGTTTAATGAATCCTTCATTAACTCCATACTTCTCTTAAAAACTCCATCATACGATACCACACCAGCTCCAAAAATTCTATGATTTAGTTTACGGAATTGCGGAAGGTTTGCGTACATTCCGCAAAGGTTTCCGCAAAGATCTAAAACGCATTTACAGGCTTTAATCTGAAAAATAAGAGTATATTATTAGTACATATATATGTACATGTACTTGTTTACTGAAAAATCCAGGAGCACAGAATACATGCAACCGGATCTTTTCGGGATGTATGGGTGTGTGTGTTTTCAGTTTTTCCGCAAACATATTCGAATGAAAAAAGCATTAAAGCCGGATTTTAAATTAAGGTGGCATCAGGCCGTAATTTTTTCCGCAAACATTCCGCAAACATTCCGCAAACTTCCGTAAACTTCAGTAAAGGTCCGACCCATTTCAGCCACCCAAACAATCTTCCACAAAAGGCTTAACATAATAACTCACAATATAAAATTAATCAAAAATGCAGCGAAATTCAAATGGTAAAAACCATCCTGAAAAGGCCAGGGAAAGATCGGATGAAATGAAGAGAATAGTTGCTGTACTGAATGACAATTTCACCCGCCTCCAGAAAAAATACAACATAAAAGAGCTCGGCATAATCGGGTCATACGCAAGAGGAGAGCAGACCGAAGAGAGCGATCTTGATATATTGGTCGATTTTTATAAGCCAATCGGGTGGGAAGTCGTTGATCTCCGGGACGAGCTGGAAGAACTTCTCGGATTGAATGTGGATCTTGTACTAAAGGCAGGGATAAAACAGAGAAAAAGGGTATTCGACGGAATAGCAGAGGACGTCGTATATGTCAAAGCGTGACCCTGTTGTATTTTTAGAGGATATCCTTGAAGCGGCAGAGAGAATCTCTGAATATGTCAGAGACCTTTCAAAAGAGGAATTCCAAAATGATCAAAAAACAATCGATGCGGTCGTCAGGAACATCGAGATAATCGGAGAAGCAGCCTCCAATATTCCTGAAGATATTCGAAATAAATATCCGGAAATTCCATGGAAGAAGATTGTTGGGGTCAGGAATATAGTGATTCACAAATATTTCGGTGTGGATACCGGGACCCTGTGGGTAATTATCAGAGAGCAGCTCCCTGAATTGAAATCACAGATAAATACAATAATTAGTGAATACTCCAGGAATTAAATTGATTTTAAAAAAAAAAGCTCATGAAAATATATCTTTAGTCACTCAGACAACAAGCTCGATCTCGCCTGCTGCAACAGGTTTACAGCAGATCCTACCTTTATGAACATCTTCCATAATCTTATCGATCTTCCTGGAGATCTCGGGAGTGAAAAACACTTCCCCGCACTGGTCGCAGATATATGCCGGAATCTCCTTGATTATAATGACCTCTTCACCAACTCTTACCATGAATTCGGTCTTTCCTTCTTTCAGGTTCCCCTTACAATAACTGCATCTTTCAGGAATCATTCGATCTTCCTCCTTATCTTATATTCAATCCAGTGAGATTCATCAGGTTCATATGCCGTAATTATCCTGAGATGATCTTCACATATTCCAGATACCAGCTGCTTTATCCTGACTGAATAATCCGGCATATTGATCGATAACAATCTTATTTACATCATGATTTTTGCATTAATCGATTCCCGACAGACTATAAGCAATTCTTATCTCCTCATTAAACCAAAACCCACGATGCAGAAGATTTTCCTTCAGGGATCGGAAGACCGTCCTCTTTCAGTCCTTCAATGTGAAACGCAATCGCTTCATGCATATTTGCTTCAGCCTCTTCACGGGTTTTGCCGGTTGCCACACAGCCCGGAAGATCCGGGGAATATGCGGAGTAATTGCCGTCCGCTTTTTCAACAATAATTAAAAACCTGAACATTATTTTCTCTCCTTTATTCCTGCCTGCTTTAATATGCTGTTTAGTGTTCCGGGTGCAAGGGTATCGTTCATATGGCCCGGAACTGTTATTCTTCCTGCAATGTTTGGATTCTTATACTGTTTGTGACTTCCTCTAACAGATACAAGATACCAACCATGTGATTCTATAAGATTTATGACTTCCCTGACCTTCATTTCTCCCCCCCTCGACCACTTAAGTATGACTATATTTTCATTAATTCCAGGATCTGATTAGCATTTCGATAATATGTGATAAGTCGTCGTCGGGATGGACGAGCATCCCTCCGGCTCCTTATCCAAAAAAAACCTCTGATATCGAAACTCAGAAACACCCTTCACGGAAGCTGTATTCGGAAGGGCCACAGATCGAGCCGTAGTCGATCTTCGTGACCGCCTCAATCTTCGAGTTCATTTCGATGAGAAGCAGGAAAAATTCACCGGGTTTCATCCCGGCCTTTGCACTCACCAGGAGATCAGCGAGCTTCTCCGCCTGTACGAGGACTTCTTTATCTTCTGTCGACATATCAGTAGCACCCCCCGCGTTTCTGAGCAAATGGCCGGCTGATCTTTCCGCTTATCAGGTCGTTTGAGCTTTTGAAAAGGGCGGCGAACTCTTCCTGTGAACTTTCGAGATTCGCCAGCGTTTCGTTGTTCTTCAGCTGCAATTCAAGATCGTTCAGTTCGTCAAGAACCTTTTTATCGAATCCATTCATCTGGAGTTCAAGCTGCTTTGACCGGAACTCCCGCATGAGCTCTCTTGCTTCGGGATCTTTACCAAACGCCTCGTTGCACTTTACCAGGTTTTGGTATTCGCTGCTTTCGAGAATGGCCCTGCCGAATGCATCCGCCTGCACTAGCAGGTCGTCCCTGATCTTTGATTCTCCGGTAGTTATCATCCATAGTTAATATATTTCAATTATATTTATACTTAAGATAATGGTTTTAATTTAGCATAATTAAAAAAAACGTTCCCCCCGGGTTTAGATACTTCACCGGCGACAGCTGCAGCCGGAAGGCGAACAGATCGAACCGTAATCGACTTTGGTGACCTCTTCGATCTTCCGGTTCATCTCGATTAAGAGCAGGAGAAATTCATTGGGAGTCATTTCATCCTTCACCTTCAGCAGGGAACCGGCCAGCCTGTCAGCCTGGACAAAGACCTCATTTACTTCGGCAGCCATATCAGCGGCACCCCGCTCCGACCTGGGCGAAGGACATCCCAATCTTTTCGCTAATCCATTCATTGGAACTTTTAAGAAGGCCGGCAAAGGCCTTCTGGGAACTTTCAAGACTTGCAAGCGTTTCGTTGCTCTTCAGCTGCGTCTCAAGGTCGTTTAATTCAGCAAGGATCCCTCGATCGAATCCCTTTCTCTGGAGTTCCAGCTGCTTAAGCCGGTAATCGCGTAAGAGATCCTGCGCCTTAGGATCATTATCCAGTGCCTCGTCGCATTGTATCAGTTTTTGATATTCCGGGGAATTTAAGATGGCTTTACTGAAAGCATATATATTTTCGAAAAGTTCATCGCTGAACTTTGAGATTTCAGTCATGGTTATTTTTCTTTTTATGGAGGAGTTTGATAAAGGTTTGTTATTGTCCGGGTTTTGGCTAAAATCAATAAAACAAAACCTTTTACAACATTAGCCGGTTATAAATGAATTATCCAGGAATTCAAATGAGGTGCCCTCAATGTCTTCTGTTTGTGAATTAATAAAAAAATACCAGTTAATATCGTATTTCGTACTGGCCTTTGCCATTACATGGGCGGTATTCTGCATACCGTTCTTCTATACTATCAGCGACCCGGCAACTTTCATCCTGATGATGGGCATCGGGGGAACAGGACCGGCATTTGCAGCGATCATACTCTCCCGGATAATAAAACCTGAAAAGGTCGAGACCGATTCACAGATGCGGTGGACGGTCTTTTCAATCGCATTCATCGTAACCGCCGCCTGTATCATTTTTTATCTCAGGATTTGTCCGCTATCGGCCTCCGTCCCGCTGCTTCTGCTTGTGATCTTCAACTCCGCAATAGCGGCCTATATCATCAGCGGAGGGTTTGCAGACCGCCAGGGAATCAGGGATCTCTTAAAGAAACTCTATATCTGGAAGACCGGCTGGATATGGTATGTAGCGGCCCTGGCCCTCATCCCGGTCATAATGTACGTAACCATGATTATCTGCTCGTTGATCACTGGAAACACGGTGGGCGAAATAATCCCGGAGATCTCCTTAAGCGTCGCATCTTCGGTAATCATCGCATTAGGATACGTAACCCTTGTCAGGGGACCGCTAAGAGAAGAGATAGGGTGGAGGGGTTTTGCACTCCCGAGACTGCAGCATCTCTATTCTCCCCTTTTAGGCACACTCATTCTTGGAATAATATGGACAATCTGGCACCTGCCGCTTCACTTAAACGGAGTATACGGAAACGGGATGGACGGGTTCATCGAGAGATTCTACTTCAACATAGGAGTCACATTTCTCTTTACCTGGATCTACAATCATTCAAGAGGCAGCCTCCTGATGACTACATTCTTCCACACATCCGTCAACACAACCGCAACGGTCCTCCTCATCCCCGCGGCAATAACCGGGCCGTATTACCTGGTATTCTGTGCACTGGTCAACATAGCTGCAATTGTCGCAATAATTAAGGATAAGATGTGGAAGAAACTTCCCGGGGAGCACGAAGCCGTGTATAAATATTAAAAACTTTTCCCTGCCACTCAACCAAGAATTATCCCGAGAACTATTATTATCGAGATGGGGGCCTCGATGCCGTGAACTATCACGGCCATCCAGTTGCTCCTGAAGCGTTTCGACGGGTAGCTGAGCATAAATCCTGAAAAGATCGCCTGGCTCAGTATCCCAAGCGTTTGCAGCAGATCCTGTCCTTGTGGACGTCTTCCATAATCTTATCGATCTTCCCTGAGATCCCGTGGGAGTAAAAAACCACTACTAAATGATATGGCTGTATCATTACCATCCTAAACCGCCGCACTCCCGGCAATCCGGATTCCTCTCCACATCGATTACATCCATCGCCGAATCCGTACCGTTCCAGAAGAGTAGTCTTCCTGTAAGCAGCCCATCCATTCCAAGGAGGCATTTTAGAGCCTCGTTTGCCTCAATAACCCCTATAATACCGGCAGTGGCGCCGAAAACAGGGATTTTTCCTGACGGAGGTGCGTTGTGGAAGATGCACTGGAGACAGGGGGTTTTTCCCGGAATAATCGTTGTAACCTGGCCGTTAAAACCGTTTATCGCACCGTGAATTAAAGGAATCCCTTTCTTAATCGCAACCCTGTTTAAAATAAAACGCGTCTCAAAATTATCCATCGCATCGACGATCAGATCGGCATCTCCGACAAAATCCGATGCATTCTCCTCACCGATCATCACGTTATAACCCTTAATATCAACGGAAGGATTCAGTGCACGAAGGTTTTTCTCTGCAGAAACGGCCTTGCTCTCCCCGATATCTTCAATCCTGTAGAGTACCTGCCGGTTGAGATTTGAAAGCTCGACAACATCATTGTCTGCAATCTGGATCTCTCCAACTCCAGCAGCCGCAAGATAAAGTGCCGCCGGGCAGCCCAGGCCGCCGGCACCTGCAATAAAGACTTTCGCGGCCTTCAGCCTCTCCTGTCCTTCCTCTCCTATCTGCAGGATCTGCCGGCCGTACTGTATCTTCTCCGACCCACTGAGATGTTGCATAATTCAACTCACTCCGGATAATTGAAATATTTTGCAATATTTCCAGAAAATTTCATTTTAAACCTCTGTTTTGCACATACCACTATAAAACACTATTACATCATAATCTCCCGACTTTTTTGAACCCGATTCCATTAATTTCAACACAAATTTACAATTGGAGATAGTTAAGGGTTTTAAATTTCCCAGCAGGAATAACCTTTATGAGCAATACCTGAGTAGTATCCATTTGGTGAAAATCATGAACGGATATACAGGAAATATGATCCATGTCGATCTTTCTGAAGGAAAGGTTACAATTGAACCTATACCCCCGAAACTTCAAAAGGAGTATATCGGCGGCAGAGGTTTTGGAATCCGCCTTCTGACTGACTTAGTCGATCCGAAGACCGACCCCCTCAGTGAAGAGAACATTCTCGTATATGCCACAGGGCCGCTTACAGGCACCGGCATCCCGCTTGGAAGCAGGTACGAGGTCTCGACAATTTCGCCCCTAACCGGATTGGGAATGAGCGCCAACAGTGGCGGAGTCTTTGGGTGGAAGATGAAGAAAGCCGGCTTCGATGCGATTGTCATCAAAGGAAGATCTGAAAAACCTGTCTATCTTTTCCTCGACAATGGCAAAGCGGAACTTAGAGATGCCTCCCATCTATGGGGAAAGACAACGGGGGAGACAACTGATGCAATAATAGATGAAACCGGAGATAAGAGTGTTCGTGTATCATGTATCGGGCCTGCCGGTGAAAAACTCGCACTTATCGCCTGCATAATCAACGAGAAGACACGTGCAGCCGGACGCGGTGGTGTGGGTGCGGTCATGGGATCAAAGAACCTGAAAGCCATTGCAGCCCGGGGAGACCTGAAGATTACATTTGCCGATGAAGAGAAACTCAACGAGATCAAAAAGCGCATTAAAGGAAAGATCGAAGAAGACGGTATTGAAAAGGCGCTTCACGACTACGGCACTGCAGTACTTATCAATATCATCAACGAGAACTATGTCCTCCCCACGAAGAACTTCCAGAGCAGCTATTTTGAAAATGCAGAGAAGGTCTCGGGCGAGACCATGGCTGCAACAATTCTCAAAAAACCCAAGGGATGCTATGCCTGTATAGTACAGTGCGGAAGAGTATGCGAATTCGACGGGGAGTCTGGAGAAGGCCCGGAGTATGAACCGGACTGGGCATTCGGGCCGGACTGCGGTATCGATGACCTGAAAGCAGTTGCGAAAGCAAACAATATCTGTAATGAATACGGTCTTGATGCAATCTCGGCACCGACAACGATCGCCTGCCTGATGGAGATGACAGAGAAAGGCTATATCGACCACCCGATCAGGTTCGGCGATGCCGAAGGAATGCTGAAACTGGTAAAACAGATTGCAACACGTGAAGGTATCGGTGATGAACTTGCCGAGGGATCATTCCGTTTCGCAACAAAATACGGCCACCCCGAACTCTCGATGAGCTCAAAGAAACAGGAGCTACCTGCCTATGACCCAAGAGGCATCCAGGGATACGGGCTTGCGACAGCGACATCGGTCAGGGGCGGAGATCACGTCTATGGTTACATGATCTCTCCTGAGATCCTCGGTGCTCCGGAGAAACTGGATCCTTACGAGATCAAAGGAAAACCACAATGGGTTAAGACATTCCAGGACCTGACAGCATCCATTGATGCCTCAGGAATGTGTCTCTTCACGTCCTTTGCTCTTGATGCCGGTGATTACGCCGATCTGCTCACCGCGACCACCGGAATGCAGATTGACGGTGCAGAATTGTTAAAGATTGGAGAGCGTATCTGGAACCTGCAGAAACTTTATAATATCAAACGGGGTTTCGGCCGCAAGGATGATACATTACCGGAAAGGATACTCAATGAGCCGCTGACGGAAGGAGCGCCTGCCGGGCAGGTCTCAAGGATAAATGAGATGCTCGATGAATATTATTCACTACGCGGATGGGACAGTGAAGGAACACCGACACCGGAGAAACTCAAAGAACTTTCATTGTAATAAATGAACGAACAGCATGGAAAGTTAGATGTAAAAGTCAAATCCTTTGCCACTCTAAGGGAGGTCATGGATCCCCAAATCCATATGGACCTCCCAAAAGGAGCAACCGTCCGGTCACTTCTTGATGAACTTACCGGACGGTATGAAGGTCTGGACGAAATGCTCTTTGCCGAACCCGGCACCTTGCGAAACCTGATAAATATTCTTAAAAATGGCAGAAACATCCATTTCCTGGCCGGACTTGACACTCCTGTCGAGGATGGAGATCTTATAGCGATCTTCCCGCCGGTTGCCGGGGGATGAAAAACCGTCAAAATTCGAGAAAGAAAGCTATACACACCATAATAATCCCAAGAACTATTATTATCGAGACCGGCGTCTCAATCCCGTGAACGATTACAGCCATCCGGTTGCTCCTGAAGAATTTCGACGGGTGCCTAAGCAAGAATCCCGAAAAGATCGCCGGGACGAACCATGGTCGACATACACCTGCAATAATGGTGATTCGATAACAGTGGATGGTGCCGATTCAACAGTTTAAGAAAGCACGGTAACGATCACTTCCAAAAGTACATATGTTGAAAGAGTTACGCCCTGCGACGGGCAGATTATTGTAGACGCAGGCGAAGATGGCAAGGTTTGGCTTTTACTCAACAGGGCAGAGATCGACTGCCTTACAAACCTGCCTATCTTTGTCCGGAGTGCAGATAAAACGACTGTCATCCTGGGAAAGGTTGCGATAAATACCGTCACCGGCAGGACTTCCTACATCAACAGGGGATAGAGAGAGACGAATGAGGTGTCCCCTCATGAATTTCACACATGGCATTTTCCTTTTTAAACTCTTATGCGAAGTCACCATTGCACCAGATATTTTTTATACATCAATAATTATTGTATAATGAAAAATCTATAATTATAAATCATGTAGTTTTTCTGAAAATAACCTGAATATTCGTTTCAATTCCTAAAAAAATAAGGACGATCCAGTGAGAATATGCCAATTGCCCGACCAAAAATCATTTTAATTAAAGAAAATGAAATGTTAGAATACAAATGACTGGAACATAATTTTCCATCAATTCTACCAATCAGATTTTTCAACCTGTATCCGGGGAAAGAGATAGACCTCTTTCAGATAACAGGATCAAACAAGGAGACAGATCTATGTCAGAAAGAATGTTAAGCGAGGCTGAGGGTTACCAGCTTCTAAGGGAATTTGGAGTTCCCGCTCCAAAATTCGAGATAGTGAAAAGTGCGGAAGAGGCCGCGAAAGCCGGTGCAGGAATCGGGTTTCCGGTCGTAATGAAGATTATATCGCCACAGATTATTCACAAGAGCGATGCAGGCGGTGTTATCGTTGGAGTCACCGGAAAGGATGCTGCAAGGGACGCATACAACAAAATCGTCGAATCTGCAAAGGCATACAATCCCGATGCCAAAATCGAGGGAATAATCGTTGAAGAGATGGCAAATCCGGGTCTGGAGCTTATACTC
>CAYXKC010000053.1:0-10161 GCA_964465295.1 uncultured Methanomicrobiaceae archaeon | reverse complement strand
AAATCCTTCAAAGCCCCAGAAGATTAGGGGGCCCGTTTCTCTTGTGGGCGGATCCCTGAACCTTCGCAAGGATCTCCTCCTCGATCCTTCCCGATGCCTTCCACCCGTTTGCCTCAAGAGACCTGAGGGCGGCGTCGATCTCCCCGTATGAAAAGCCGAGTTCGTCCTCGTCGGTCTGTCCCGGGTAGAGCCCTGCGGAGGGTTTTTTATCGATTATCGATTTCGGGACGCCCTTTTCAGCGGCAAGTCTCCGGACGTCCGTTTTGTACAGGTGAAGAAGCGGCTGGATATCGGCGGCCTCATCCCCGTGTTTCGTGCAGTAGCCAAGAAGATATTCGGTCCTGTTCGATGTCCCGCAGACGAGCCCGTCATTCAGGTTGGCATAATAATAGAGAATTGTCATCCTTATTCTTGCCATAAGGTTGCCACGGAGGTATTTTGTCTCATTATAATCCGGGATACTTTCGAATGAACCGAGGATTGGGGCTATCGGCACAATGGTAAGCGGGATTTCGAATTTTTCGCAGAGTTCTTCCACGTCCGCCCTGTCATTGCCCGGGGTTACATCCGAAGGCAGAAAATACCCGCATAAATTCTCCCCGCCGACAGCCCCGGCCGAGAAGGCGGCCGATAGTGCAGAGTCGATTCCGCCTGAAAGCCCGATTACTATCTTCTTCTTTTTAGACGACCACAGGGTATGCCTGATCATCTGCTCTATCCTTTCACATTCACAGCCTTCGCATAAATCTTCCATAATCCTCACCTGAGAGTATCTTTATCAGTTTCTTTAACAACAGGAAATCTCCAAGAGCAATTACCGAATCACCCTTCTCTATCCGGCTTTCGGGTTTAGGCATAATCAGGGATTTGCCCGGACCTTCAACTGCCAGTATCCTGACCCTGGTCAGTCTCTCGCATTCACGAACGGAAATGGCGATATCTTCAGTGACATGCTTCATTATGACCTTCCTGTTCTTCGGGAGGTCGAGGAGTACGGATACGATATCCCTGAGAACGATCCCTGCGATGATCTGTCCGCCGAGAGTCGGCATCAGGGCAACAAAATCCGCTCCCGCCCGGTAGAGCTTTTCAACCGAGGATGCCTTGTTCGCCCTTGACAGAATATGCATCCCCGGGTTTAAATTTCGTGCAAGAAGTGTCGTAAAGATATTCACATCGTCGTCATCGGCCGCGGTTATGCATGCCTGGGCCTTTTCAATGTGTGCGGCCTTTAAAGTCGACAGGTCCTGTCCGTCTCCTTTAATGCCGACAGTCTCGTCAATCGCCGGGTCGATAATAATCGGGCTTACGCCTGCCTTTTCAAGCTCTTTTTCAACAACCCTGCCGAGGTCCCCGTGTCCGGTGATTACAGCGAACTTCTCTTCCCTTACAGGACAGACGAGCTCCTCGTTAAAAAGGGAGTCCAGGGATTCTTTTCGCCCCAGGAGGAAAATTGTCGTGGACCTGTCGATTGGAACCTCCTCCCCCTTTTCAAAGTAGAAATGCCCTTTTTTCATAAGGAATACGGGTTTTACCCCGTATTTCTCTTCAAGGCCGAGTTCATCGAGCGTCCTTCCGATTATCCTGCAGCCTTCTGCGATCGTGATGTATACGAATTTTAACTGGTTTTCAATCTCCGGGCGGTTTAATCTTTTATCCTTTGTGGCTTCGTATATTATATCCACTTCGGCAGTCAGTGATGCGTGCCTTGCGAGGATTCTTCCCGTAATATCCTTTGGCGATATTACGTGATCGGCACCGGCATAGCGCAGGTACCTGCCATATAAAAGTCGGTTGACGATAACGGTGATGTCTGCATCCGTTCTGTCGCGTATCCCCAGGACAATCTTTGCAGAGATATACTCCTGTTCGCAGATGATTACATCCACTGCAGCCGATATCCCGACACCGGTCCATGTTTCTATATCGTCATATGAACTGCTCACGATATGGATTTCTTTTTTATTGCCGGAGAAATCATGCATTGCTTCAATAGCCGTATCTTTATCCTCTATAACAAGGACCACCTTTAAATTCGATACAAGAAGGCTTTCTATGAGGGATTTTGAAGTCTCGTTATATCCTGCAACTATCACGTGTCCGGATATTTTTTTTCCGAGGTCTTCGGGCGGCTGGGGTCTTAGCGCCTCCTGGATGAAAGGTGTCAGCATCGCCGGGATGATCATGAGGACGGTGAATACTCCCGTAGCCATTATTACAATTATAATGATGACGGTAACCGGATTTTCAGCCGGGAAAAAAGTCAGGAGGTCGTAGCCGACGGTCGTCATCGTCTGCAGCACAAAAAGTACAGAGTCCGGATATGTTATCCTCTCTCCTTCCAGGTAAGGTATTGCGTAGTACAGGAGAATCGAATAGAAGATTACCTGGAATATCAGAAGTGCAATATAAAAATTCAGCCTGTCCCTGAATAAAAGACGGTTAAGGACTCTCGAGATCCTGTTTCTTTTCATCTTGTCATCTCCCCAACAATCCTGCATGCCTGGCAATCCCCGAAAACAGGTTCGCCGCAGACCGGGCATATTGACGGCCCGGATTTATCTTCCGGTTTTGGGGATTTCAACTCTTCTGCGAGATTTACAAGTGCGTATTTTGTTGCAGGGTGCTTATAGTTATAGATATTCAAAATCTCCCTTACGTCTGCACGCAGGGCGTTTGCCGAATAGGGGCACCCGGCCCCGATGAATCCCTCCACGTTAAGGGCTGCATAAAGTGCAACCTCTCTTTCAGGCAGGTGGATGAACGGCCTGATTCTCGGGACAAATCCTTCTATTGGCACCTGCCTTCTGGTCAGCGTCTCCGCATCGCCCCGGAGGGCGTTCATGAGCACCGACTGGGCCTCGTCGTCGAGGTTGAAGCCCAGCGCGATCTTAGTCGCACCGAGTTCTCTTGCGGTTTTATTTAGAAGATGCCTTCTCAATACCCCGCAGCGGGAGCACGATCTCGTATCCCCTTCTCTCTGCACGATATCATCGAGCGTGAACCCGTAGGAATCTTTGAACGATGCCGAATGGAAAGGCACCCCGTAATTTTCGGCTATCTTCCTGACAACCTCCATATCCCTGTAGCCACCGATTCCCTCGTCGATTGAGAGTGCGAATATGCTGATATCCCTTCTCATTCCAAAGGTTTTGGTTATGAAGTGCAGAACGGCGGCCGAGTCCTTTCCTCCGCTCATGGCGACGGCTATGACGTCGCCCTGCGAGATCCACCCGTATCTCCTGATCGACTTTTTGGCCCTTGCTTCAAAGTCGGCAATGAAATGGGTTTTGCAGAGGTGCATGCCCGAATAGTTCTGGAACAGGATTGCATCCCTGCCACACTTTGAACACTTCATATCCGCTGCCTGTATTAATGCAATCAGTTTTTATCATCCCCTACAAATAAAGTGTGTAGAGAAATGCCTCTTTCAGCCGACGAAATAAAGCAGTTGCACAAGTACGAGTACAGGATTTTAAAGAGCCTCGAGTGGCTGATGAAGAGATATCTCTGGGTGCCTGAGGACGTGCTCAGGAAGTCGGCCGGGCTTTCGGAATCAGAACTTGCCTACAGGCTGGGGCGTCTGATGGAGATGGATATGGTGAAGAGCAGTACAAAGCCCTATGACGGGTACCAGCTCGTCTTCAAGGGCTATGATGCTCTTGCCATCAAATCGCTCGTTAAAAGGGGCACCCTGAATGCACTCGGGACGCTTATAGGCGTGGGAAAGGAGTCCGAGGTCTACGAGGCGATGGGGCTCGGTGTCCTTGTGATAAAAATACACCGCGTGGGGCAGAGGTCCTTTCAGTCTGTCAGGCTGAACCGAAGCTATGTTCCCGAATGGAAACATTTCCCCTGGCTCTTTGCATCGACGGAGTCTGCAAAGGCGGAGTTTAATGCCTTATCCGTCCTCCAGAGGGGAGGGGTGTCCGTGCCGGTCCCTATCGGAATAAACAGGAACGTAATCGCGATGTCGTATATCGCCGGCTTAAACCTCAATCAGGTGACCGTAGATGAGCCGCAGGAGATATTCGACGAGGTCGTGGAGAATCTTGCAAAGGCATACAGCCTCGGTTACATACACAGCGATCTCTCCGAGTTCAATATTATGGTCGACGAGGAGAGGGTCTGGCTCATCGACTGGCCGCAGTGGATTGAGCCATCGCACCCCAATGCAGATACGATACTCAGGCGGGATATTGACAATCTTGTAAATTATTTTTCAAAGAAGTACGGGCTTACCAAAACGACGGATGAGGTACTGAAACTGGTGGTCGGTTGAAGGTATTCGGTATTGATGTTATCACTGGATCGGTCCGTTCGAGGACGAAGAGGCCGGTATTTGCCGTTGTGATCCGTGAGGGCGGTGAAATTACCGAAGAAGGGGAGATGTCTCTATATAAAGTGCTCAGGCGCGTATCTTCAGAGAAGCCCGATATCCTCGCGGTTGACAGTCTCCAGGAGATCTCGAGGGACCAGCACGATCTCTATCCGTTTATAGGCGTCCTTCCTCCAAAAACCAGGCTGGTTCAGGTTACGGGCGGTGAGAGGCAGGTTTCTCTTGGAGCAGTCGCCGCACGCTACAACCTTAAGTTCAGCAACAGGTTCGATCCCTTCGTCGAGGCCAGGACCATCGCACATCTTGCCGAGCTCGGTGCCGGTTACGAGGTGATCGCATTCGGCGGGACAACCGATATAACAGTCTCCCGCCACCGTTCGATAGGAAAAGGGGGATGGAGCCAGAACCGGTATATAAGAAAGATCCACGGGGCGGTACAGCAGAAGGCGAAGGGGGTTGAAGATGCCTTAAAAGAGGCAATCCTTCGCTACGAAAGGGTGGATCACAAGGGCTACGGCGGCCTTAGGAGGGTAGAATTCCACGTTCATGCCCCGAGGGAGCATATCCCTGTACCGGGTGAGGCGCATGCCGATGTCCAGGTCCGCATCAGCGCAAGACGGCTCGACAGGATACATTTCAGACCGCAGCATTCAAAGAAGAGAAATATCATAGTAGGGGTCGATCCAGGAACGACCGTTGGTATTGCCGCTCTCGACCTCGACGGGAATCTCGTGGAACTGAAGAGCTCCCGTCAGATGTCCATAAACGACTGGATCGAGGAGATAACCGCGATAGGAAAGCCGGTCCTGATTGCATCCGATGTGGCCCATATGCCTTCATCCGTGGACAAGATCCGGAGATCGTTCCACGCTGCCGGCTACAACCCTCCCGAAGACCGGACGCAGGAGGAGAAGGTTTCGATATGCACCGGCTTTTCATACGGAAACGATCACGAGAGGGATTCTCTTGCAGCAGCAATCGAGGCATACAGGGCATGGAGAACGAGGTTCAATAATGTCGAGAAGAGGCTTCCTGCCGGATTCGATCTCGACAGGGCGAGAGCGGGGGTAATACGCGGTCTTTCGATAGAGCAGATAGTTGCCGAATCCATGCCGGGAAAGGAGGCAGAGGAGAAGAAGGGAGAACCCGCCCCGGAGAGCCGCAAGGACCCGCGGATTACACAGCTTGAGGGAATGGTCCGCAACCTGAGGGAATATGTCTCCGATCTCCAGGACGAACTTGCTGAAAAGGAGAGGGAGATAAAGCACCTTGAAAGGATAATCGCCGACGAGAGGTCGGGCCGTTTCGAGAGGCTGAAGAGGGACCAGGAGGTCGAAAAACGCGATGCGACGATAAAATCCCTTAAGACAAAGCTTCGGAATGAAGAAAAGAGGCGAAAGAAGCACTTAAAGCAGATAAAAAGAATGAAGAATTATGCTGATCTCCAGAACGACCGGCGCCAGGTTCCTGTAAAGGTCGTCCGCTCCCTGACCCGCGAATGCGTGAGGCTCGCCGACGACGAGTACGGGATCGGGCGGGAGGATATTCTCTATATCGAAGATACAAAGGGCTGGGGCAACGCCGTAGTATCGTTTTTGAGCGAGGCCGGGGTATCGGCGTTAATCACCCCTGCTCCCGATCTTCGGCTTACGGACGTCTTCAGGGCTGAAAAGATCCCCCTGCTGTCATCTGACAGTGTTCCTGTGGTGACGAGGGGCGGTATAGGATTTGCATTCAGGAAGGATTTTGAAGTGGCGCTTGAAAGATGGAGAGAGGGCCAGGAGAGATTTGAAAAGGAGAGGTCTGCCGAGATGATAGAGTCTATTGTCAGCGAATATAAATCCGAGAGAGAGGTGGAGGCGAGAAGGCATGGACGATCGTGAACTTCTAAAATTTATCTCCGAAATAGTTGGGAAGGAGAATGTGCTTGACGACTGTGCATCGTTTCCTGTGGGCCCTAAGATAATCGTGGCAAGTACGGATATGCTTCATGAGACTACGGACTTTCCTTCCGGGATGACGGATCGCCAGATCGGGTGGATGTCTGCGGCGGTTACGATATCCGATATTGCATCGTCCGGGGCGGCCCCGCTCTTTCTTCTTGCGGCTGTCGGCCTCGATAAGCCGGAGAGGCTCGTTGAGATCATGGAAGGGATTCGCGACTGCTGCAGACACTACGGCACCAAGGTGATAGGCGGGGATATAGATTCCCACAGCGAATTAACGATAGTCACGACCGGATTTGGAATTACCGATCCCGAAACCCATATCACCCGCCAGGGTTGCAGGCCGGGGGATTCGGTGTACATCCTCGGCCATCCGGGAGAGGCGCAGGCAGCACTCGACGGCGATGAGAGGTACCGGCTCTCACTAATCGAGCCGCGTCCGTTCGTCTCCGAAGCGCTGACGATCGCAAAGGCCGGTGCATCGGCGATGATGGATGTATCCGATGGTCTTTCACTCTCGCTCCACGATCTGGCGGAAGCATCGGGCACGGGGTTCGAGATCTTTTCCGAACGAATACCCCTCTCCGAAGGTGTTACAGTCGAACAGGCATTATACGGGGGAGGGGACTTCGGGCTTCTCTTCACCTGCGGGCAGGGAGTAATGCCCCTTCCCGGGGTGGATGCGGAGGTTATCGGCCGGGTTACCGAATCCCGCGGTGTTTTTTTGGACGGCGAACCGCTTGAGAGGCGCGGCTACCTTCACAGGTGGGACTGAGCGGGAGGACTGTTTTGAATCCGGTATATATTCTCGGGCGAAACCAGCCCTTCGATCTCGATGCGACACTCTCCTGCGGGCAGGTTTTCCGCTGGAAAAAGGCCGGCGAATGGTGGACCGGAGTATCGGGCGGGCGGCTGATCGAGGTACGGCAGTCGGGGAGAGAGATCAAATATTCGGGGTGCGATGAGGATTATCTCGTACATCTCTTTAACCTCGACTTCGATCTCGAAGCAGCGCTCGATTCGTTCTGCACCGACGAGCATATACGCGCCGCAGCCGGGAAGCATCCCGGGCTCCGCATTATGAGGCAGGATCCGTGGGAGTGCCTTCTCTCGTATCTCTGCGCCCAGAATACGGGCATCCCGAATATCGAAAGAATGCTTTCGAACATGTCGGCGGTGCATGGCGGGCGGATCTCCCCGGAGAGGACGGATATATGCTCTTTCCCGTCGCCGGAGGCTCTCTCACGCTGCTGCGATTCTGATTTAAGGGTTTGTTCGACTGGCTACCGCTCCCGGTATATCTGCCGGACGGCCGCGATTGCTGCAGGCGACCCCGGGTGGGCAGAGAGAATTCGAACCCTCGACTATCCGGGTGCACGCCGGGCGGTTATGGAATTTCCGGGTGTCGGCCCGAAGGTTGCCGACTGCATACTCCTCTTCGGCTTCCAGTTCTACGAGGCGTTCCCCGTCGATGTCTGGATAAGGAGAATCATGAACGATCTATACGGGATTGGAAGCGCGGAGGGTCCGCTCTCGGCCGGGGATTATGACAGGATCGCGGACTTTGGGAGGGAACATTTCGGGAGGTACGCCGGGTATGCCCAGGAGTATCTCTTCGCCGGCAGGAGATAATTCCGACTTTCGCGCCGCAGGGCGGTATTTAATTACCGCGGATATGACAGATTGATTATGGATGATTCGGTCTCTAACAACTATCCGCTGAAAGGTGTAATCCTTGCAAATATCTTCGTTTTTGTATGGCTTGCACTCGGAGTCTATGCAATATGGCTTGTGGTTCCTGTTCTCGCGGCGGTGTGGGCAGTGTACCTGGCCGTCATGTTCCTGTTTGTGATGAGGGCTTCGTTCTGCACGAAATGCAGGTATTACGGCAAACGATGTTCGATGGGGTGGGGCTGGTACTCATCGAAGCTCTTTTCAAAGGGAAAGGAAGAGGATTTTCCGGGATGCTTCGGCGCGAAGTTCGCCCCGTTCCTCTGGATGGGGACATGCGTGATTCCGGTGCTCATCCTCGCGGTCTCGCTGGTGCTCGAATTTACGATACTGAAGGTTGTTCTGCTCGTCCTTCTGTTAGTCGCGGGTTATCTTTTAGGGAATAAAAAGAGCCGCAAGAAGTCCTGTTCGGTATGCAAAATGAACGATTTATGCCCGATGGGCATCGCCATAATGAGTGAGAGCGATGGCAGCCCGGACTGATGAGCGAGAGTCAATAAAGGATCTCATGCGAATTCCGGGCGTTGGAAAGTCAACCGCCCGCGACCTTTTGAGTCTCGGGTATTTCTCTGTCGACGATCTTGCCGGTGCAAACCCGGAGGAGATGTACTCGAGGCTCTGCGTCCTGCAGGGCGGCCGTCTCGACCGCTGCGTCCTTTACGTCTTCAGGTGCGCCGTCTATTTTGCGGAGAACGAGACCCATGATCCGGAACTGCTTAAGTGGTGGAACTGGAAGGACTGATCCCGGGTTCACCTTTTTTTTCTGATAATTTTATTTATAATCTGGTGCAGATATTATTAGAGTTATAAACAGCCGGGAGTCTTCAGTCCCGCCTGGATAAATTATACAGGTAGTTATCACTATGAGATCCATAAGAAGAACCGGCATTCTGTTTATCTCCTTGCTGGTTTTGTTGCTAATAATATGTCAGTCGGCTGCCGCAGATACCATTGCAGAATCGGGGCTTAATGTTGCCGAATCCACGATCAGCATGACGGTTACTCCTGGCACAACGTGGGACAATTATAAAACGGTCACCTATTCGGGTACGATCTCCGGGGGAACTGCAGACTCCTGGAGCTGGGATATGGACGATGGCACAACGAAATCGGGCAGTTCCGGTTCCTATACATATGCCGATACAGGATCATACGATGTTGTTCTTACTGTAGGATCTCCCGACAGTACTGTTAGCAACAGTCCTAAAACCAAACCGATAACTATCTCAGAGCCCGAACTCGTGGCTTCAGGCACCGTTACGAAGACCACCGCACTTGCTGTCAGTTTTGAGAGCACCACCGACGGTGCAAATACGTGGGAGTGGGATTTCGGGGAGGATACTTCCGGTGATATCGATAAAGATATCGAGAGTGGGACATTTATATATAGTGAACCTGGGTCTTACACTGTTACTCTAACCGTTACAAGTCCCAAAGGCCAGACGGACTCATGCACCATCCCCGTTTCCTTCGCAGATAGCCCCACTGCATACTTCACCGTCGATTACAACAAAGGCTCATCTCCGCTTTATGTAAGATTTACCGACAAATCGACGAAGAACTCCTTTACCAATGCCAAAATAGAAGAATGGGAGTGGCTCTTCGATTATGGCAACCAGGGAAAAGAATTCGATGATGATGACGACAGCGCCGATACCGAGTACATATACTATAGCCAGGGAACATACAACCCGACACTTACTGTCACCGACGAAGACGACAACAGCGGTACATATGAATACGATTCTATTGAAGTGGTGCCTGCAGCCGATGCTCCTAAAGCCGATTTCGAGATCGACGAAGACTCCTCAGACTATGGCGCCGCTCCCCTGACTGTGCAGTTCAACGATCTCTCGGAAGAGTCCGTCAATTCAGAGAGTGACCTGGATGAATGGCACTGGGAGTTCTATGACGAGGACAACGACGATATCGATGTCATTACCTCAATCAAGAAAGATCCTAAAATAGAGTTCGAGGAAGCGGGCGTATATACTGTAAGACTGACTGTCGTCGATGATGACGGTGTATGCTCGACGAAAGTCAAAAAGGATATAATCGAGGTTACATCGACTCTCTCCGCGACATTTACAGCATCACCTGCGAGCGGCACGGCACCTCTCACCGTATCCTTCTCCGCAAACCCGG
>CAYXKC010000052.1:0-10589 GCA_964465295.1 uncultured Methanomicrobiaceae archaeon | reverse complement strand
TCCTGCGCTTCGCCGTTACTCCCGGGCCGGCGAAAAGGGGAACACCCGGCCTCTCCACCGCCAGCCGATGAACAAAAATGCACTCCCGGAAAACGCACTGAACCAGGAGGATCAATTCATATAAATACACCAGGGAGAAGAGAAGACATTATTATGATCAGGCTTGTGGCCACCATGATGCTTCTGGTGGCGGCCTTATGCGGCTGCATTGCCGTGACAGACGAGGCGGTCGGCATATGGGAGAATAAAAGCCTCCCCCTCCGGGAGCAGATGGAGATTCGGGCGGACGGAACATATATTATCTCAGACATGAAAGGCGATGAAGAATCCCGGGGCGACTGGATAAACACTGGAGGACTTTACATATTCACCCGGGAAAATGGCAGTGAGAAACAGTATGCCGGACTTGTCCGCGGGGGAAGGGGGCAGGTGTTTTTGATATTCGAAAATGTAACCTACCTAAAGATCTGACTTAGATCCATCGATGATATTTGACATACTCCTCCCCGTCAAGGCGTTTTACTTTAACAGTCAGGAGATCGGTCTCCCCGGGGGTTCCTGTAAATTTTATCTCCGTAGATCCCAGACAATCTTCATCATCGGCCTTTTCTATCTTTTTTGAATCGGACGAACCATCGGCTCTTGCAAGTTCGGCCTCTATTGAACGGATTAGATAGCCTTCAGCGCCGCCGTTGTATGATATTGATATACTGCCCGTATCGAGGTTTTTCCTGACCTGGAGATCGACGAGGACATCGTGGAGTTTCCAGTAAATCTCATCATCACCAATCTTTGCTTTCAAAAAAGAGTATTCAGAAATAAAGAACTCTTCCGGGACCACGTAGATTATCCACCCGGAGACCGAACCCGAGCCGGCTACATTGTTGAGTGAAGAAAAAATTCTTTCACTTACATAGATATCCCCGATATTCTTTATTACAAAACGTTCGTTCACCATGGTGTCATGCGATGTGTCGTTCAGGATGACGACCCCGGCATCCCCGATAATTTCAAGGACCGGGCTGTAATTCCCGGAAGGATCGACAACCGAGAAATCCCTGGTCATCAGCGACGGGTGCCGCTCAAGGTAACGGGAGACCGGCGCCGCCGTGACGCTCACAAGAAGAAACCTGGAATCTTCCTTCGGATATAGAGTGTATTCAGCTCCCGAATAAAGATCCTTGATGCTGATCCTTCCGGCCATCCGGGTCCTGTCGACAGAGAGAGAGATGTCATTCCTTTCATCTCCCGCCGGGTATATCTTCATCTCATCCTCATCGTAACGGAGATATTCTCCAAAACCGAGAGCATAAGTCCTTATATTCTGAAGAAAAGGATCAATCCCGTCTTTTGAACCTGAAGAACCGGTCTCATTATCGCGGGATGTCTCTTTCAGGACGGTGTCAGCAGAGGTATTTAATCCGGTCGATGAGGTATTATTCCCGGGCAGGGTTTCAGACCGGTTTTCAGAAAAAAAACAGCAGGAAGAAAATGCATCGAATAACAGCAGAACCATCAGGAGCAGAATTATGAGCACCAGCGCCGCATTCAATATTTTCTTCATTATTCAGGAATATCCGGCTGATTGATATTAATCGTTTTCAATCTGGTCCGGTGCAGGATCATTTGAGTGAAAAAATGCCGGGACAATCAAAAAAATTTTATGATAATTCTTTTCATCATGTTGCCACATAAACTATTACTATAAGCAGGAACTGTATGCATTTCAGAATTTTAATAAATCTAAGAGAAGTGCCCTATACAGATAATTTGCCACAGGAACGGAGTATAACAGAATGGCGGAGATGAAAAAAGGCAGCCAGAAAAAAGTGCTCATCGTCGAGGACGACGACCTGATTTCCTCATTAATAGAGGATTATCTCGGCAGGAAGAATTATTCTGTCGTAGACAAGGTCACAACAGGAGAGGAAGCCCTTGACAAGGCGATAAAGCACCTCCCGGATATCATCCTGATGGATATACGTCTTGAAGGAAAGATCGACGGGATCACTGCGACCCGTTACATAACCTCGATGTTCAGGATTCCTGTGATATACATCTCCGGGGAGAAGAACGAGGAATTATTCAGGATGGCGGCTGCATCGGGGCCGACAAGTTTTATCACAAAACCCTTCACTGCAAACGATATCTACTCCAATATCGAGATCGCCCTTGCACAGACCGAGATGAAGAAAGCGGGGAAGAATACCCAGTACGACCTCCCTGCTGTTTTGGCATACAAATCGCTCTCGGAGATGGACGCATACTTCCTCCTCGACGATAAAGGCAGAATTATGTTCCTAAACCCATACGCGGAGCACATGATAAATACCGATATTAAAACGGCGGCGACTGAATCGATAAACAAGTACCTGCTCTTCTACAATCCGGCAACACGGGAGCCTTACAGGGACACCTTCAACACCGTCGTCAGGGAGTGCAACTTCTTCGGCGAAAAGTCAAAGATCGCAATTAAGATGGCGAACGGGGGTTTCAGGCCTGTCTTAACGAAGTCTCTTGTAGTCCACGACTCGTTCCAGAAGCCGATCGGGACTCTCTTCAAGCTGCATCTAAAGTCAAAAGGAGAGATGTGAGTCTATTTTTTATCCCTTTCATTCAGTGTATCTTCAAGCTGTTCGATCTTTAGAGCGATCTTTTCCTGAATCTCCCGGCTCTCCCTGAGAAGTGCATTAAGGTCATCGATGGCGGGGGAATCTGTTGATTTTTTAGTCACGGGCATCTCCTCTTTTGGTGACACCAGTTTGCTTGAAAGAAAACCGGCGAGAGTGCCGAATACGCTCACCCCTGAAACCATCAGGATTATCCCGACAATCTTACCGCCGGTGGTCACAGGATAGTGGTCGCCGTATCCTACTGTCGCAACAGTTACAAAAGACCACCATATCGCATCCCCCCCTGTCAGGATGTTTGCATCAGGTGACACGCTCTCGAACTGGACCACGAGAACGGATGCAAATTCGATGATTATTGTGATGAATATGAGTATGAAGAACAGGGCGACTTCGGCCCGGTCCCTTGAAATCTCTTCTTTGATCTTTTCAATCCCGCTTCTTCTCATTACATAAAGAATCCTGATTATCCTGAACAGACGGAATATCTTTGCAACAGGAAGGGGGATTGCGGAGAGAAGATCCGCCCATCCCCAGTTTTTGAAGAAATAGTAGGATTTGGAATCATATGTAAAGAAGCGGAGCAGAAAATCGATGATGAAAACTGCACTAATGAAGAGATCTACGATGGTCACGATCTCGGTTGCGGCGGGAACGAAGTCCGGCAGGATATAGAATATGATATTTACAACCGAAAGGCCGGAGAGGAGCAGAATAAAGACCTCGTATCCCGTTCCCCTGTACTCATGGAATGTACTCTTTTCTCCGTCCATTGTCATGTTATTCACCAGAGGGATTTTATGGGTTTTGGTTTTCAAAAATCCGGGTTCTTTTATGGAGGTATCACCCGCCCGGGATCATACGGTACAAATCCCATCCCGACAGCACCATATACCAGAATTAAAAAGACCGCCAGTTCAAGCAGGAGCACCGCTGATACAACCATAATAAATCCTTTAAAGCTTCCTTTTCCACCAGGAAATGAATTCCCGGTAATGAAATATCCGGTGAGACCTCCCAGGATCGCCGCAGGGAGGGGAGTAAATATGAGTAGTAGTGCGATCATGAATTCAAAAATCATGTTGTCGATGATCGTTAAAGCGAGGCAGGTGAATACCAGAACAGGAAGAAGCGACACAACGAGTGCCGCAAGTATTCCCGACAGGGCTTTCTGCCTCCCGGATCCACCATTCTCCCCTTCGCTCCCCCCGCCGCGGGATGCCCGGTATGCCGCAAGAAGCGAAGCTGTAATAGACATGAAATAGAGATAAACCGGCACAAAACCACCGAGTGCATTATTATAATTACCGTAAACTACGAGTTCTGCTGTCGTTGCAAAAAGAATGAACCCGAAGAGGCAGAAGAGAAGGGAGGCAGGTACCCCGTACCTGATATACGGATACTTTTCTAAAAATTTATGACTATCCAACTGTGAACCTGGCATATTATCCCATTGAATAAGAGGATATATCTTCTTTTTGTATCGGTTTAAGACTGCCCACGGCCTTAATAAAAGAATTTATTCTGTTTTTTTCTCATTCCCCTGTTCTTTTCTCCACCCATCTTCTCATAGGGCTTACCAGAAGAGGAGTTATGAAGAGGGCAATCAGGCCGATTAACCCGAAGAACCATTCGGGAAAGTCAGGGTATGCGTTTATACGAATCCCGATATAGAGCAGGAAGAAGACGAACGAGACCGATGCGATTGTGATATACTGCTTCGGAAGCTCGAACGGGGTGACGATACGGAAGTGGCAGGGAACGAGCACCATAAAGATATACCAGAGGGCGATCAGACCCAGGATCGTCCCGGGAATGAAGATTGCATACGGGCACAGCCCGAGTCCGTGCTCGATATTGCCGAAGTCGTCGCCGGTCATGAACGAACGTGTGAATACATATTCGAATATCATGATGAACGTCACCGCAAGTGACCAGAATATCGTATGGTACACCCAGGGTCTTTTCCTAACGGAGCGTAACGAGAGGAGAACGGCGGTTATTCCGAAGAGTATGATGTTCGAGAGCGGCCCTGCGAATGCGATGATTGCAGCGGTTGTTCCCTTTCCTGCGGAGAAGAGTTCCTGGTAATCGACATTCTCGTCGCATGCGACCGCGAAAATGCCCCTTCCCCAGATTATGTCCATCGGATTCTCCTTTGCCCCGAGGAAGCATGCCATAAAGCTGTGCGAAAGCTCGTGCATGTAGATTATGAGGAAATGCATGATCGTGAAGGTGATGATCGTTATCGAAAGGTAGACGAGAACGTCCCATACTCTTGTCCGGTAGAACTTTTCCGGCAGTTCGGATTCCGAAAGATCCCTGCAGACTGACTTCCATTTCCCGCTGCAGATCCGCCTGTCGGCGGCAGGCAAAATCCATATGCAGAACAGGATGAAGGCGATCCCGATTAACGGTATGATATACGGCGGGTCGGTTATTACATTAAACATGCTGAACAGGAGATAAAACCCTGCTCCAATCACTACTCCCTCGACAATAGGGCGCTGTTTCCATTCTTCCGCCTGATCCATTGAATGATTCATTCTTTTATTAGCAGATAATTTTGGCGGTTTCAGGAAGACTCACGGATTAAGAGGGGTCCCCGCCGAAGAGCTCCAGGGACGGACAGCCAGTCTCCCTCTGTCTGCAGTGCCTGCATGCAAGTTTCATCCTTAAGGCCCCGGTGACAGGGAAACCGAGGATGATGATGGCGATTATTATAACGAGCGTATTCCACCTAAATTCAAATACCAGGGATATTGCCCCGGCAATAACGGGAACAAGGATCAACAGAAAATCAGGGACGATGTCCTTCAGGGAATAATTATTACGGCAGAATCTCTCCGGGTCCCCTTTCGGAAATATCATGGAGCTGATCCTTCCCCTGCCGAATGCACAGGCCTTCCCGTAATAGTAACAGTCCAGGCAGTGCCTGCTTAAAAGGCGGATCTCAAGCAGGATGATGAAGAGAATATATAGAACCAGCCAGGGAAGACCGATATTATACATAAGGTATGCACCGGCTGCATAGATCGAGAGCGTTAGAAGGTTCGATACGATAACAATCCCGGCCGGGTATTTCTCATAACAGACCTGATCCTGCATATGATAATGCTTTGTTTTGAAGGATTTATTCTTTCCCGAGGACTTCCTGAATTAAAAAAAGAGCTATTTATTCTTCCTTGTAGGCAACAACCGTAAACTTAGTGCCTCCGGAATTATACCTGTCGAGATCGGGAACCGATCCGTCAAGGGAAGGATCGTATTTTACTGCATTGTCAAAGCAGAGCTTAGCACCATCCTCATCTTCCATATTCAGGAGGATGAATCCGTTTCAGAGATTGTCCACGAATCCGCCGGGGAGAGGCCGGAGCTATACAGAAGGGCGGGGAGGAGGTGAGGGGAGGATCTTTCCCGGGATAACAGCCCCTATTGAAGGCAGTTGTATTATTAGCAAAAATAATGAAACCAGTAAAAAAATTCAACTAATGCTTATTTCCACCTTATTTGTGTAAGAACCTTTATTATAACAGATTATTAATTTTAATTTATAAGTGCTTGCGATGCTGGAATTCTCGCATAAACTTTCTAAATACGGGGATTATCTAAATGAGGGGATTTAAAAATACTATATTAGATGGGCTGGATTCTCTAACCGGAAATCTCACCCAAAAACCGGCACAGACTATTGGACTATTAATCTCAACAATTTTTTTGCTATGGTTCCTACCGGGTTTTCTCTCACCAGAACTTTTTACCGGGACAAATATCGGCCTTTCTGCAATCCTTAGCTGCAGCGGGATCTATCTGCTTACAGCAGTTCTTTTCGGTCTGTCAGCAGCAATCCTTTTCATTTTCATCGGGAATAAAGGCTGGATAATAACCGCTGCCAGTACAGTGATCCTGTTTCTTGTATTCCTGCTGTCTGCCGGATTCATGGGGATGGAAAGGATGCAGCCGGCCTTTTTTATTCAGGGGATGGAACATTTCGGGATATCTCCAGTCACAGACGTATTGATGAGCGCAATTATCAGCTTTTCAGTTCTCGCCCTTTTTACGATGATTGTGGTTATACCAATTCTCCTGTATAACCACCTCTTTTCAATGAAGAAATCATTTGGAACCGCCTTTTTCCTGGGGCTGATGTCATTTCCTTTCATCATGGCGGCAGCATTCGTTGATAATTTTGTTTTTGCTGGATCACAGTCGATGAATCTTATAATTTCTACTTTTATTACTTTATTGCAGGGATTTATACTGGCGGCAATAATCTGTATCTGCCTTTTCATCCCCGGTTTATTGAAAAAGGCTGATACTGGTGAAAAATGCAGAAGAATTCAGGTATTCGGACTCTACATCTCCTGCATCATTATAATCTGGATTCTTCCGGGAATACTTGAACCGGGATTTTTTATTGCTGGCGTTAAACCGGGCTTTGCGGCAGATTTAGGACTATTTGCCTTTATTTCAGATGAAATGAAATATCTCGGCACTTTACTCCTTTTGCCTGTTCTCTTCGGGTGCTCTGCGGCTCTGCTCTATGAAATTATAAATATTGGAAAAGAGTTGCTGAACCGGGGTACAGGATCTGTCATCGCACTATCGGCCGGAATTCTGATCCTTATATCCCTGATCCCGGACATTCTGGCTAAGAGAAGCACCCTTAGCCCGCCCTTCTACATACCCGGGATCAGCAGTTTCGGGTACGAACCTCTGGCTGATGCTGTCCTGAGCCTGATGATCTTTCTTCCTCAGCTTGCACTTGCCGCACTTGGGATTATTACACCGGTACTCATCCTGAAAAAACATTTCCCGTTAAAACAGACTGTATCTGCCCTTATAATAACAGGTCTGTTTGTATTTCCGATCATGATGATACTCACTTTCGGGACAAACACAGAACCCGGATTGGTTTCTGTTATTGTTCTGCAGTTGCAGGGATTTGTTCTTGGTGCTGCAGGATCGCTGGTGATATATTTATTGGCTGCTATTGACGAGAAGATAAATGAGAGAATTTAAGGGGGCCGGAGTAATACAAAAGGACGGAGACCAGGGTGTAGTTAAAATAAAAGAACTATAATATAATTATTAATCGGGGGCACAATCATTTCAAATAAGATAAATTGGGTTATTCCGGCATCAGCTATTCTTATTGTTCTGTTAATAATCATTCCCGCCCAGGCAATATCACCCCTGTGGATCACAAACCTTACAGAGACAGACCAGAATGGCCGGGATGAAAACGGGCCGCAATTCCTGTTGTTCCTGGAAATTTCAGACGACGGCAGTACCGTTGCTGCTGCAACATTTGACGGCAGCATATATCTCATAGACGAGTCCGGAGGGGTATTCCGGAATAATTCAGCAGGGGATAGATCCCATGAAATTCTTTCTTTAAGCCTCTCGCCAGATGGGAATTATCTTGCATTCTCAGATGCGGGTTTTTCCCCGGCATCGAATCCGCCAAAACGAATCGCCCTAATGGACAGAAACTGTGAGGAATTGTGGAACCATTCGACCAGAACATTCGTATACAATTCGGCAGTCTCATCGGACGGATTATACAGCGTCTTCGGGTCTCATGAAAATATTACATGCGTGGAACAGGACGGATCGATCCTGTGGAATTACCCCACGGCCGCCCAGGTTCTATCCCTTGACATATCGGACGACTGCGAGTATATTGTCGCTGTAACTGATAACCAGGAGGCATTATGCCTGAACAGGAGCGGTTCGGAACTATGGAAAAACGAATTCCGTGCACCATCCGATATAAAAATCTCGGGTGACGGGAATTACATCTGCCTGACTACGTCCCTGAGGAAGGTGTTTTTCATGGATAACAAAGGAAATATTTTCTGGAACAGGACGTTGCCGCCTGGAACAAAATATGCAGAATGGGGGATTTCCCACAACGGAGATGGGGTTGTGGTACGGTCAGCCGGTTCTGTATCAGCCTATGACCGGTATGGGGAGGCACGGTGGAATTCCACGATATCTACATCCGGGTTCATGCTCTCCAAAGACGGCCGGTATTCGATCATCGCCGGCGGCGATTCACTGCTTCTCCTGGACGAAAAAGGAGAGGAAACCGGAACATTCTCCTTCAATGAAAAATTACACAATGTTGCCATATCGGCCGACGGTGCACGGATAGCCGCGATTACATCAGGTCAACTTTATTATTTTGACAACCCGGATGCAGATTCAAAGGATTCTGACAACGTTCCTGAGAATTGGACGCAGGCAATAGAAACAGGTGAAGGAGCATCCGGTGATGCGAGTACGAAACAGTCATCGCTGCCTGCAACGATAATAATCGCGGGTGCGGGAGCCGCAATACTTTTAAAGAGGAAAATTAACGGCAAATGACTGAATATACACGTGAAATAGCCATAGTTCTGGTTATTGCCCTGGTAATTATTGCAATGACTGCAATCCTCATAACCTGCCTTTCACCAGTTAATAACGGAAAATATCATAACAGCAATCCATTAAAAACCGGAACAGAACAGTCAGTTGCTATCGAATATGCATCCGGTCTGCCAGCCGGAGATAAAATCATTATTTCAGGTTCCACTTCTCTCCCTGAAGGATCCATGATATTCTATGAAATCATCTCTGCAAATGCCAGGAATTACAATACAAATCCTGAAAATTTCGATGGAACATCCGGATATACGATAGTTACAGGAAGAAATGAAACCAGGGGCAAATGGTCCGTCGGGTTTGATCCGGCATTATGGAGAGACGGGAAATACTTCATAAGCGTCTGGCCCGGGGAATCCGGCAGCAGATATGGCGATGAGAAGATTTTCTACATCCCGTTAAACGATACAGTAATGAACGGGGCAGGAACGCAGGCTGATTGCGGGAAGATCGTTTTATTCGAAGATCCTCTCCCCGGAGAGTTCCGGTTTCCGGAATTTATTCTCCCTGAAGAAACCCCCCTGCCTTCCGGTGATTTCAAAGTGAAAATTCTCGAGTATTATGATCATGTAAACAACAAAAGCGGTGTCATATCGATGAATTATTCGGAGATAGTTGCAGGAAATTACGTTTATATTCCAACCCCGATCGATTCGATTGAGGGTTCACCAGACTCTTATTGTGGATTTACACCTGACAGTACACTCTATTCGGAGATATTCCTGAAAAATGAAAGTGTCAGAGAGATGCTCAGGGACGGGGGACTGATAGTACTAACATACACCGACAAGGCCCGATGCACGCACCCGGACAACTGCGATCCATGCCAGTGGTTCAATGTTGCAATGGATATCCTGTACAAAGGCGAATGGTACGAAGCACGGATCTTCAATGAAAGCAACGGAAAAGTCGATCAAATTCACCATGGCGGTAAAACTGAGGCCCCCTATTCGGTTTTTAGTTATTAACGCCTTTTTCGGCAGGAATTATACAATCCGGAAGCGAGGGAACATATACTGTATCTCATTTATCCTCACCGGCCCGGGAGTAACGGCGAAGCGCAGGAGGATGAATTATCCATATTATCAGATTATCCTGCAATCTAGAATCAGAATACCGGCATTGGAATTTTTGAAATTAAAACACTAAATATCCGTTAAATAAAATACTTTAACTTCCTGACTGACGTGTAGACGGTTGGGTCAGAAGAGGTATATAGCATCATGATTTATTCTGATTTAAGGGGCACAGGCTGAGAAGAGATTCTTTGCTAAACCCCTTTTTGAAAAATTCAGTGAAAAGGTAATGAAAGGACCGGGCCGAAGGGCCGAAAGTTTCACACAAGACCCATGCAGCCTGATCCTTCTTTGCCGACCGATACAACCGGCATTTCCTATGTCAGCATTATAGCGGATTAAGGTTTGCATGCCGGTTGTTTACTGAAACGAGGTGAAAAAATGAAAACGAAATTCGGTATGCGGGCCTTAAGCCTGCTATTGGTAATGGCACTTGCCGGTGCGGTGTTTG
>CAYXKC010000051.1:0-11064 GCA_964465295.1 uncultured Methanomicrobiaceae archaeon | reverse complement strand
TTAATTGATTTAGATCATCTTATAGCAGATCCGATCTTTGACCCGAACCGCTGCAATCTTTACGAGTATATGTCCCGTGCGAGGGTGACGATCCTACACGGGGGTCTTACAACCCTCCACGAATCTCTCCTGTTCCAAAAACCCAGCGTGATGATTATCGATCCTCACCATCCCGAACAGTGGAACAATGCAAGAAAGATCGAGGAGATTGGTGCTGGGGTAGTCATCCCCGGAGACCGGGTGACGGAAAAAGGGCTCAGCGATGCCATAGATGAGGCTCTTGCGATGAAGTCCCCGGATATGAGTCAGTTATTTAACTCACAGGACGGAAGAATTAATACGCACAGGGTTATTGAAGAGCTGATGAAAGAGAGATCCGGTTAGAAGGAGTGTAGATAATGGATGAAAATTTAAAAACAATGCTTGGAATCCTCCTGGGGATGGTGTTGATATTTCTTGTATTCCTTGCAGTTGCCGGGAATATCTATCCGGGGGGCTTTGAAACCCTCGGATTTGCTCCGGAATCGGAATACAACTATGAAGTCACCCTTACGACATCGGAGACATTGTATAACCTGACAATGTTCGTCCCGCTCCCTTCATATTCAGGAAATTCTCCTGTCGGACTGGAGATACTTGCAGGAAACGCGTACGGTATTCCCGGTGATATGGAGGTCGATCTGTTTGGAGACAGGGACTCTGCATCCCTGAAGATAACGATCCCCGAAACCGACGGGTTCAGGTTCGGTACAAATACAGCTGCCGGGGGGGTTATCGATACGAAAAATCCTGTTGAGGGCTCTTATGTCCTCTCTCCTGTATACGACCTGAAGAGCGGTATCGATACCGATTCATATAAAACCTACCTCTATGCCTCTTTTGAGGCCTCTTTGGGGGCAAATGTGAAAGTTGATATCATGGAGAACGGTATCAACAGGTGGCAGGTGTTTTCAGCAAAAGAGAATTCGTTTGACGGGTTCGCATCCTATACTATGACAGGGTCGCCCGGGAAATGGGAGGCGGCAGATGTCATTCTCAATAAAGGGCAGGGAGACTACTCGATCCTTTTCTGATATTCCCTGTCATTTTGCCGGTGTGAGATGAGAGCGGGTCTTTGTGCCGAATGTAAGGGCCGTGGCTTCTGTGGTCTTCCGGAGTGCCCGGTAAAGAAACGGTTTTATTCGGGGCTTAAGACGAAGGTCTCGAAGGAATACATGGGTGAGTCCCCCTCCGTTTTTATAGGCAGCAGCAATTACCCTGCCGTATCCGGCGGCCCTCTTATGGTTGGCGAACCCGACAACCCTGAAGAGTGGGTGCGCAGGGATTATTCCATAGATGAGATCGTCGGCATACGTGCCGGGACGATCCGTGGCAATTCCACTTTTTCTGCGAGAAAGCCGCTTCCCGACTATCATATAGAAGAGATTGCGTTGTCGAAGATTCCCCTGGATGTGGAGGTCGCATTTCAAAAACCGGTCTCTTTTAACCTGAGGTTCGACGGGATTCTTGCACCTGTAGGTCTTATGGGTTCGATAGAGAAACTGGAGGTTCTGGACAATGCCTCCGTTCCTGTTGCAGTCGACAGGATTACTTCGGACACTGACCTAAGGGCAAACAACGCGGTTATCGAGCTGTACAGCGCGGGTATGGATCACCACTACATAACGAAGCTCCTGACCTCGGGGCAGCTTGGAATCGGGGCTAACAGACACATCGTTCCGACGAGATGGGGCATAACCGCAGTCGACGATATTGTCTCGGGCGCCATCAAAAGGGAGGTCATGAGATATCCGCAGGTCTCCGGAATAACTCTGCTGACTTCATCCCTCCACGCCAACAGGATCATCTGCGTTCTCTTCCCGGGGGAGTTCAGGTTTGAGATGATCGAGATCTGGGATAAAGGCAGTATGTGGGGCGGCGGTCAGGCAGATACGATTGTTGCCGATTTCGAAGGTGAAAAGAGAAAGGGGAACTACTCCCCGATATCGGGTGCATACTATTCTGCAAGGCTGGCCGTCCTCGAGTATCTTCGAAGTATCCGCAGGTGCGCATCGGTTCTGGTTGTAAGACAGGTATCAAAGGACTACTGGGCGCCGCTTGGCACATGGGTTATCAGGGAGGCGTCAAGGCGTGCGATGAATTCCGTCCCGGTGAAACTGGATGACGCCGCCGCTGTCGAAAAGGAGGTGACGACTCTCCTCGGGTCAAATGAATGGAGAGTCCACTCACGGCTCTTAAATGACTTAAAGACCCAGAAAAGACTATCCGATTTTTTCTGACTGCGCCCGGAAGCGCTCTTCAATCGATGCTACCGTCTCGATCTCGTCGATGCTCTTGTCGTCCCTGAGCCTGATAAATCTCGGGAAGCGAAGTGCATATCCCGCCTCATAATTGGTGCTCTTCTGGATCTCGGCATAACCAATCTCGAATACGACCTCCGGCTCGAAGTGTACGACCTTTCCGGATTCGGATATTACTTTGTCCTTCAGGATATCGTAGACGGCTGCAAGGGCATCGTCCGAGAATCCGGTTGCCACCTTAGAGAGATTATAAAGCCTGCCCGATTCATCCCGGCATGTGAGAATGAACGATCCGAATAGATGTGCCCTCTTCCCCTCACCCCATTCAGCACCTGCTACCGCGAGATCGATAGTATCCACCGAGGGCTTGATCTTGATCCACTGCCGGACCCTCTGTCCCGGGGTATATGAAGATTTGAGGGATTTGATCATGATTCCCTCGTGTCCGGCATCGAGCGCCTCCCTGTAAAAAGCCTCAAGGACTTCAATGTCGTCAGATACGATCTGCGGTGCGACACATGATTCAACGTTATCTGCAAGAAGCCTCCTTCTCTCCTCAAAGGTCTTGTCTATGAGGGTTTCGCCGTCGAGGCAGAGTATGTCAAAGAGGTTTGGAAGAAGCCTGACATTCTCCACGTGACTGGCGATGTCGTGCTTTCTCCTGAATCTTTTTAATACGTGCTGAAAGGGGAGGGGGTTTTGTTTATCGTCTACGGCAATAACCTCGCCGTCGAGTATGACATCGTGTTCTGTTGATTTGAGAAGGATTTCAACAATATCCGGGATTGCATCCGTTACCTCCTCGAGCTTTCTCGAATAGATCCTGCACTTTTCGCCTGATTTATGAAACTGAAACCTGGTCCCGTCATATTTATACTCTGCCGCAACCTCACCCTGTTCGGCGACCATCTCCGCGATAGTTCCCTGCTTTGCAAGCATCATTTTTACAGGTCTGAATAGCTCTATTCTGACTTTATCCAGCTCTTCCACACCTTTTCTTGCAATGACCGCGATCTCGCCGAGGTCATTTGAGGCCTGGTACGCGTGCTCTACCGCCCCTGCAGGAGCATCGAACGCCTTTGCAATGGCGTCGCGGATATTTCCTTCGCCTATCCCTATTCGAAGCTCGCCCAGGATAAGCCTGGAGAGATATTTTCCCTCTGTCGGGCCGGCATTTGCAAAAAGTTTCCTTACAACTTTGAGCTTCTCCTTCTGCGAACGGCTCCCCTCGATGGAGGCAAGGTAGCTGAAGTCAGAAAATACATCCTTTAGGTCAGGATTCTCAGAAAAAAAAGATGTCTGCTCCTTTTTTGCCAGGATATTCTCTACTGCAACCCCGACGTCTCCCCGCCTGTTGATCTCCTGTATGACCCTGCTCTTGTCGTTTCCGGCAACATAGGCAACAGATTCAAAAACGTGATTAGGGCCTATCCCAATCTTCTCCTGGCTCCAGTCCGGAAAGATCCTCCCCATCAGGAATCTGATGAATATGGGAAGTTCTTCATCGTCCAGTGAAGGGAGATATGATGCAATCATATCTATTGTCTCAAGTCTTCCGGAAATCTTCTCAAGCCTGCTGCAGGCATCTGAAAAATCACTGAAATTCATGTATCAATCCTTATAGCCTGATGGTCACCGAGATCTCGTGCTGGAGTGCAACATTTAACGTGACGCAGCCGTCGCATAAAGCATCATTTGCGTTCCTGAGAGCTGTTTCAGGCGTATTGTTCTCTTCACTAAGGTGTGCCAGCATGACCCCTCCGATCTCGTTCTTAATATCTCTGAGACACCCGGAAGCCAGGCTGTTTGAAAGATGTCCCCTGTTCTGGTCCCTGATCCTCTCCTTTAAGAACCTGGGGTAAGGGCCGTTTTCAAGCATCCTGGGACAGTGGTTGCTCTCTAGTATGATATAGTCGCTGTTTTTCAGGTTTTCAAGCATTCTCCCGCATATCCTTCCGGTGTCTGTGCAGTATGTGACTTTCATCCCGTTTTCGCCGATTGAAAATCCGCACGGGTCGCATGCATCATGATAGGTGGAGAATGAACTGATATTAAACCCGTCGATGGTGACGGTCTCGTTTTTTTTGCAGGGATTAAGCTCAACAGGTGCATCGGATCTTCGCTTCTCTTCAAACTGCCACAATGTCCCCTGGGTGGCATATACCGGAACATTCAGTTTCCTTGCCAGAACGTCGATTCCTTTCATGTGGTCCGAATGTTCGTGTGTAAGGAGTATGCCCCTGATAAGATCCTGGCTTCCGCCCGCCTCGTCCAGCCTCTTTAGGATCTCCTTTGCGCTGAGCCCCGCGTCGATAAGAAGAGCGCCCGAGTCACCTTCGATATATGTACAGTTGCCCTTGCTACCGCTTGCCAGAACTGTAATTTTCATTCCTTAATATCCTGATAAGGTATTGACCTGAAAGTAAAAAAAATAGTGGAATTTCTGTATAATTATTTCTTTAACTGGCTTTTTTCGATCTCGACCAGTATAGGTGCAATGGTCCCCGAATGAATGCACCTCTTGACCAGGCGGACAAGCCTCTTGGTGTAATGGATATGTGCCATCTGGAATCCTGACAAAAACCCGAAGCATAATGTCACTACGCCCAAAAGCATAAGCCCTGTAAAATCGTCCATATCTTCTGTACCTCCTCAGGATATCTCACTCATTTCATCGATTATCGGTTCGAATGAATCCTCATCCCTGCATTTTTCAGCAGCAGTTATGAACCGCTTCGCGTAGTAGTATTTCATGACATAAAACCCCAGGACAATCCCCGCGGCAAAGAATAATATCACTATCCCCAGCCCTAACATCACATCAACCATTTCTATCAATTGATGATGCGCATTCAATTATAATAAAATATATAGTCTTATCTGTGGGAACAAACAGCTGGTCCGGCAGGATGGATGATATTCCTGCCCGTATAGGTCAGCCTGATTATGAAGCCGCAACCGGACCCGGGAATAAAAGATCTCCAGGAATAATGCCCGCAGGTTTTGTGCAAAAATAATTCATAATATAGGACAAATTAAGATGGAGAACATGTTGAAGAGACTTAATCCCGATGGCTGGGTTTTTGGGAGGAGGTCCTCTATCGAGGATGTCTATCCGGCTGTCAGGGATATAATTGAAAATGTCAGGGTTCGGGGTGATAAGGCGCTTTTTGAATACGCGAAGAAATTCGACGGATGCGAGCCCGAATCACTTTTTGTTACCGATGAAGAGAGAGATAATGCCTACGAAGAGGTTGATCCGGGATTAATAGAGTGCCTGATCGAGGCGGAGGCAAGGATCACCGAATTTCACGAGTGCCAGAAGAGAGAGGATCTCTGGCTTCGTCAGATGCATCCCGGAATCACTCTCGGGATAAAGACTACACCGCTGAAGCGTGCCGGGTGCTACATACCGGGCGGCAGGGCTTCTTATCCTTCTACCGCTCTCATGACCGTGGTTCCGGCAAGGGTTGCAGGTGTAAAATCGATAATCGCATGCACTCCCCCTCCTGCAAATCCAATGACAATCGCTGCGCTTGATATCGCCGGCGCCGACGAGATCGTACTGGCCGGGGGTGCACAGGCAATATCGGCAATGGCTCTCGGAACCGAATCCATCGAACCTGTTCAGAAGATCGTCGGGCCTGGAAATGTCTATGTAACCGCTGCCAAGATGCTGTTGAGGGGCAGTGCAGAGATCGATTTCCCTGCAGGGCCTTCGGAGATTTGTATAATCGCGGATGAATCTGCAAACCCGTCCTTCATTGCGGCAGATATCCTCGCCCAGGCCGAGCACGACTCGAATTCGGCATGCGTCCTGATAACAACGAGCGAATCGCTTGCAGAAAAGGTCTCTGCAGAGGTCGATTTGATGGCAAAAGGCGCCCCGCGTAAGGAGATAATCGAAAATGCACTGAACAATTCCGGGTACATTCCGGTTTCAGATATCAAAGAAGCCGTTATGATATCGGATAAGATCGCTCCCGAGCACCTCTCAATCCAGGTCTCAGATCCTCTTTTGGTATTGTCCGCAGTTCAAAATGCAGGTTCGATATTCGTCGGCCACTATGCCCCTGTCGCGTGCGGGGATTACGCCTCGGGAACAAACCACGTTCTCCCGACCGCCGGTTATGCATCTATGTATTCAGGACTGAACGTATCGCATTTCTCAAAGACCTCGACCGTCCAGATAATAGACCGGGACGGACTGGAGGAGATAGGCGATATTGTCGAGACCCTTGCAGAAGCAGAGGGCCTCTTTGCACACTCAGAATCCGTCAGGATTAGGCGGATATAAATATTCAATATTTTTCAGGTATCTTTTGTATAATTTATACTCTTAAAAAAGTGGGAAAAATTAAAAGAGGAAGTCATCCTTCTTCTTGCTTGTAGGATTCTCTATCATCTGCATGGTTTCAAGGATGTCGTCGACATTGATCTTCTCCCTTCTCCTCTCGTAATAATCTTCTATGAGATTCTTTCCTGTTTTCTTCTCCGCGGAAACCGTCTCCGGTATTTTTTCTTCTGCCTTTATCTCTTCCGTCTCCTCTGTGTGGTTGGTTTCAGCGTGAATTTCAGTCTCTTCAGCCGGGACTTCTTCTGCGGGTCCCGGTACGACACGGGCATCCCCGGCCGGGACTGTTTCGGGAGTATCAACAGCTTGTGCATGTTCTATAGTTTCATTATTTTCGGCCGAAATAACCGGTGCCTCTTCCGGTTTTGCCTCTGGAACGCTCGCCGTCATCCGTTCCGCAGCCGGGCGTGGCTGATATGTTTTTTCAGGCCTGGACCGGGGTATGTGGTCGTCGTCGAATAAGGATTCCTTTTTCTTATCCTCAATCAGGTCTTCAACTCCGAATTCCTTCCTGGACATTTCATAATACGGGGGTGCACGGGGTGCCGCTTTCGCATTCAGTTCGTTCTTCAGTCTTTCCCTGTCTTTCTGTATCTTGATGACTATCGATCCCAGTTCCCTGAGTATCCTTGGAGAGTCGATCCCTTCCTTGAATACTGTCTTCTCGGAGAACATTCCCGTATTGAGATTGCTGCTGTTGCCTTTTACAAGTATGTCAAACTCCCTGTTCCTGAATATGAACGCCGATCCAAGGAGCGCCAGACCGAGAATCATTGTGATAATTATTCCATGGGAGCCATTACCCAGGATATTTTCAAGAATCCTGTAGACCGACGGGAGGCGGTTGATGTATAGAAGCGCCGCGGAGGCGAGGAAGAAAAGGCCGAGTATTATGAGAAGAAGGTTCGGCTTCTCCTTTTCATATATTTCGACACCCCTGATATCCTCGATCCTTATCTCCTGGGTCAGGGTGGGCCTTCCGGATTTTCTGCCCCTGCTGCTCTGGCCGTACAATATCAGCCGCATATTTGTTGCTGCAATATTGACTATTGCATTTTGTGGTTTTTTCATTTTGAATGAACGGTACTCCTTGACGATAATTTCATTTGGAGCAAGTTCAATAAAGTCGGAGACGGATGCCATTATAATGAGTTCAATAAATTAATAGAAAAAGGTTTCATAATCTGTTCTGCGTAAGAGAAAAAAAGGTTAGGGAGGTCAGAAGACGACATCGCCGTAATAATACGGGTATTTGCCGGATGATGGCAGTTTAACTTCTGAAATTATCATCTCCGGATCATCCAGGCTGCTTGCAACGATCTTCTGATCGGATATCGTATACAGGGCGTCATCCATGAACAACGACCGCCTTACCCTGTCGTTTCTCATGTAGGAATATCCGGTTTCGGACTCTTCGGAGTGCGTGGTCTTTCCCTTAAGGGTAAACCCTGAATCGGGAGATACCTCAAAGACGTATGCGCCGTTCCACAATCCTCTCGAGTATGAATCGTACCTGCTCTCCTTCACGGGAATCTTCGTAATCTCCGTTACCGGCAATACGAGTATGCTCTCTCTTTTATCGAGAAGGAAGGCCCGGTGGTCGTTTAAAACCTCTGACTCGGATCCCGAATCGCCTATTTCCACCTCGTCTATGCAGACAGGATTGTTAAGGTCTGAAACGTCAAACAGGGCGATCTTCACTCCCCCTTCGGTAACACCGCCCCATTCGTTTTCATATGTCGACTTGCCGATCCCGATTATGTGTTTTTCATCGAGGGGATGGAGATAATCCGAATAACCTGGTATCTTGAGCTTTCCAAGAATTCCGGGCTGCTCCGGATTTGAAAGATCTATTACAAAGAAAGGATCGATCCTTTTGAATGTAACCAGGTATAAAAGGTCGCCCATGAACCTTGCCGAATATATGCTCTCGTCAGGTGCGAGTTTCTCCAGTTTTCCCTTCAGTTTCAGGTCGCTGCCGAGAACGTACACGTTGTTGTAGCTCTTCCCGTCTGCAGACATCCACGAATCGACGGTAGTTGCAACCCTGAGGTTCTCCCTGTACTCATCCAGCGAGAACTGGTTTAGGAGCCTTCCGGAAACCTCGCCCGTCGCCGCGTACTCTATCTTCTCCCTGTCTATCGAGAAGCGGTGTATGACAGTCTTCTGGTATGTCTCGTATGATGAAACGCTCTCTTCTTCGTCAAAATACATGGGTGAAGGACTCCTGTAATATCCTGACTCCTTTTGGTATGCCAGATATGCGTTATCTGCCGAAACATAGAGGGTGTTGTCGTAACCGAGCAGGAATGACTCGGAACCGGTCTTTTTCTCATCGGTCACGCTGAATGCCGTGATCGTGTGCATAATATAACTGCTGGCAGGAATCCTGGGGCACCAGACAACCGGCTTTTCCGCCTCTTCACCATTCTCGATGACGTAGGGCATTATGACATTGTCATATGAACCATAAACCGGGTCCTTTGAGATCATGTACACAAAGTCTCCTATCATCCTGGAATTTTCATAACTGCCCGGGACCTCGATTGTCCTCACTGAAACAGGTTTTTTTCGGTCGGAGATATCGAAGACCTCTGCGGTCAGGATTTCGTTGGTAACCGGAACCGGGGCCGAACTGCCTTCAGGCGTAACCCAAACCTCCTTCTGGCCGTTGTAGAACAAAACGAGTTTGTCTTTATTTATAAACAGCTCGCGGGGAGTCCCTTCGATATCCGTCTCAGAGATTATACCTGCATCTTCGGGAGGAAAAGCCCCGACTATAACAAGCCTGCCTCCGCTGACGATGTAGATATATCTCCCGTCATTTTTTACAAAGTCCGCTTCGTCGACATTCTCCACCTGGACGTTTGTGGTTGAATAGGTGCCTGTGGATTCACCTGCATTCCAAAAGGCTGTCGGCGCAGGGGTAGTCATCGGGGCAGGCAGGGATCCTTTTGAGACTTCCTGTGAAACTGAATCTTCAGCAGTATTTAGCATCATCGTCGTCCGGGGAGCGAATCCTGAATCATATTCAGAATACCTGTATTCACTGTTCTCATTCAGAAACTCTCTGAGCTCTTCTTCCGAAGTAATTTTGAGCAGATAGTCATCGGGTGCCGCGGCTTCCCCGGCGTCTGCCATCAGGGTGTATGCCGCCATTGTGCATACCCCAACAGCCCCGATGATTATCAGCACAACCAGAATATTATATCCGTTTTTTCCAGCCATCTCTCGATTCACCTGATTGACTATAGGGAATAAAAGGTTAATAATCTGGCTTTAACTACGAAAAAAGCTGAAGTTATAAGAAATCTACAGGATTGGCCGGGTCAAAGTATCATATCCGCGGTCCGGGCCTGAACACGGGCCCGCCACTGTTATCGCCCCAGCCAGTATCGCCCGGCCCGATCTTTGAGATATCATCATTCACCTCGTGAAGCATGGCACTCATGTTGTCTGCGAAATGAACGGTCCATGCCTCAATAGTCTGCGGTTTTATCTCGCCATACTGTCCGTGGTGGGACTGGATTATATGGATAATCTGCTCAAGTACAGTTCCGTCAATGAGATGACCGAATTTTTCGGCCATCATGATTCCCTGTGTAATGTGGCCTACAAGCGAGTAGGACGGGTTTGCGGCAAAACCGAATCCCTTCCTGTCAAATGACCTGCATTTACCAATATCATGTAGTATGGCCCCGGCAATCAGGATATCCCTGTCAAAAGAAACGCTTCCGATTTTATCCGGTACTGCGGCTGCGATCTCCGTGACCTCGAGGGTATGAAGGGCGAGTCCTCCCCTGAAGGCGTGATGCTTCTTTCTTGCGGCAGGTTTCTCGAAAAACCCGTCGGCAGTGCCTATAACAGAACCCGTGAAGTCACGGATCGACGGATCTTCTATCTTCAGGATATATGAGGTGATTCCCGCCCTGATCCTTTCGATATCGCAGGGGGTATATTCAAAATCTTCAGGAACTATGAAATCGCCGGCAGCAGGTTCAGCCAGTCTCTCTATTCCGTCGGTGATCCTGACGAGAAGTTCGTTGTTGTAGGTCTCTGATTCTCCTTCGATATAATATGCAGAACCTGTACCGGAGTTTAATGTATTGAAGATCCTCTCGACTTCCTCCGCACCCCCGTTGTTTCTGCCCCAGATCCTGCAGGAGATCTTCCCTGTTTTGTCGGAGAGTATGCAGGAGATATACCTGCCGTGCCTTCCACCTTTCCTTATCGTAGGAGCTTCGATTAGAAATATGGAATTTACAGGAGAATTCGTCCTGATATCAGAGATATAAATTTCCTTCATAAAATCCCTTCAGCGTATTCTTGGCGGAGTCCTGCTCTTTCTCAGCTTCAAAAGGTTTGCAAACATCCCCGCACCGTCAAAGCCGCCAACATGCGAGGACTCCC
>CAYXKC010000050.1:0-11244 GCA_964465295.1 uncultured Methanomicrobiaceae archaeon | reverse complement strand
TCGGCGGCCACAGCTATGAGCTTGAATCCGGAAAGGATACGACACTGCATTATGAACACGGGGCATCATACGTAGCGGGGATCGATAATGAGAAATCGGTAGTAACAATAAGAGAATCCGAACTCTCAGGGATTCTCGATCTCTTCTCCGATGCAGGGATGAAATACGTAATAATTGAGGGATTTAAAAGCTATAATTTCAAAAAAACCATCCTCGGTGACCTTGAAGCTGAAAACTGCATACTCAGAAATCCCACTGTCAAAGAGGTTATCGAATCCCTTGATAAATTCGACGACCACTATACAATGCAGGGCCTTGTAAAAGAGCTGAAGCAAAATGTAGAAGTTCCAAAAACAGGATGCTATCTTCATTTCAACGGGATTGTAAGGGAGATTACAGGAGATGAAAGAACAGAATACATGGATTTTTCCGATTCAGAATATATCGGCAGGATTTCGGCAGAGATCAAATCAGATATGGAGAAGGTTCCAGGAGTGCTGGGTGTCCGTTTTTACCATAGCAGGGGAAGGCTCTACGCAGGTGAAGATGTGACATATATCGCCATTGCAGCATCACACAGGCAGGAGGCATTTAAGGCGATGATGGATGCAATAGACAGGCTGAAGGCGGAGCTTCATTAAGAAAAATAACTATAATATATTTTCAGACAAGGCATTTACCTTTTATTTCAGTTAAGAAACCTGTAAACAGTAATAAATTTAATCAAAAAAATTCAATATAAAAAAGATGAGTCAAACTGAAGGAAATAATAAAAGACTTCAGTTTAACTTTTCAGAATTTAACGGATCACTGGGGGATTTCGGTACAATAATACCGATAGTCATGGGAGTTGTCCTTGTATCCGATGTAAATATCAGTACAATCTTTCTCTTCTTTTCGATCTGGTTCATTATTACAGGAATTATATACAGGCTTCCAATCCCGATCGAGCCGATGAAGGTAATCGGTGCAATCGTTATTGCAGAAGGTCTCGCAGCCCCAGGAATTTCGGCATCAGGAATTTTACTTGGAGCTATTTTTCTTTTCTTCGGCATCGTTAAAGGAATGGATAAGATTTCAAAATATATCCCCGAATCGGTGATCAGGGGGATACAGATAGGACTTGCCCTAATCCTTCTCAGGACCTCCTTCGAGCTTATTGCAGGAGATCTGGCATTTGCCGTATTTTCGGTAATCGTAATTCTATTATTTATGACAGGTTCTCACTATGGAAAATTTCCAGATCTCTCTGCAATATTCCTTTTGATAACCGGAATCGTCTCGGCAATTATTATTGGCGGGATGCAACTCAGTTTTGGAGTCCCCATGCCTGTAATAACAATTCCGGACATGAACCTTTTCGCCCCTGCATTCTGGAATCTCGTATTACCACAGGTACCCCTCACGCTCACAAATGCAATTCTTGCAACATCACTTCTTTCACTTGACCTGTTCAAAGAGAGAGTCTCCGATGATAAGCTCTCAACAACAATCGGAATAATGAATCTCATATCCGCACCGCTAGGAGGCTTTCCAATGTGCCATGGCGCTGGAGGGCTTGCAGCACAATACAGGTTCGGCGCAAGAACAGGAGAGGCGAATATTATTGCTGGAATAATAATGCTCGGGTTTGCCGTCTTTTTTACCACTCCCGAAATGCTCTCTGCAATCCCCGTGGGAATATTCGGCGCCCTTCTGGTATTTATTTCAATAACTCTCTTCCAGAGCGGCCTGAAGACAGATTCTTACATTATTTCAGGAATTACTGCAGTAGTGGCGTTTATAACAGGGATGACTTCTGCTTTCATTCTCGGAATGACAATATATTACATCCTAAAGACAACAAAGAAAAAAAATAATCCAATGGATTCGGAGAAGGCCTGATCAACGGTTATCTGATACATGAACTGATGCATAATTTATCCTGACAAAGACCTTTTTCCCGGGAGTTAGCGCCAGAGATTCAGAATATGTGTCACTTAATATTGCACTTACCATGAACCCGCAATCAACCCCGACCTTCCTGAAGAAATATCCTCTCTGGAAGATATCGGCAATAGTCCCTTCAAAAACCTGGTATTCGGGATTATTGGGAGGAGCGGAATCAGAGAGCAGCACATCGGTCCCCCGGATAAAGACACACAGATCGCTTCCTTCAACATATTCCCCGGAAACCTCAATGATACCTCCTTCAATATCGAGGAGAGTCTTACCGGAACAAAACCCCCTGCTCTTAGCATCGTATACATTCTCAATCCCCAGGAATTCTCCGATCTTCCTGTTCAGCGGTTTTCTAAATACCTCATCTTTCAAACCTTCATGCTCCAGCTTTCCATCTATTACGATTGCAACCCTTGTTGCAAGAGCAAGCGCCTCCTTTCTGGAATGCGTCACGTGGACGATGGTGATTTCCCTCTCACGGTGGATTCTTTCAAGTTCTTCGATAAATCTCTCCTTAATATTTGGGTCCATCGCTGAAAGAGGCTCGTCAAGAAGCAGGATCTCTGGATCGACAACAAGCGCCCTTGCAAGAGCCACACGCTGCTGCTCACCTCCGCTAAGGGTGAGAGGGGCTCTCTTCCTAAGGTAGGATATCCCAAACTCATCAAGGATTTTATTCACTTTCGAATCTGCTTCATCCTTATTTACCTTCTGTCTCCTAAGGCCGAATGCTACATTGTCGGCAACAGACATATGCGGAAAGAGGGAGTAATCCTGGTATACAAGCGAAATTCTTCTCTTTTCCGGGGGCTGCATGGTTGCACTGTCACCGTTTATCAGGATTTCTCCGGAGTCGGTTTTATGTAGTCCGGCTATTGCCTCGAGAATAACAGTCTTTCCTGCACCAGAAGGGCCGAGAATAAAATAATAATCTCCTTTTTTTATCGAAAATGAGACATCCTTCAGGCTGAAACTTCCAAGTGAAAGGCTTACATGATCAAACTCTATCATCATACCGCCCCACGTTCCTCATTATTCTTCGGAGTACTGCGAATATTACAAAACACACCAGGATCATGATAAAAGCGATTGCCACACTCTCCTTCAGGCCGCTTGTTGTAAAGCGGAAATATATCAGCGTGGATATGACCATCGGATAATATGCAATCATTATAATTGCGGCAAACTCGCCTATTGCTCTCCCCCATGCGAGGATGCAACCGTTGAAGATATGCCTGACACTCAGTGGTAGAACAACCAGCCTGAACGCCTGAAATCTCGTTGCTCCAAGTGTCCTTGCAACGTTTTCCATGTGCATCGGCACTTTTTCAAATCCTTCCCGCACGGCATTTATGAAATAAGGAGAGGATACAAACAGCATCGCAACAACGATTCCGGCATAAGCATTTTCAAATATTATTCCTATCTCCGAGAAAGGCTCACCTATGATTCCCCTCCTCATAAAAAGAATATAGACCATTATTCCTGCAACTGTATGAGGGAGCATTACAGGAAGATCGACAAGACTTTCGACAATACCCTTGCCCCTGAATTCCACCCTTGCCAGAACATATGCAAGCGGTATTCCGAATATAAGAAGCAGGATTACGGCATTAAGACCGGCACCCATCGTCAGAAGGATCGAATCGACCACCTTCGAGTTGGTTGCAACAGAGATAAAATAAGGAATATCCGTAACCTGGGCATATGCCATCTTTGACAGTGAGAGAATAGTCAGGAGTACAATCATGCCCCCGATTAACGAGAAGGAGATTATACATTTATCAGGGATTTTTAAGGATAATGACATTCGTCTTCCAAATCATTTAAAAAGAGAGTTTAAATAATGTTTCAGGTTGCTGCCTGCACAATTCCGGAAAGCGCTGCCGGGACGTCGACAAATGCCACAGGCGGCACAATCGGTGGCTGACCTGCATCATTCATGATCTGCTGGCCTGTCGGACCGATGAGCATCTTTACAAACTCCATTCCCTCATCAGGATTGTCGGCAGTTGTTGGAACTGTAACTCCGTATACAATCGGCTTTGCACCGATAATTCCGCTCTCGAGCTCTTCCTTGACTGTTGAATAGGTTTCAGCATAGTCTATAGAAGATAGATCGATTGCCTCGGGAAGTTCGATGTATTTGATTCCCGAACCGGCGTTCTGCTCGGCGACACTCCTGTATTCCCATGCATAGTCGAGATTGCCGGCTTCGAGTCCTGCAATCAGTTCAACACTCTTCGGTGAGATGGAGATTGGATACTCGGGTGCCGGTTCTGTTGCATGAATCGTCCAGATGCCGTCCTTTTCAGTAACATCAATTCCACTGTTGGCACTTACAAGATTGTCGAAGATCATGTCGTCATTGTAATGGAACTCTGCAAGCTGGATTACCATCAGAGAGCGGTAACCACATGGATCGAGGTTGGGATCGGAGAATGCCCAGGCAACTCCGTCGCGTCCGAGAATTTCATACCAGTTGTCGGAATTGATCTCTTCGGAGTACTTGCTCTGGTCGCTGTAACAAAGCACCATCTTGTTCTTTGCAAAAGTGACATACCAGGTTGCATAATCCGGAACCATAAGATCAGGAATCAGCGTATAGTCTGCAGATGCATATACATCAGCTGTTGCCTGGAGGTCCGTTATCTCCTTTGCAAGTTTGGTACTTCCGCCGGCATAGAGCTGAACATCCACGTTCGGATACTCCGCTTCAAATGCCTTCTCCATCTCCTCCATCGGAGCAGTAAGACTGCCTGCATTATAGACTGACAGAGCGATTTTTTCGGATGCCTGCCCTGTTGCGGCAGGAGTCTGATCACCAGTCCGGCCCACCGCCTGCTCATTTGTTCCTGTGCAGCCGCACATGAAGACAAGTCCACAGACTATTGCCCCAAGAAGAAAAATCACCTTTAAGTTCTTCATGCTCAATTATTGATTTTTAACAAATATATGCATTTATATTGGACCTCAAGTAAACCATATTAAACTAACATATTTTACAAAAAGAGAATAGCCCCCAAGTTTGCAACAACCAACATCGGGCTTCATTATCCTCAATATCCTCAAATCTCCAGTGTGACGTTATACTCAATTAGCGGATTCTTACGCCATGGTTCGATAGTGACCGAACTGGTATCGTATACAGTCCTGTTATACACAATCTCAATTCCATACGTTCCAATGGGAAGATGGCTAAAAGTATATGGTGTTTTCATCCCGGTATAGGCCTCCCTCAGGTAAATCATGGCACCATGAGGAGTACTGTCAACCTGCAGATTGCCATATGGATATTCTTCAATTACAAATCTCAGTTCATAATCAACAGTATCTTTGGTATTAACCAAAAAAATCTCCTTTTCCTGCGGGCAGTAACCATCCTTTGAAACACCAACAATATGGCTGCCGCCTGAAATGTTTCCAACATTGCAGGGTGTAATGAGGCCGGTATTTTGACCATCGACCAGAACTCTCGCCCCTTCAGGCTTTGTATAGACACTGATTATGCCAAAATTATCAGTCCTGCTTATTTTCAGAACTGAGTCCTCGTAATCGGAATCAACATAATAGGAGTAGAATTTCCCCCCCTCATACACCGAGATAAAGGAACCGGTCCTATATACAGAGACTTTATGTGGGAATGTATATTCGGGCATTTTTCCACTTATCATGAAATTTAAATCCCTGAAATCCTTTGATTCGACAGTCACCATGATCTTTTCCTCATTTGCCCCCGGTTTGAGATGTACCAAAGAATCCTCAACTGAAGAGACCCAAACCTCTTTTTTGGCACATTCCGGAGATTCACCGAGTGTTTTTACCGAGATTTCATGATAGCCTTCTTTTAACCCGTAGAACATATTCGGGGTCTTGTAATCTGTAGCCTTCCCATCGATTGTGATATACAGGTCAGCAGGATATGAAGTAACATATAACCTGCCCACCGCCCCAACAGGAGCTGTTGTACATGTTATATTATCAGTTTCAGGATAATCCAAAGGTGCCAGAGAAGAGGATATATTTTCATTAATTTCCGATTTATTCAATGATTTCACATAAGAAGGAGATACTCCTGGATTTTCACTTTTGAAAAGCAAATTTATGAACATTGATATAAACGATTCAATTGGACCTTTCTCAGAAGGCAGATCGTTTTCGGGGCGAATTGTATCCGGGATTTTTCCATTCGCGCTTTCATCCACATTTAACGGCTTCTGCAACCTGGTTTCCCCGGGAAATACTTCATTATTTAAATTTCCTTCACTTTTTTCTTCAAAGGAAAACGTGACAGTAGATATTTCACCCATTTTTATTGAGACATTCGCGGAAAGTTCTCCATACCCTCCCCTGTAAACACTTATTGTATGGTTTCCCGAACTGATCCCGTGAACTATTGAATTCGTATGCCAGAGAGTATCAGTCCCGTCCACAAAAATATCAGCGCCTTCAGGTACTGATGACACAAAACAAGAACCTTTCCCGGGTGTCAGATTAAAATGCTCCTCTGTAACGTATCCGTTCCTGACCTCGAGCCATTTTGGATCTGTGTTTTCATATTCTTCAAGTTCCAGGTGTACGAGATAATTTCCCGCGGGCATATCCGTAAACGACCAGTTAGTCTGCCCGGAATATATACCGTCGATAAATATCATCGCACCGGTGGGAGAAGATGAAAGATTTAGATTTCCCACCTTTGGTTTCCAGTAATCTGATGCTCCAGCATCATCCCCATAGGTTATCATTCCTGAAGAGGCGCTTCCCCCCTCACCACCCGAATAATCAACGAGATCCACTACATAACCACTGGGAGAACTTCCTGTTAAAGCATTAGTCCACGAGATTCCTTCCCCCTGGTTGGCCTGATTCTCAGCACACCACCCATAAGCGTTAAAGGCCACCATTCCAGAATCCAGATTTTCAATTGTATATTCCACTTTAACCATACCATTATCTGATAATTCAGCGAGACATGAATTATCTCCAAGGTTTCCAACTTTCAAATCTACAAAGAAAATATAGAATTCTTCATCGTTTCCCATATCCTGATCCCCGTAAATCGGGTAATTCAGTGGATCATTGTTTCCTGCAGGTTTCCATGCCTGCGGACCGTATGATATGGAATTAAGCGTGAATACCTGATCCACCGCCCCGGAAATATATGTAATATCCTCTTCTGCAGGAGGCTGGTTCAGAACACCTGTAGGCGTCCACCTATATCCGCTTGATTTGATTTTGATATTTAAATTATCAGGAAGAGACTCCTCTTCACCATAGGGCTTCCTTAATGCAACCATCAGTATGATATCGTTGAAAAAACCCCTCCCTCCCGTATCAGAAATATAAAAAAATCCGCTCTTTTGTGAGGACGTGGTTAACTGTCCATAAGGGTCACTGGAACTTGTAGTCAGGTGGAGGGCATTCAGCCCTCCTCCGTCAAATTTTATGTAATATCCGGCACCGTTGGCGGTGTTGATATTTACATGCATTGCATCCGAAATCGGACTTGAAGATATTTCCGCTGCAAAAGCACCCTGAATCAAGAAGGATGCGGCAAAGATAAGTGACAATATCTTCCAAGAGTTCATCAATCCAAAATAATTACCAGCCATATTATACATTCACCTTCAACAAACCGCTGATGCATAAGAGAAAAATAAAAAAAACAAAGAGCAGGCAGACTACAAAATCTTTCCTCTTAAAAGACGGAGGGTTGTAGATAGTTTCCTTTTCTTCACCCCCATAACCCCTGCACTGCATCGCATCAGATACCTGGGACGATCTGTTCAGCACAGTTACCGTCAAAGGGATAAAGAGTGCAATCAGTTTATTCCTGTTTCTCAAAAATGAATTCCTATCGAATTCCAGGCCTCTTGAACGCTGGGCATCCATCACCGCATTTGCGTCTCCCGAGAGAACCGTTGTTGCCCGGAGGGCATAACCCATGGAAAATGTGATGATTGAGGGGATCTTCATAAGCTGCAGACTTTTGATAAAATCGCTATAACCTGTTGTCAGTATAAAAAGAAAAGAAATACCGGCGATTGAAAGCAGACGGAATCCAAGAAACGCTGAGTACCCGATACTGCCTTCATTCATCACAGGATTCAGGATACCGACCTGCCCTGAAAAAAAAATCATTCCGCCACTTTCCGGACAGAAAAAAAGTTCGATCAATACTATGAACAGGAGGAGAGGAACAATAAGCCTCAAAGACTTCAGCCATTCAGTGAATAATCCTGATAAAAATGCCAGTGTGGATACCAGAATGAAAAGTAGTACTGCTACAGTTAATTCTGATGATATAAAGGCTGTCAGACTTATCAATACGAGTATGAATAATTTTGTCCTTGGATCAAGGTTATGGACAAAAGAATCGCCACTGATATAGTTGATACTCCTCTTTTTTTTCATCCCCGCAACACCCGGCCTGCCTAGACTGAAAGAATCCTGACAGTAGTTACTGCTTATTGTACTATCTCATTTAAGTGAAATTAATTTATTGTAATATAAATTAACTAGAATAACTTAACATAATTACAAGCTATAAACAAAGCAAACGACTTGGACTTACAGTTCTGACAGTTGCCCCCTGCCAATATAGTATTCCTTTTCTGCAAAAGAAGATCCAAAATTCCTATCATGAGTAAAAATAATCACAGTTTTCCCCCTTTGCTTTAAAATTCCGATAATTTTAATGAGATTTTGTTTTAAAACCGGGTCAAGCCCGAGTGTCGGTTCATCCATAACTACAACCGGCGTATCCATTGCAAGATAACCTGCAATCGCAACCCTCTGCTTTTCCCCGACTGAAAACTTAAGCGGATGCGCCTTTCTGCCCAGATGCCCTAAATCAAGAATTTCAAGTAAATTATCCGTTAAATATTCTGTCCTGGCCCGTTCGGTTCCGAGATTTCCGGGCCCGAAAGCGATCTCCTCCTCCAGTGTTTCGGCAAACAGCTGATAGTCGGCATGCTGGGATAAAAGTGCAACCTTCGCCGCCGTCTCTGCAACAGTCCACCCAACAATATTTTCACCAAAAAACAAAATTCTCCCGTTATCCGGAGATAAAAGTCTGTTCATCTGTTTTGAAAGAGTGCTCTTTCCCGAACCGTTAGGACCGTATATTGCAACAGCCTGACCCGGAAAGAATTCAGCGCTGATATCCCAGAGCACAGGCTTATCTCTTCCGGGATATGTAAAGGAAATATTTTCAAGCCTTAGCGAAGATTCCTGGCATGAACCATTTCCCGGACTTTCGGAGCCGGCAAACAGCGAATCTCCGTTAGATGTCACCTGCCTGAAAGACCTGAATTCACTAAAAAGATCGCCTGCACTGCTTTTTCCGAAAAATACTTCTGTTGCAGGATGGTCAAGAACGACTTTTCCGGAATCCAGATAGAGAATCCTCTCTGCAAAAGAATCCAGAACGTCGATCCTGTGCTCGACAAGAACAATAGAAATATTCTCCGACCTGTTGATCGATTCAAGGATATCCAGAAGATAGGAGGCTGATTCGGGATCAAGCCCCGAAAGGGGTTCATCCAGCAACAGCAGGCGTGGTTTTGACACAAGCACCGAGGCGATTGCAACTTTCTGCTTCTCACCCCAGGATATCTCGGCGATCTCTCTTCCCCTGAGGTGCCCGATCTTCATCAGACAGGTGACCTCAGAAATTGCATCTTCAATCTCAGCGGAGGAAAGTCCTGACTGTTCAAGGGCGAAGGCAATCTCGGAGTCAACGTCATTTCTTAAGATCTGGTGATCGGGGTCTTGGAAAACCATGCCTACAACAGCCGAGATCGCAGCCACACCGTTTTTTGCCGTATCCATTCCGCCTGTTACGACCGAACCCGACATCCGACCCTTTCTGCAGTGGGGGACCAGTCCGTTTATCGACTGGAGAAGTGTTGATTTCCCTGATCCGCTCGGCCCGATAACAGCAATCCTTTCACCCTCATATATCTCAAAGCTGATACCAGAGAGGGCCTCTTTTCTCTTACGGAGAAAGGGTGAGGCATATGAATAGGAGAGATTCCTAATCGATACCAGGGGTTCCTTCATTTCCTTCATTCTCTATCACCCCAGCCTTCATCAGTCTTCTAATGATATATGCAGATAACAGGCCGCCTATCCCTCCGAATATGATATGCGAGATAGAACTTACGCCAATCCCGAGCACAATAAAAAAAGGCTGGACTCCGAGTGCAAGCTGAACACCATAATTTACAAGCATCTTCACCAGATTCGAGAAAATTCCCGTAAGGACTGCAACCGCAGTGTTGTCGAGCCTGTAACTGAAAACAAACCCGCAGATGTCAGCCGCAAATCCGATTGAAAGGTATTTCAGCAGGTCAAATATATGAAGGGCGCCTATTCCGAAGAAAGAAGCCAAGAGCCCCGAAATAAGCCCGATATAGAGACCGGACCCGGGTTTTCTTACCATTGCAATTCCGACTATCATCGGTATGACCCAGAATACGCCTGAGTGCCCGGGGAGGTGCACAGGCAGTTTTAAGGCAGTCTTTAATACAAAGATCAGCGCTCCGCAAAGAGACATTAAAGCAATCTCATTCAAGGTGAAATCTGAATCAATCCCCATATTACTCCCTCCCGCATAATGAGGTTTCCAGCTCAATTTCAAATGTTTCGGGCTGTATCTCATCGACGCAGACTACTATCAGCAGGTCATCGATTACATTCCCGCCGGTATGAGTAATGTAAAAGCTCCCCGACGTGGCGATTGTCCTTATAGTCCTCCCCTTCAGAAGCACAGGATCGTCAGTAATATGAAGTGCATCAAGCCCTCCGGACAATGGATTGAAATGAATGAAATAAAAGTACGGCTCCAAGCTCTCTTCATTGTCGTAGTTCCCTGCGGGGATTACCTCAGCATTATTCCACGATCTCATCGGCGAAGAATCGGGAGGAGCCTCTCCCGGTTCAGACGTTCCGGATACAAAAAAACCTGATGCCCCGTAACCATCCTGCCTGTTTGTCCTGCACTTCTGCGTTTTATCAAAACCTATCACGTGGAAGGCAGCCGTTCCGGCGAGATCTGTAAATGAATAATTTACAAGGACATTGCCTCTCCTGTAAATTGCAGGATTGCCCCCGTAAGGAGTAGCATTTGCCCTGACATACATGAGATACCACCCGTTTTGGCCGTCATCCGGACTGTCTGAGATATTCAGAGGTTCTTTATACGGCCTCCACTGCTGTGGCCCGTAATTACAATCATCCCAATTATAGGAGGCTTTCATCCCGGCTTTTGTATAAGGGGTAATTTTATCCGGATTCAGC